>CAZVFR010000145.1:0-9169 GCA_964626505.1 uncultured Methylococcaceae bacterium
CATGCTGGCAATTCACAAGGATAGAGAGGGTCATTATTTTTCCTTTGCGCGAGACCTGCCTGATCTTAGCCGTGCTAGTACAGTGCCAATATACGGAATGTGGGGTGCATATTAATTGGTAACGGAATCACAGGTGGCGTGATGAACAACCCGTATACACATGGTCGAAATGTGGCAAAGATTGCTAATCGTATTCTAAATGGCGAAGCGCCCGAAAATATCCCCATCTCTCCGAAAGCCGAGTACAACCCAATTTTGATTATCGCCAGCTAGAGCGTTTCAGTATACCTCTGGATCGCTTACCTGATGAAAGCACCATTCATTTCCGGCCGATTAGCTTTTATCAAAATAATCGAATTTGGGTACAGACGGTCGCCGCCGTCTTTATTACATTAGCGGCAGTCATCTACATTCTCATTCGAAATATAATTCGCCGTCGAAACGCTGAATCCGAACTTTTGTCCTTAAACAGGGAACTGGAAGATAAGATCAAAGATCGCACATTGGAGCTCGAGGATGCAAACAGTCAGCTTCAGCAAATGAACAAAATAATACAAGTTCAAGCCGAAACGGATGACTTAACAAATATTTCTAATAGGAGAATTGGCAGCGTACGATTAGCCAAATTATGCCAACGTTTTGGCGTAAGTGGTGAACCTTTATGTATTGCACTTTTTGATATCGACCGTTTCAAGTCTTTTAACGATGATTTTGGGCATAGTAAAGGCGATGATGTACTTGTATCGGTAGCCGAAGCATCCACGAATTCAATTAGACCATCCGACTTTGTTTGCCGCTGGGGTGGCGAAGAGTTTCTGATTATTTTTCCGAATACCGAGATAGATGACGCAGTTAGTATCGTAGAACGGGTTCGCCAAGCACTATACCGTATTGATACAGGTGTCGAGAAGCAAATTTCTGCTTCCTTTGGGGTAGCAAAAATCAGAAAAGGCGAAGACTACCATCAACTCATAGGTAGAGCGGATTCGGCCCTATATAGCGCAAAAGCAAACGGGAGGAATCGTGTGGAAGTATTAAATGTTAGCTAAAAAAACAGAACGTTTTCCTTTTCTCATTAGCAATAAAAAAATGCATCATTGGCTCCCGTCCAACAAAGGTACGTGCACAAAATGGGGATGGGTCTTGCTTTTTGACTTTTCCGATCGTCGGCTCAAAAGGTAACTACAATTCGCCGATTGCTCAGCTCAAAATTGACTAGGCAGCTAAGGTCGGCTCCTGGCACGAAGCCGACGAAAACGGTCATTGGATTTGACGTTGTCTGAAGGACGCTACACGACCTCTAGCCGGCTCTCGTTCTAAGCACAGTAAGACATGTCATCGAGTCTGTACTCGGCCGGGTCACAGCAAACCGTACCGTATTTTGCTTTTGCTAATTGGCCAAGCCAGGTCGTGCTGTGTCAACACTTTGCCAGGCACAAAGTTAAGCAATTTGTTATAGGCCTGCCGATACGCCGTGGTGAGACCGCGTGGTGACTGTTTAGCTTTCCGAATGATGCGCCATGACCCCTCCATTCGAACAAATTAATTGGGTCATTTCGGCGCTGTTTAAAGGCTTACTGAAGTAGAAACCTTGTATACGGTCGCATCCCCACTGTTTGAATAACCGATATTGATCCGTATTTTCAACGCCTTCTGCCACGACGTATATGTCCATATTGTGCGCGAGTCCAATAATCGTTTTAGCGATATTCGCGTCTTTGGGATCGCTCACTACATTACGCACAAATGACATATCGATTTTGAGTTCATCAACGGGAATTTGTTTAAGTAAATTTAACGAAGAAAAACCCGTACCAAAATCATCGATAGAAACGAATATGCCTAATTCTTTAATCGCCAGCAGTAGGTCAGTTACTTGATCAATATCGTTCATCATCAAGTTTTCGGTAATTTCAATTTGTAGGCAACCGCGATTAAGATGGTTCTTGTGGAGCGTCTGACCGAAAATATCGAGCAGGTTTTTTTTCATAAACTGTCGAGGCGAAAGATTAATTGCAGCAGTTATCATTGGAAGACCTCGTTCTTGCCAATCGTTAAGCTGTCGGCACACAGTTTCTAAAACCCAAAGACCGATATCGTCAATTAAACCGACCTCTTCGGCTAGAGGAATGAAACAATCTGGCGGGATTAACCCTTTTTGCGGATGATGCCAACGTAACAATGCTTCCATCCCAACGATACGGTTTGACCTTATTTCAACCTGTGGCTGATAGAGTATTTCGAAATCTCCTCCAGATAATGCATTATGCAAATCCTTTTCCATGACGAGACGGGCTTTTGCGTGATCATTCATACCTTGTGAATAAAAACAAAAATTATTGGAGCCAGACTTTTTAACCCGATACATTGCAGCATCGGCACGGTCAATCAGTGTTTCCGCTGTAGATCCGTCTTTGGGGAAAACACTGATGCCTATACTTGACGTAACAAAGAGATCCTCCGAATCAATATGGAACGGCTTGGATAAAACATTATGAATCTTAACAGCAACGCCCGTTATGGTTTCGGTTTGGCTCAGCCCTTCGAGGAGAACGACGAATTCGTCCCCACCCCACCGAGCAGCCGTATCCACTTGACGTAACGTACCGCACAGTCGACCCGCGACATCCTTAAGTAATTGATCCCCAATTTGATGCCCCATGCCATCGTTAATTTTCTTAAATCCGTCGAGATCAATGAATAAGATTGCAACGCGCCTATTAGATCGAGATGCATTGCCAATTGCTTGTGTCAATCGATCTCCAAGTAAAACCCGATTCGGCAAACGGGTCAGCATGTCATGCGTCGCCATATAGGCCATTTTTTTACTGATATTAAGTATTTCAGTGATATCACTAAACGCATAGACCATTCCGAAAAGAGTTCCAGTTTTTCCAACAATCGGCTTCTTGGATGTGCGTACAGCATGTTTCTTTCCCAACCGATTGTTAAGAAATCTTGGATTCGGTGCTGAGTCAGGTCGGTTGCTATTTTTTACTTCAGTAATGCATTCTCCGTCGTTAAAGGTAAATATTTTGCTGATATGTTGGCTTTTGGCCTGAGCATTCTTGAAACCGGAGATTTCTTCGGCGATTGGGTTCATATATTGAACTATCCCATTTGCGTCGGTCGTGACAACGCCATCACCAATTGAATGGAGCGTTGCTTTGGTTTGCTCCTTTTCTTGATACAAAGTCTTTGTGATTGCTTGCAAGCGTTGCCAACTCCAGATCGGATAGCTTAGCAACAAACCGATTATTACCGGTCCCGGTGTATACCAAATTCGGAAATTCCATAACATCAATAAGCTAAACGTGAACACGAACAACGAAAATATCGCGGTCATGAGCAGTACCCAGCGAGATGTCACAACGCTATACGATATTATTGCAAATAGTACGAATATAAACGTTAAAATGCTTCCCATAGTTGGATTGATCGGATGAATGACCAAGCCGGTATACAGCGAACGCAATATGGTGGCGTTTAACTCAACACCCGTCATTAATTTAGGTTTACCGGTGGTATCAGTATCCGGTATGGCAAAGTGCTGAGCCAGTCCAGCGGCTGTTACGCCAATCAGTATCAGTTTCCCTCGAAGTGCTGCTGTAACATTCGGGTTATTCAAAACGTCACTATAAGAAATCTGTGTTATTTGGGTGTTTGGATTTGGAAATGGGAATAAGACTCGGTGCCTGAAATTCCAGGCTCCATTATCGGGCCGTATGCGTTCAGTTGAGTATCGGTCCGTTAGAGGGTTCTTCAACGTGTGTTCCTGAGAAAGATTGAGCAGAGCAAGAGGTAAAGCTGGCCAACGCGTATGGCCTAAATAGGCTTGTAGATATACGCTGCGGACGATCCCGTCACTACCCGCCGCTATATGGACATGCCCCAATGCAGCAGCTGCTTTAGACAGAATCGGTATGGGTGTCGCTACAGAAAAACCGTCATGTCCCGCGACATGGATAGGAAACACCGGCAGCGCAACTCGCCCGCTTTGGCGAATAGCTTTCGCCAGGGCCACGTCAGCTTGGGACTCGCCGGAATCAGGTTCTGCGAAGATGATATCCAACCCAATCGCCGCGACTCCAGCATTGGTTAGAATATCAATTAATTCTGCATGCCGGTGGCGAGACCACGGCCATCGACCCAGTTGACTTAAGCTCTGCTCGTCAATCGCAACTATTACGACACTGTCGTCAGCCTTCCAGTCGAACAGATTCAATTCTATATCATAAAGTTGGTCATTCCATCGTACGATGATGTCTGATCGAAACAAACTAACAGCAAAAAGGGGTATACACACCAACAATAAAAGTCGCGGTAATTGCATTCGAAATAGGATTTTCTGCAAATAAATTTACAGCGCTATCAAACCGAGCAGGGGTAAAATCATAAGCAACCACCAATAAAGGTCTTCTTCAGGGACGATAAGAATCTGGGGTTTGTTAAATGGACCGATATAACCATCAGGATCGATATTTCTAACACGTACAAAGTAATCTCCAGCTTCTGGCCGAGGAATTTTTACTTGTGGTTTGGCAGTTTGTTGATCAAATATGAGTCGTTCAAAGGTAACATCCTCAGCCATCTGGATCTGGTATTTTTGGCCGGTAAGACCTTTCTTCCAGCGTATATTTATCGACTTGTCGTCGATCTCGGGTTCGTCAGTCGTTGGTGGTGGAGTGATACGCCTGAATTGTTCAGTGTTACTAAATGGGCCATGGCCTTCATTTTCATCGACAACGGCCACTCGCCAATAATAAATCCCCAATCCTAGTTCTTCTTCCACTTTCAATTTCACATCCGGGTGTTTCGGAATATCAATCATCGGATTCAAAAAATCGATATTTTGGGCTATTTGAAAATGGTATTTTTGACCTTTTGCTTGCCGAGACCACTTGAAGACAGGACGTTCCAGGATCACGCCAGCGTCAGAATCTGGGAACGTCAGAAACGGAGCTTCCGGACGGGCATTCAACGTAATGCGAAGCTGACTATTCAGCCCTTCCAATTTCTGTGCGTCAATATTTCGAACCCGCAAATGATAATGCCCATCGGGCAAATCCGGTCCCCGTATAATGTCGGTTGTAAATAGGCCATCGTACAAAACCTCATCAAAGGATTGGTCCGCAGCAATCTGAATTCTACGACCTTGTATTTCAGGACCCACAGGTAGGACGAATTCTATCGGAACAGACTCGAGAGTTCTGGGGATAGAAGTGGTGTCAGGCGGCTCTAATAATGGAATCGGTGGCAGCGGCGGGGTATTTGCCGCAGCAATCGTCCCGTAACCCTCGCCAATCAACATCGAATGGTCAGCACTTTTCACCTTAATTTGGCCCGACAAGGTTTCCACTCTTGACTCTTTGATTTCATTCTCCGCGCTGACTCGATAATCAGTCCCACGGACCGAAGTTACTGCTGCCGGGGTCGATATTTCAAATCGGCTAGCAGGATCGTTAGTAGGAACAACCTTTGTTTCCATCCTTCCGTAGTCGAGTTGGACGCGAGTTTCAGTAATTCCTGTAGAGCCGTAAAGCGATAAAATATTCAATGTTATCTGGCTATTGGGTTGTAGCAAAATGATCGAACCATCAACAAATTCGATGGTAATATTCGCATCTGTTTCGGTGCGGATAGAATCACCCGCGATAAGCAACTTGCGCCTAGATACTAATTTATCTTTACTCTGTCCTTCTTCTTTAACAAAGACCCCGCCGTTAACATTTAAGACCCGAGCCATGATCGGGTGTTTGTAAAGTAAGATTGCTGGAATGCGGAGTTTAGTTCCAGGGACTAGGTGACGGGGGTCATCTATCTGATTTAAAATTTTAAGCCGTTTCCAGTTTAAAGGATTAATCAAATATTCTGTAGAAAGGGACCAAAGGTTGTCACCGGAACGAACTTCATAGATCCAGTCCTCGGCGGCGACTGGTACCAATAAAAATCCATAGAAAGTTGATATCACGAGTAACCAATCGATAATAATTTTCCTAAAAGCTTTCATCGCAGTCCATAGATTGGTAATTAGCAAAAGCGAATCATAAAGCCAGCCAGATAACGATTGCAATAGTCCTTCACGATAAAATGCTGGCGAATATTTATGAATTAGTCAGGTTGGTTCTGTCATATATAGACTCCTCCTTTTATCGCAAGACAAATTTCATTCATTTGGTCATTAAAACAGCAATCACAATTGCGGTCATATATACCGACTCTCAGTAGAAGCTTTCTTCCAGACCCTGATGAATAATCTGCGCGCTTTTGCCTTATCAAGTTCGCGATCTTTTCGCTCCTGACAAACCACGGGGTTTTAAAATTTTAGTCTGACCTATTTTGCCATCAAAATATCCGAAAGTTATAATCGGAGCAACATTGATTATTCTTGTGCGAGTGGCAGCTATTGGCACATAACAGCCGGTCGCGACGTTAGTTTATTGATCGATTGAATGTCCGCTATCAGCGTAGCCGACTGAATTGATGTGTGACATAAATTGCTCGGATATCTTGATAACCATGTGCTCCTAATAAACCTTTGCAGAGTCTGAATTGGTTCGTCTGGGCTTGTGGCAAAATCCTCTTGCCAACCCCTTTTTATACGCAATATAGAATATATTGACATTATACGGATAATCGTATAAATATTGTATATACGGTTTGTCGTATAGAACAGAAAGGTTGATGGCGATGACCATACGTAACAACAAAGAATTTGGCGAAGTCGTCCGCATAACTCGTCAGAAGCAGAAACTACGGCAAGTTGACCTTGCGCGCAAAGCTTCTGTGAGACAGGCTCTCATTTCAGAGATTGAGAATGGTGCGATAAGTGCGAAGCTCGATACAGTCATTAAAGTTTTAGCTGCGCTGGGCATGGACTTGTCTGTTGTGCCACGCAAAAAAGCAGAATTCGATCCAACGGAGTATTAAAATGGGCCGCAAACGCAAAGGACGCATACTGGATGTTTATGTCGGCTCAAGCAAGGTTGGCAAATATTCGCGCGCGCCGAACGGCTCTACCGCATTCCGCTATGACCAAAACTGGATTTCTTCCGAACGCGCCTTTCCCATTTCACTGTCCATGCCTTTGTCGGATCGTATTTGGTCAGGAATGCATGCGGATAGCTTCTTTGACGGTTTGTTACCCGATGATCAGGCTGTAAAGAACAAAATTGCGGCGCGGGAACGTATTGATAGTGCTGGCACGTTTGATCTTCTCTTCGTAATAGGACGTGATTGTGTCGGCGCACTGCGTTTTGTACCCGAAGGCCTTGATCCGGGTGACCCTGCGAAGATGACCTACCGCCCCGTCAATGATGAAGAGATCACAAGCCGGATTGCTTCCTTGGGAACGGCTCCCCTGGGCATTCATGCCGCCGAGGATGATTTTCGTATTTCAATCGCTGGGGTGCAGGAAAAAACGGCGTTTCTTCGAATAGATAGTCAGTGGCAGCTTCCCCTTGGTGCAACGCCAACCTCTCACATATTTAAACCGGCTATGAAGGAAGGCCCAAATGGTGCGGATTTTTCCGATACGCCATGGAATGAATGGCTCTGTCTTGCACTGTGCCGGGCGTTAGGGCTTGAGACTGCAAAGGCCGAAGTGCTCATATTCGATGACAAGCCGGTCTTTGTTGTTGAGCGCTTTGATCGGCTATGGCGCGATGATGTGCTTTATCGCTTGCCACAAGAGGATATTTGTCAAGCGCTGGGTGTTTCACCCATGCGAAAATATCAAAGCGATGGCGGTCCCGGAATTGTAGATATTCTCGAATTTCTAAACGGTGCTGTTGCTCCTCGTGAAGACCGCCTGAGCTTTATGAAAGCGCAGATTGTGTTCTGGCTTCTGGCTGCCATAGACGGCCACGCCAAGAATTTCTCGATTTTTCTTACGCCGGGAGGCTACAAACTTACCCCTCTGTACGATGTGATGTCGGTTTATCCTTATCTTGAGCTTTCAGCGCACAAGATCAAGTTGGCAATGGCTGTGGGAAGCAGTCATTATCGCATAAAGGAAATACTGCCTCGCCATTTCTATCAGACGGGTCAGAAGGCTGGGCTGCGTGAGGTTGATATGGATGATATTTTCTCTAGTCTAGTCTCACAGATCGATGATGCTATAGCAGAAGTAAGGGCTTTAGCTCTGGCGGAAGGTGTGCCAGAGACAACATATGAGCCCATTCTGGTCGGTGTAGAAAAGCGCGTGGCATTGATTGAATGAATTAGGATTTTCTCGGTTAGTTTGTGGGTAAAACTCCGATAAACTGCATCAATTGCCGAGTTGCGGCATAAACTGGAGCGGGGAAATCAAATTTTGCCCCGCCGGTTGCAGAATGCGTTCTAAGGGATCGTGTCGAAACGTACATAAAATTCTTTTATACCTTCAGCAATCTGGAATGCCTGTTCTAGTGACCTAGGTACAGGGACATAAATCTGATTCTTGGTCACTATCGTTGTGGTCGGAAACATGCCACCGCCAGTTTGCTCGATATTCAGCGGGCTTTTCAACTCAATATCATAATATAAGCTCAAATCGCCAGTCGCGTCAGTGAAAATAAACGTAATACGGTGAGCACCCCAGATAATTTTTGTTGTATGCGGCCAGTGCAGGAATTCACCTTCCCTTTTCGTTGCACGGTTAGAGAGGGCAAGAAACATCCGAAAGTTAAATCACCTCCGGCATAGCCGGAGGCTTGTTAGCTGACGCCCTCTAAGGGCTTAAGTAAGCGCCCAAGGCGCAGCTATATTCCTAACCGTAGCTGTTCCTGGCGCTCATCTCCTTTTTCCTGATTTCGGATATAGTCAATCACCATCTGCTCATCAAGACCTACCGTTGAGACAAAGTACCCTCTCGCCCAGAAATGCTCACCCGAGAAATTTCTCTGTCGACCTCTAAATGTTCGAGCGATTAATATCGCACTTTTGCCTTTTATATAGCCCACTACATTCGATACCGCGTACTTCGGCGGGATACTTATACACATATGCACGTGATCTGGCATCAAATGGCCTTCCTCTATCACAATTCCTTTGCGTTTGGCCAATTCATGAAATATCTCGCCAAGGTACTTCCGGAGCCTTCCATAAATCAACTTCTTCCTTTTCTTAGGGATAAATACAATGTGATACTTACAATCCCATCGTGTATGGGACAAACTCTTATAGTCTC
>CAZVFR010000146.1:0-4336 GCA_964626505.1 uncultured Methylococcaceae bacterium
TCAGGCTATTTCGAATAGTTCGAAAGACTGCACGGGAGATCGGGGCGGCGCTCTGATGGGCAGACCGAGATGGTCCAGAATCTTGGCAATTACCCTGGGTTCTTGGATGTCAGAGCGAAAAAGGGGTCAAGTCGCGAATTGATAATATAGCGTTTAGAAAATGAAGCCATGAGTTGCAATCCTAATCAATCAAATATCACCCAGGGCCACCGCATAAAAACTTGTATTAATGCAATGAATTAGAGGATTATTATGAGAACATACATAAGGAGTTCTCATGACAGCCAGCATAATAGATCATTTTTCCACACTAAAAGATCCCAGGATAGAACGCCACAAGCAACATAAGTTAATAGACATCATTGTTCTTACGCTATCTGCGGTTGCGAGTGGTGCTGATGGGTGGGAAGCGATTGAAGACTTTGGTAAAGAAAAATTAAATTGGCTCCGGCAATATATTACCCTTGAGAACGGAGTGCCGTCGCACGATTGTATTGCGTATGTTCTCTCAAGACTATCGCCGCCAGGTTTTCGTGAGTGTTTTATGAGTTGGACACAATCGGTATTGACTGTGACAGGTGGAGAAATCATTGCCATAGATGGTAAAACAGCTCGCGGATCGCGTGACCGTAAGAACGACCAAAATCCACTCCATAGGGTCAGTGCATGGGCCTGTACCAACCGTATGGTTTTGGGCCAACAAGCAACGGATGATAAATCTAATGAGATCACAGCCATTCCGAAACTCCTTAAATTGCTAGAACTCAAAGGCTGTATCGTCACGATTGACGCGATGGGCTGTCAACGCGCGATCGCTAAACAAGTGATCGAACAAAAGGGGGATTATGTACTGGGATTGAAAGGTAATCAGAGCAAGCTTCATGAAGCGGTTGAAGATTTCTTTGTAACCGCGCAAGCCAACCACTTTAGAGACATAAATTACGACTATGAGGAACAACTAGATAAAGCGCATGGTCGACTGGAGACACGACGATATTGGGTGAGTGATGTTTTGCTGAGTCTTCCGGATATTCATCAATGGAAGGGATTAAAAAGCATCGGCATGGTTGAACGTGAGTGCGTTCAAGGCGGGACTAAATCTCTCGAACGTCGTTACTTCATAAACTCAATTCCTGCGGTTGCCAAGCCATTCGCAAACGCTGTGCGTGGGCATTGGGGCGTTGAAAATCCGCTTCATTGGCGACTGGATGTCATCTTTGGCGATGACGCGAGTCGAATAAAAGGAAATGCTGCCACGATCATGACTAGCATTCGCCATCTTTGCCTGAATTTGTTTCAACAGGAATCTTCTTCTCTCAGTCTCGCTAAAAAACGCCGCAAGGCTGCGTGGAGTGACGACTACCGGACTAAAGTTATGTTTTCAAGTGCTTTTTAATGCGGTGGCCCTGCCGAAAGTTTAAGTGCTATAGCAAAAACATGGAATTTCTTAACTTTTAATGCTCAAATGGAACGGAAAAATTAATAACTATACTTGCTTAACAATCGCGAAATAAATAGGAGATGTTTAGGATAAGCGGTAGCGTTGGTCAGTAAATCTTCCAGCAGAGCCATTCTCCATCTATTTGAGGACAGAATTAGTCGCCGACTCCTATCACGCACAACCAGCCCTTTCCTCTGTCCGGGAGAGCTTCATGGCGTACATCCGTAAATCCAGCTTCCAGTAACATTGATTTGAGCTCCTCACCGGAATAAACCTGGAAGCCCAGCCGTGAACCTATATCTTCAGTAACCGAATCGTCCGCTACTTCTTTGCTGATATCCATGACCAGCGCAATCGTACCACCGGGTTTCAACACGCGTCGAATCTCTTTGAGGCCCATGAGCGGATCGGGCCAGAAATAAAAGGTCTCTACGCCACAAACCTTATCAAAGCTTGCATCGATAAAAGGTAGCGTCAAAACATTGCCCGATAGAATGGCTACCTTACCTTCGCCTATTCCAGACTTATTTCTCTTTGCCGACTGTTTGACCATCGTTTGCGAATAGTCGATACCGACAGTAAATCCTTTACTGGCACTCTGCGTTATCATTCTGAGTGTCATGCCGCCTCCACATCCAACATCAAGTACATTATCTGATGTTTGAATGTCTACAAAATCAAACATCCATTGCACCAGCTTTTTGTGCTCATTAGCCATTAAGTGGCCAAGGATCATGCCCGCGAAGCCTGAAGGCTGGCGTATTTGCTTTCCAATTAGTTGGTCTATTAGTTTCATTTCTCTGTAGATCTAAAAAACTTGGCTGACTGTTCGAGATGGTTTGGCGACACTGTCATTAGCTAATGGAAGCGTCCTCCGCTTCTTCAACCTCTCTACGTACTTCCGAGACTTCCAGGCCGCCGACGACAAAATAAAATGCGCCAATTATAGTAACAGGGATCCATTGACTCACCAGGTACAACACGCTCGCTGCAAACGCTATTTCTTCACCAATTCCAAACGGGCGTAGCGCGAATACGAAGGCGACCTGGGTCGCCCCAACAAACCCCGGAGCGTTTGGGACGGCTGACGCCAGAGAAAGCACCGCTAATAAAATCGCTGTAATCTCCATCGTAACCACGGAACCATAAGCTTCCAGCGAATACCAAATCATTACACAATTCAGCATCCATTTGAGCAGCGACGAAACCAGCAACACCGCGACCAATCCGGGTGATTTTAACGCAGATAACGCGATAATTGCATTACTGATCGCACCGCGAATTCGAGTCTGCAAGCCATCAGGTAACCAAAAACTGACTTTGTCCCACAGACTTAAAACAATATCGGATCGCCACAAGGTCAGAATAATAACCAGTAGGATGCCTGCTAGCAGCAAGGCGATGACCCATGCCCCAATCTGCAATGAAGCAGGCACATCTCCGAGCATCACTATCGCCAGTTCATACAAAATTAATACGGCTATTACATCGAAAAGGCGCTCTACCACAATAGAAATCAGAACGCTTGTCAGGGGTTTATTGTATCGCCGGGCGAATACCACCGTCCGCATTAGCTCCCCGATACGCCCTGGGAGCACGTTGTTACCGGCAAAACCAATCATCATCGCCGGCGTAACCTGAAGCGTCGTAAACCTTCCGAGCGGACGCAATATCGCGGACCAGCGTATCGCTTTAAGCCAGAAAAAAAGGAACAGTAAACCGTTAATCGGCAAAACCACCCAATAATCGCCCTCGGCCAACACTTGTTTCAATTTAGGAAAATCTACGTCCCACAAGGCATAGACCAGCGCAAGCACTGTAATGATTATTACAACGAGAATAGACAGGGTTTTTTTAAGACGACTTTTAGACATTCAACACCCTACAAGTTTTCAGCAATACGAACCGCGTTAGCCATCAACGTAAACGTGGTATTTTTCGCGGGTAAAAAAGGATACGTACTTCCGTCAGCAAAAATCAAATTTTTAAAATCATTACTGCGGCAGTCCCGGGTACTGGTCCATGGCCCGGTATCGTGATCCGACATCGGAAAAGTCCCGGCATAATGAACACTTGCGCCCATTGGCCTGACATGGACCATTCCGGGCGGAACGACGCACCCCAGTTTCAATAAGGTTTTTTTAACGCGCCTAAGCGCTTTAGTAAGCCGCTCGCCTTCACCATCAGTATAGCTATAGTGCATCATTAATTTAGGATGCTTAGTGTCCGATTTGGCATCCAAAGTCAAATAGCAATCATCCCTTCGGGTATCGTGGAAATTGACGTTCACCAAACCCAGTGCAGCGTGGAAATTGCGGAATAGATGCAAGGCGGTTTTAAGATCAAACGGAAGCTTTTCTACAATGGGATGAATCATCGCGGTTTTTAATGCCGTGACCATACAGTGCACATAGTGCTTGGCATTGGCCGAGTCAAACCCCATGGCCAACTGATTGTATTGGTAACTATTCGGTTGGTAGGCTTTGCCCAGCATAGATAGATTAAGGAACGGCACCAAGATCTGCCGGTTGTCCATCAAACCCGGCAGGCGAATAATTTGCCCAGTTTTACGAAATACCGATTCCAGCACCAGTCTGGATGTTCCCAGAGTACCAGCCGCCAACACCAAATTTTGAATCGGCATTTCCGTAGCCATTCCCCCATCCGGAGATTCAAACAACAGTGATTTGATATGACCTGAATCATCATAGTTAAAATTGCTGATATAACGATCCGGTGAATACTGGAATCCAGAATACGCCATGCACTCGTTCAACGTTGTGGCTGGCGTATAAATAGATCCGCTCGGACACCCCCACAAACAGCGCCCCAAATATTGACAGCTTTTTCGTTCGCCAAGATCCTGGCTTAACACAGCGTGTCTGGCACGCCCAA
>CAZVFR010000146.1:4436-9115 GCA_964626505.1 uncultured Methylococcaceae bacterium
CAGCTTTTTCGTTCGCCAAGATCCTGGCTTAACACAGCGTGTCTGGCACGCCCAACACGACATCCCAATTGATCTTGAAAATATTTACGCTTCGATTCATAACGGGACAACAACAAAGCTGAGTGATTATCGAGCCGCAGTGGTGGTTGAAACCCAGTTTGAATTGGAATCCTGTCGGATAAATCATCCTGCATGCCGTTTATTCCTATACGCTCCGCGATCTGGCGATAATACGGCGCGATTTCATCGTAGCCAAAGGGGAAATCTTCCAGCTCCGCGTCATTGAACGCATAACAACCACCCGTCCACATTTCCGCCAAACCACCCCGAGCGAATGAGACCAACGGCTCAAAATTGTGCGTGACAGAATCAAATTGGGCAACCGAGCGCAACGCGTAGGCTTTACTCGGTGGTATTCCGTAAAATTCGCCGTCATCACCTGGAAGCAACACACCTTCGTTGTTCTGGCCCAGAAAATAGGCCGCGGGATCGTCTAGATTATGTTTCAAATCGACAAAGGAATCGCCCGGATTCACTGCGTCATTCGGCGACCAACCCACATCTACAATCTGCACGGAATGCCCGCGCTTTAATGCGGATAGCGCGAAGTGAACGCCACTCGGACCCGAGCCTACTACGGTGAAATCCGCCATGATGACCTGCTTAAGCCTTCACTTCTGAAGTAATCCCTCGATTGAGGATTCTGCGTAGCGGCAACAACACCAATGTGGCAACACCGATCAATAGAACTGAAATGGTTGACTGCACCACTAAGTCCAAAAAAATTCGAATCCTGGGTTTTTCATCAACCTGATCGAGCTTATCGGCTGTCGCTCCCCGAGTTTCCATTACAGCGAGTAGAAAAATAAGCTTTTTACGAATCGGCGCCGCTCTATAAAAAAACCGGCAGAAACCATCAACCGAACGCGTCAGAACAGGATGTACAACAGACAAGCGTGCTAGGAAGCTATCGAAAGGTGTAACATTTAATTCCGCCAAACAGCCGCTGGGTTCTACCGCTTCTAAATACTTAGCTAACACATAATGATCCATCGGTTGACCCGTCAAATAACGGCTATAAACATCACACTCCAATTCAACCGTGGTTCTATCGGACTTGGGGTCAGGCTCCATCAAACCATCAAGCATCTCATCGATACCTTTCATGCCGGTTTGGTGCTCCGCAATGAAAGGATTATCAACAGTAGTCCCGTCGTTACAGAACGATGTAAACTGGCCTGAGGATACCGGTAACGCTTCTGTAATGTGCCGTTCGACAAACCTGAGTAACCACATGATCAAGCCCAGCGGCAACGGAATTATCCGTCCTTGTTGTTGCCTGTAACGCCAATGAATGCGTTGCAGAAAATCGCCCATGGTAATGCTATCGGGGCCACCCAATTCCAGAATTTCATTGCGATATTGATGCGTGGATAACAGTATCATGAGCAAGCGCACCAAATCATCAACGTCAATAGGCTGAATTTTGGCTCGACCGTCCCCGAGCTGCACGACCAAGGGTCCTTTGGCAAGCGCTGATAAACTGTTCCAGATCGGTGCCTGCTGCCCGAGTATGATAGTCGGTCGAACGATGCAGTAGTTTAGATTACTCGCCATTACGATCTGTTCTGCCTGCTGTTTCGATTCAGCATAGTAGTACGCTTCCCGGTCTTTGAACGACACGGCAATTGAACTGACAAACACGAATCTGGCAACATTTGCGTTTGCGGCCGCTTTGACCAGATGTTCCGTACCGGTGGCATTGACGTTGAAATGCTCAACACGGGGCGCTTTTCCGGTCAACGCCGCAAGATGGAGCACCTGGCAATCCGTATCCAAATATTGGGAATAGCGGTCAACTTCATGAATCGCCGCGGTGACAACCGTTACATTTTCAGCATGCGCCATATGTTCCGGCAATATCAATTCGCTACGGCTCAATAGCACAACGCGGGAATAATCCGCTGGTTGTATTGCTTGCAGGACAACGCGACCGACAAAACCACTCGCGCCCGTCACAAAAAGCGCTGGATTAACCGCCAATTCCGATTCCATGAAGATTAATAAAGTTAACTATGCGGAAGTTAGTCAGGCGACGCGCCCCCATCGATAGACTCGATAACATACATCGGACGCGGCTTAATTTCGTTAAAAATCCTACCAATGTATTCGCCGATAATCCCAAGACATATCAACTGGACCCCCCCGAGGAAAAGCATGGCCACCATGATGGTTGCCCAACCCTCTACCGTATAGCCCATAAGCTTTTGAATGAAGACGGTAAGCAAATATAAAAAGGCAAAAATAGACGCTAAGAAGCCCAGCCAAGATGCTAATTTCAGCGGTACATTTGAGAACGAGGTAATTCCATCAACCGCAAATTTGGCCATCTTGCGGAACGGGTATTTCGTTTCACCCGCGAAGCGTTCCTCGCGTTCATACGCGACTCCGGTTTGGCGGAAACCCAGCCAGCTCACCAACCCCCTAACGAACCGGTCCTTCTCGCGTAATTGTCGAAATTGATCCGCGGCTCTGCCACTCATTAACCTGAAATCACCCACATCCACGGGAATATCTATGCTGGTAAACAAACGTAAAAAACGATAGAACGCTGCCGCCGTAAACAGCTTGGCCCAACTCTCGCCTTCGCGCTTTTCGCGTACACCGTATACGACGTCGTAACCTTCCTCCCACTTGGTAATCATGGCTTCTATAACCTCGGGCGGATCTTGCATATCTGCGTCGATAACAACCACAGCGCTTCCCTTAGCCTTATCTATACCCGCCGTAATCGCGATCTGGTGTCCGAAGTTACGGGAAAACTTAATCACCACCAAATGGGGGTCGTTTATCTGTAATTCCAATAAACGCGCATGTGACCCATCAATACTCCCGTCATCGACGAAAACCAATTCATACGAATACCCCTGCATCGATTGCATGACTTGGGTCAATCGCTGATAACATATATCGATAACTTCGATTTCGTTGTAGACCGGTATAACCAGAGATATCAATTTATCTTGGCTCATGAATACCTCTCTCCATTAGGTTTTACAAGTTACGGGGGTTTTATGATGCTTATTGACTGTGCGCTCTAATCTACAAGCTGAAATACAGATATTTTTAGTCCGTCAAGAACAATGAATGTACCGGGCTCCAAATTTGGACAGCGTATTCAACCACGACAATTGAATGCCTTCAAGAGATACGCGCTTTAAGTAGATTGCAAGTCATAGTGCATGATGTGATTTTCTGTTAGAAATCTATCTGATGAAGAGTTTTTATTGGTCCAACACGCGCGGAATTGTTAACTGCGAACAGCCTCCAATAGACTTCTATTCCTTATATGGCACTGCCAGTGGTCATCGGCTATAGTGTAGCATGAATAGTAAATCCCAAATTCTAATAAAAAATGGAATTATTGTAGACCGACACCATAGAGTTACCGGCTTTTTCTTTCGCAAAATATTACCCTAATTCGCAGCGCAAATCGGTCCATAATTACTCTTATGACAACAAACGAACCGGACTCAAACCTTGCTCCAAACCAAGCCCAAACCTCCAGTGGGTTGCGCTTTTGCATGCTCACTACGTTTTATCCCCCGTATAGTTTCGGAGGTGACGCAATGGGTATTCAAAGGCTTTCTCAAGCACTGGTCCGTTGGGGACACCACGTTACCGTTATACAAGATATCGACGGCTACAATGTTCTGAGTAATAATCCGCCTCCAACCGATACGGATTATGCAGACGGCGTAGAGGTTATTCACCTTCAATCACCTGTAGCAAAACTGTCGGTTCTCCTGACCCAACAACTCGGGCGACCCACCCTGCAAAAAAACAAGCTACATAAGTTGCTCAGTGAAGGGGAATTCGACGTCATTATATTTCATAACGCGTCGCTAGCCGGCGGTCCCGGACTCTTCTCGTATGGGAGCGCATTAAAGCTATACATGGCCCACGAGCATTGGTTGATCTGCCCTTCCCATGTGCTCTGGCGCCACAACAAGGAGCTTTGTACCGGGCGTGAATGTATACGCTGTGTCCTACACTACCGACGCCCCCCTCAACTGTGGCGCTACACGGGTCTGCTGGAACGCAGTCAGAAGCACGTTGACACGTTTATCGCGATGAGCGAATTCAGTCGCGACAAACACAAAGAATTCGGATTTGGCCGAGACATGGAGGTCGTGAACTACTTTCTGCCTGATGCTGAAAAATCAGAGCCACGAGACAGTTCCGCGTCACCGCATCCGCGCCCCTACTTTTTGTTTGTCGGTCGTTTGGAAAAAATAAAAGGCTTAGACGACGTCATCCCGGTATTCCGCGACTATGCCGACGCTGATCTTCTGATCGCAGGTGATGGTGAATACGCGGACACACTTAAAAATATCGCCAACGGCAATGACAACGTAAAATTTCTGGGGCGCCTTGCGCCTCACGAGCTGGACCAATACTATCATCATGCGATCGCTTTGATTGTACCTTCGGTTTGTTTCGAGACATTCGGAATTATTCTGATCGAATCGTTTCGGCAAAAAACACCTGTGATCGCCCGAAGGATAGGCCCGTTCCCAGAAATCATTGCCCGCAGCAATGGCGGTTTATTGTTCGATGGACCCGATGACCTTATTCCAACCATGCGCAAAATTCAATCCACTCAGACATTTCGTGAT
>CAZVFR010000147.1:0-9100 GCA_964626505.1 uncultured Methylococcaceae bacterium
CGTCAAGGATTTCGCGTAATTTCCAAATCGTCGGGACAGTCTCCGAAAAATGTTGATTTTGCACCAGCGAATCCCAGAGTTTGATCGAATTTTCGTGATTGCTCATTATCAGCCATCGATTTTCAGATACTTTAATCGACCTTGTGCTTTTATGAGTTGAGACGCCTAGTTTATCATTTGACAAACTAAGCATATCATTCGAAATCACGCTATCCGGCACGTTGGCAATTCCAATCAAGCAGCAATCGGCACTTGCATCACGGAGTTCCACATCTGAGCGCAAGATGTACATTCGCAGTCTTTTTTCGATACCGGCCAACAATTCGTTAGGTAATAGTATTAGATAACCATCATCTATTCTTACCAGCAAAAATGTGGTCAATGCGCGGCCCTTGGGATTACAAATCGCACCGAATGTTGCTGAATTGTTGTCCAGAGCGAGGACGTTGCACGTAGTTTGACCCTGCAAAAACGTTGCGGCATCTTTTCCGCGTACAGATAGGACTGAGAGATCCGCTACCACACAGATTGTTTTAAGGTCGAGCGGATCAGAATTTAATTCTTTGTTGGATTGTTGACCCTGAAGTCGAACGTTGAGCTTGGCTAAGAAAGATTTCCAATGTGGATTCATTGCAATACGATACTTGTGAATTTAGGAGGTTCCTAGTATAAAATACGCCCTTTGATTACAGAAGGGTGGAATTAGTGTACATAAAACGCGAAGAGCCCCTGGTTAACCGGTCCGATAAACCTCCGCCACCTCCCAATAAAAATAAAAACAGCAGAGATAACGAAATTGGTGGACGGCCAGGTCCTGAACCGACACGCTACGGGGATTGGGAAAAAAAAGGCCGCTGCATAGATTTTTAAACTGAAACGGGCGGCTAATTTGACTTTAGGCCGCTGAATCAAATTCCGTATCAATTCTTAGCCAGGATTAACAGTGAAAGAACAGTTAAACAATAGGCCGCTATCGCCTCATTTACAGATATACCGGTTACCGTTGACCGCTATCGTTTCGATAACGCACCGAATGACTGGCGTTGCCCTGATCTTTGGTATGTTATATCTGGTGATGTGGTTAATGGGCATTGCCGCGGGCCCGGATCAATTTTTGGAAACGCAATCGTTCCTTGACTCCATCCTGGGGCGACTATTATTATTTCTATTTAGCTTTGCGCTATTTTTCCATTTTGTCCACGGCATAAGACACCTGTTTTGGGATGCCGGTTTAACTTTTGACCGGGACGAATTGGATAGATTGGCAACATTGGAAATCATTGTGTCAATTTGCCTTACGCTGCTTGTCTGGCTAAGTCGTTTATTCGTTTAATTGGGAGTACCGCATGAAGTTTCGCACACCGATATCCAAGGCGCGCGGTTTAGGGTCAGCCAAAGAAGGCTCGCACCATTGGTGGATGCAACGCGTAACCGCGGTCGCGTTAATTCCGTTGACGCTGTGGTTCGGCATTTCAGTCGTCATGGTTCCGGGAGCGCAGTATCAAGATATCGTTGCTTGGATCGCATCCCCATGGAATTCGGTTTTATTGGTTGCAACTATAATTGCGGTGTTTTATCACGCCATTCTCGGACTACAAGTCGTCATTGAAGACTATGTACTAGCGCCGTGGGCGAAAGTCAGCGCTGTTCTGGCGAGCAAACTTATTCTTATGCTTTTTGCATTGGCCGCGTTGTTCGCAACGTTCCGTATTACTAGTGTCGGATAAAGATTAAATGGCTGAAAGTTACGAAATAATTGAACACGAACACGATGTGCTTGTTGTAGGCGCC
Organism: uncultured Methylococcaceae bacterium; assembly: GCA_964626505.1. Taxonomy (GTDB): domain Bacteria; phylum Pseudomonadota; class Gammaproteobacteria; order Methylococcales; family UBA1147; genus CAZUGA01. The sequence goes on from CAZVFR010000147.1 coordinate 1,792, forward strand.
GGGGGCGCCGGGCTTCGTGCTACGTTTGGGATGGCCGAAAAAGGGCTTAAAACAGCTTGCTTGACCAAAGTCTTTCCGACTCGCAGTCATACGGCGGCCGCCCAAGGCGGTATAAGCGCTGCGCTCGGCAATATGAACGAAGACGATTGGCGTTGGCATATGTACGATACGGTCAAGGGATCGGATTGGCTTGGAGATCAGGACGCGATCGAATATATGTGCCGCGAAGCGATACCGGCAATCATTGAGCTCGAACACTACGGAGTGCCATTTTCACGTACGCCGGAAGGCAAAATTTACCAACGGCCGTTTGGCGGTATGACGACGCGATATGGTGAAGGGACCGCGCAGCGAACGTGTGCTGCTGCGGACTTGACGGGGCACGCAATCTTGGCGACTTTATATCAGCAATCGTTAAAACACGATGCGGAATTCTTTGTAGAATACATTGCATTGGATTTAATTATGCAAGACGGCGAATGTCGAGGCGTGTTGGCGTGGTGCCTTGACGATGGTTCGTTGCATTTATTCAAAGCGCGCATGACGGTTCTTGCCACGGGCGGATACGGTCGGGCCTACCTATCATGTACCTCGGCGCATACCTGTACCGGGGACGGTAACGCCATGGCTTTACGTGCCGGTATCCCATTACAGGATATGGAGTTTGTACAATTCCATCCGACTGGAATCTACGGCTCCGGGTGCTTAATCACGGAAGGCGTGCGCGGGGAGGGCGGCTATTTGACCAACTCCGAGGGTGAACGCTTTATGGAGCGTTATGCACCCAGTGCGAAGGACCTGGCATCACGCGACGTCGTCAGTAGATCGATCACCATAGAAGTCCGTGAGGGTAGGGGGGTTGGCGCCCTGAAAGACCATGCTTATTTACATCTTGAACACCTTGGACAAGATGTCATCAAAGAGCGCTTGCCGGGCATCGCTGAGACGGCCAAAATTTTTGCAGGCGTGGATGTAACCAAAGAACCCATCCCAATTATTCCTACAGTGCATTACAACATGGGTGGTGTTCCAACAAATTATAAAGGTGAAGTCGTTACGGTGCAGGGCGACGATCCTGATTCAGTCGTACCGGGTTTGATGGCGATTGGTGAAGCAGCGTGCGTATCGGTCCACGGCGCCAACCGATTAGGCTCCAATTCGCTATTGGACTTGGTTGTATTCGGCCGGTCGGCGGCGATCCGCTGCGCCGAGCTTGTTAAACCCCATAGCCAACACAAACCACTGTCGGACAACGTTTGTGAAAAAGCATTGGACAGACTGGACCGGGTACGTTATGCGAATGGTTCGACCAAATCCGCGGATATACGCCTGAATATGCAAACCACCATGCAGAATCATGCTGCCGTGTTTAGAACCGGGGATGTTCTGCAAGAAGGTGTGGAAAAGATGAAAGCAGTTGAAGAATCGTTTAAAGACGTAGTGGTTGCCGACCGCTCAATGATTTGGAATACCGACCTGGTGGAGACGCTAGAACTAGACAATCTAATCGGGCAAGCAAGCGTGACCATACGTGGAGCCGAAAACAGAAAAGAAAGCCGCGGCGGTCATGCGCGCGAGGACTATGCGGATCGGGACGACAGCAACTGGCATAAACATACGGTCATGTGGCGTGACGATAATGGTGATACAAGAATCGACTATCGGCCTGTGCATATGTATACCTTGACCGACGAAGTTGAAGTCATTCCTCCCAAAAAACGTGTTTACTAGGCGCTTCTGGAAATATCATGGTTGAATTTACCCTCCCAAAGAATTCTGTCGTACAAAAAGGTAAAACGTTTCCAGCACCTGATGGGGCAACAAATGTAAGACGCGTCGAGGTTTATCGGTGGAATCCGGATAGTGGCGAAAACCCGTCGATAGACATCTACGAGATCGATTTGGATACCTGCGGCCCTATGGTTTTGGATGCAATCATCAAGATCAAGAATGAAGTCGATTCAACCTTAGCATTTAGGCGCTCATGCAGGGAAGGTGTGTGTGGTTCATGTGCCATGAATATAAATGGCAAGAATACGCTGGCTTGCACTAAAGACATCGATGATTTGGACGGAACTATCCGTATCTACCCGCTACCCCATATGAGCGTAATAAAGGATCTGATTCCGGATATGACCCATTTTTACGCTCAATATGCTTCCATCAAACCGTGGATTGAAACCCAGACGCCGCCTCCGGCAGACCGGGAGCGCTTACAGAGTATTGAAGATCGATCCAAACTGGATGGATTATACGAGTGCATCATGTGTGCCTGTTGTTCGACAAGTTGTCCGAGTTATTGGTGGAATAGCGAGCGCTATCTTGGACCTGCAATACTATTGCAAGCGTATCGCTGGATAGCCGATAGCCGTGACGAGAATACCGGCGAACGCCTGGATGAATTGGAAGACCCCTTCAAACTATATCGCTGTCATACGATCATGAGCTGTACCGACACCTGCCCGAAGGGATTGAACCCGGCAAAAGCAATCGGTGAAATCAAAAAGCTTATTGTCGAAAGGCAATAGCGTAGCAGCACGGTGAGTAATCGCCTACGCTGGTTATGCCGAAGGGGTAGTTTGGAATTGGATATCATACTAACTCGTTATTTGGACCAACGCTACGAAAGTGCCATAGAGTCCGAAAAACAATTATTCGAAGAATTACTAGCGCTTGAGGATTCTGACCTACAGCACTATTTTATTGCTCAGGAAGTTCCCAAAGATCCGGTCTTAGCGCAACTTGTCCACACCATCAGGTCTATTCCTCCGAATCGCGCCTAAGCGATCCAGGCTCTATTTGGGACTGATAGGCATCAGTCATGGCATTGCGGCACTTGGCAGCGTTGCCAATAGCTTACCCTTGTTATGGCGCATAATAATTTTCGTTGTCGTTGCAATTTCGTATTGGGTAACGCTTAAAAATTATCTCTTTAAAATATCAAAGTCTCCGTTGGTTATTGCGCATAACGATTCTGAAGGGTGGAGTGTGCAGGTAGTCGATAGTCCGCTTCAATACGCGGAATTACTACCCAGCAGCGTCACCACCCGATTAGTTTCGCTATTGCATTTTGAGATAGACAATCGTCAGCGCCAAACTATTCCCATTTTTAAGGACAGCCTAGATAAGGATAGTTATCGGAAACTGAGGGTCTTGTTGAAAGTTCTGATGAAACAAACGTAAATGTAACTATTCAGCTCATGGCTTATTTTCGCGATTACTGCGTTAAAAGTGCTCATTTATGCTTATAAACTCCGCGCTTTTTCCTTGTACTCACAAAAATAAGCCGCAATCTGAACAGCTACAGGGTTATGCTGAGCAGTTACCGAGTAAATTAGATTAAATGGTTACAAGTTTTTTATGTTTTATGGGTTTATTCCTTGCCATCGGTGTAAGTTCTTTTTTTAAAAGCCGGGGTACTAAAAGGGACTACTATCTGGCGAGTGGATCGGTTTCTCCGGCATTGGTCGGATTATCCGCGGTAGCCACAAATAACAGTGGCTTCATGTTTATTGGCGTTATCGGCTATACCTACGCCACAGGGCTGGCTTCAATATGGTTAATGTTAGGCTGGATTGTAGGTGATTATATAGCATCTACTTTTGTGCATTCTCGTTTGAGAAAGGTTACGGAAGTCAGCGGTGAAATGAGTTATGCCGGTGTATTGAGTCATTGGCATGGTGGTCAAACTCAACCACTATGGACTTTCAGTCCATAGTGGTTGAATCCTGTTTTCAAGAGCGATATCCAGCGACAACCCCTTGCATGAGGTTGTCGCGGTCCTCATGTTACAGATTTATTTTGCGTCTGCGGCGGATTGATCAACAGTTGATTCAGTTGCAGTATTCGTATCTGGAGACGGTTGATCAGACTCAGCTATTGCCGGGCTTGGAGCTGGTCTGGCTGCACTGGCTTGTGGAGCCTCTTCGGTGCTGGCTGGTTTCTCAGCCATTACGATTTTCGCCGCAGTTTTCAACTTTTCCAGATACTGTTCGATCTTCTCCTTCTGCAGCGTACCTTGTAATTTATTCTTTACGGATTCCAGCGAAGGTGGCACCTTGGGTCTAGAACTTTCTCGGTAAATGACATGCCAACCGAATTGTGTTTTTACGGGTTCCTGCGAATATTTTCCGTTTTCTAGGGCAACCACGGCTTGTGAAAACGGCGGCACCATTTGATCCGCACCGAACCATCCCAGACTCCCGCCCTTGGGCGCGGACGGGCCAATTGAATGTTTTTTGGCCAGCTCGGCAAAATCACCGCCATCCTGTAGCTTTTTAATTACCGCTTTGGCATCGTCTTCAGTTTTGGTCAAAATATGACTCGCTTGGTAGTCAGAGCTGCCCAAAGCGGTAAACTGTTTATCGTAGGCCGCTTGTATTGCCTCGTCGGTTATCGGCGAATTCTTTAAGAAATCCTGCATTGCGGCCTGACTCAATATCGACTGCGTAACCATCGCAAGTCGCTTAGAGACCTCAGGATTATTTTTGAGATTTTTGCGCTCAGCTTCCTGATATAAAAGTTCCTGTTTTATCAAATCATCTATGAGTCGATCTCTAGGAATATTTGCACGCGGGTTGGCACTATTAATCAGCGCCAAAGTTTCTTCGGTGATGGCTGTGCCATTTACCGTAACGACGGCTTCGCCTTCCCAAAGTGGTTTAGCTGCCGCGTCTGATTGACTTTGTGGGGTGCAACCCATGATCAGAATAGCGCTGCAACAGAGTACGATTAGATATTTTTTCATTGTTCCTTTAAGTTCCTTTGTTAATTTCTTCGGGGCTGAATACTTTCATGCTAAACGCATGAATATCTGACTGCATAAGCTCCCCAAGAGCGCTATATACCAGCTGATGACGCTGGACCAGATTTTTTCCTTCGAATAGGGATGAAACTATTGTGGCGAAATAGTGGCCGCCTCCATGCTGTATTGATCCAGCATGGCCTGCATGGCTATGGCTGTCATCAATTATTTCCAGTTTTTCCGGGGCTAATTCAGCCTTGAGTCTGGCTTCTATTTTCTCTAGCCTGGTTGTCATTGCGGAAAAACCTTTTTGAAGGGTTTAACGGTAACACGAGCGTAGACCCCTGCAGCTTTATAAGGATCCGCGTCAGCCCATTGTTGAGCGGCATCCAAGCTATCGAATTCAGCAATAATCAAGCTACCGGAAAAGCCGGAAGATCCTGGGTCATTGGAATCTACGATAGGGTGGGGGCCTGCTATCACCAGACGCCCCTGGTTTTGTAGATCCTGCAATCTTTCCAGGTGTGCAGGTCTTACACTAAGTCTGGCGTCTAGACTGTTCTCTACATCCTCACAAATTACTGCATAAAGCACAAATTACTCCTTCGGTTGAGATTCGAGTTCCATATGTTTGGACAGGTAAACCGCCTGAATCAAAATAAACAGCAGCATTAAACCAAACAGTCCGAACAGCTTAAAATTAACCCAGGTTTCGGTATCAAAACGATAGATAACGAAAAGATTGATGCAGCCAAGGGTTAGAAAGAATAGGGCCCACATCATATTCAAGCGCCGCCAAACCGAGTCGATCAGCGTCAGGTTACTGCCCATTACTTTCTGAATAAAGGGCTGTTTACCAATAAAATGACTGCCCAGAAAAACACTGCCGAATATCCAGTTAATAATCGTAGGTTTCCATTTGATAAACATTTCGTCATGCAGCAATAGCGTTGCGCCGCCGAAAACGCAGATCAAAACCAATGTGACCATATGCATGGTTTCTACTTTTCGCGTTTTAATCCAGGCGAATCCCACTTGGATAAATGTAGCGCTGATCGCAACACCGGTTGCAACATAAATTCCGTAGAACTTATACGCGATAAAAAACAATAAAATCGGAAAAAAATCGAAGAGAAGTTTCATTGATTAATGTGTAAAGCGAAGCGTGTTCCCGCAAACACGTGCTTAGGGGGCTGTCCGACAAATAGAATCAGACGTAATAGTCTACACCAAGTATTTGCGACAGAGTAGCTTGCTCTTCGGCGCGGACATGATTTTGTTCAACGCTATAGGCTGATAATGCAGCATAGGTTCTACGATCCGCAAATTGCCCGAAGCCTTGTTTTTGCGATACGGCTTGTAATGTCTGCACGTCATCAAGTGACGGCAATTCATCCAGGTTAATCTTCGACGCTAACAGTTCCCGTTGCTTCTGTTTATCTGCACGCGTTTTCTCAGTCTCGGCGACGGGCCTTAACTTGTCGTCGCCAGAACGTCGATCAGTAGCCGCGGAATTCTGTCGCAGAAAATCGGCGGTTATTACGGAACTGGAAATTGTCTTTTGAATTTGCATTGATCAGCTATTAAACTGGCAGAAGCAGTTTATCTCTTTATCCTAGCTTGCTAGGCTCAATCAAGCAATACTCAAAACAAAAAATAATTGAAACTACTCACATCTAAATAGGACAAACACCATGGACAACACCAATACCACTGAAATAGAAGCTGCAGCCTTTAGACGCCTGCTAGATCATTTACGCAGTCACCCCGAAGTGCAAAATATGGATCTGATGATTCTCGCCGATTTTTGCCGTAACTGTTTATCGAAATGGTATCTGGCCGCAGCCGAAGAGCGAGGTGTTGAAATGGATTATTCTACAGCGAGAGATCTGGTTTACGGCATGCCTTATAATGAGTGGAAAGACAAACATCAAACCGAAGCAACGCCAGAACAAATGGCGGCTTACGAGGCGGCTAAAATAAGACGGAATAAGTCTTGAGTTGGTTTCCTTTGTAGTTACGAAACATTCAACGTTCATGTAACTCCCCTCTGGACCAAGACTTTGAACCTATACGCGCAGTGGATTCGTCGCTAAGTTGTCGTATTCGGCTTCGCACCTGTTGTGCTCGATCGTTACGTTCAGCAGTACTCGTCAGAAATTCACGGACTAATTGATTGGCCGACGAACCAGTCTTTGATGCGTAGCGCCGCACGACTGAAAGTATTCGTTCGTCGATATTGAATGTAATAATCTTCATGGGCGTAAATTATGTCTAGCTGTACTATTTGTCAATCCTCGACTGTCGCTTTCCTAATTTGTTGCAACAGACATGAAGCGTTGCAAGTAAACCGTTAAAGTATCTCGAACGAATGGCCAAAACACGCGTATTTAGACACGGCAATTCTCAGGCGGTCCGCATCCCCAGCGACATTCAATACGAGCACTTAGATATAGAGTACGAAATTGAACGAAATGGGGAAATAATCACGATCCGGCCGGCGAAGCGCCCACTCAACCAGTTGATGGATAAGTTCCGCGCCTTTAGCGATGATTTTATGGCGGA
>CAZVFR010000148.1:0-9045 GCA_964626505.1 uncultured Methylococcaceae bacterium
CGTGCCGGTGGTAAAGCGGTTGATTCGGCACCCAGCGTTAATACCACGCGTCCGGCGCGATTTTTCGTGGACAATTCAGTAATGTTGGCGATAAAGCCATAGCCGGCATCTGATGCAAATACATACCATTCGGACTCTTCTTGGGTCAATACCGCATTGAACAGCGTACCCGCTGGTGGGTTCAATTTTCCTGTCAGAGGTTCGCCTTGACTGCGCGCCGATGGTAGATTGTGTACCGGCAGCGTGTACAGTCGCCCGCCCGAATCAAAAAAGTTCGCAAGCTTATTACTACGCCCAAGTGCCGAGGTCAGATAGCTGTCACCAGACCGGTAAGCCAACGCGGCCGAATCTATTTCGTGGCCTTTTGCCTGACGCACCCAACCTTTTTCGGATAACACAATGGTGACTGGCTCGTTCGGCACCAGCGAGGTAGCATCCAATGCTTGCGAGGGCTGACGGCGCACGATGGGCGAATTGCGAACATCGCCGAATTTCTCCGCGTCCTCGGCCAGTTCTTTCTGCACTAACGATTTCAGGCGGCGTTTGGAACTCAACGTTTTTTCCAGATACTCACGCTCTTTGTTCAAGTCATCCTGTTCGGCACGTATGCGCATCTCTTCCAAACGTGCCAAGTGACGGAGCTTCAACTCCAATATGGCTTCGGCTTGTTTGTCGCTGAGCGCAAAGCGTTGCATCAAGATTGGTTTGGGTTCGTCTTGCGCGCGAATGATGGCAATAACCTCGTCAATGTTCAGGAACGCAATCATCAAACCTTCCAAGATATACAGCCGGTCGAGTACTTTGTCCAGGCGATGTTGCAGCCTGCGGCGCACCGTTTTTACGCGAAATATTAACCACTCGGACAATAAGCTCAGCAGATTTTTAACCTGTGGTTTGCCACTGAGCCCCACCATATTCAGGTTGATTCGATAGCTTTTTTCCAGATCGGTTGTGGCAAACAAATGCGACATCAGCTCGTCTGTATTGACACGTTTTGAGCGTGGCATGATTAAAAGCCGTGTGGGATTCTCATGGTCAGACTCGTCGCGTAAGTCTTCAATCATAGGCAGTTTCTTGGCTTGCATTTGAGCCGCGATCTGTTCCAAGAGCTTGGCGCCGGACACTTGGTGCGGCAGTGCCGTAATTACAATCGTACCGTCCTCGATTTCGAAACGTGCACGCATGCGGATGGACCCATTGCCGCTTGCATACATTTTCCGAATATCTTCTCGTGAGGTAATGATCTCGGCTTCGGTTGGATAATCCGGTCCTTTGACGTGCTCGCAGATTTCGTCGAGTGTGGCCTTGGGGTTGTCCAGCAAATGAATGCACGCGCTGGCGATTTCCGCCAAATTGTGTGGCGGTATATCCGTGGTCATACCCACGGCAATACCCATAGTACCGTTAAGCAATACATTAGGTAGCCGAGCGGGTAACTGTTTAGGTTCTTGCAGGGTACCGTCAAAATTGTCGGTCCAATCCACGGTGCCTTGCCCCAACTCTCTAAGTAAAACCTGTGCGTAGGGCGTTAATTTGGCCTCTGTGTAGCGCATCGCCGCGAACGATTTGGGGTCGTCCGGCGCCCCCCAGTTACCCTGCCCGTCAACCAAAGGGTAACGATACGAAAAGGCCTGTGCCATCAAGACCATGGCCTCATAACACGCCGTATCACCATGCGGATGGTATTTACCCAACACATCGCCTATCGTACGAGCGGATTTTTTGTGCTTGGACGCCGCGGATAAGCCTAGCTCCGACATTGCATAAATGATGCGCCGCTGCACTGGTTTCAGACCGTCGGCTATATGCGGCAACGCACGGTCCAATATCACGTACATGGAATAATCCAGATAGGCTTTTTCGGTAAAGTCTTTTAACAGAATTTTTTCGTGGCTTTCTTGAACTACCATTTTGGTCCCTAGTGTTAATGATCCACGTGTAATTTAGCGGTGCTGATAACAAGTCGCAACCTATATCCCGCCGTAGTGTCGTATTAAAAGAAAATGGCTCTATACAAACCACAGGTTGTTTCCTATCTGATCTTCAAGACACGGCGTAGATACATCCATGTAGCCTTGACTACAGCATCCCTGCTGTCGACAGTCTTGAAAATCAGATAGGAAATATCCATCAGGTATGCAACCAGCAAACTGTTCATAGCCATTTAAAAGAATAGAGACCTAAGCCACCCGATTTCGGTTTAACAACAATTCGAATAGATTTGTACGGGACGACCCAATTCGGTGAAAATACTACCACTACTAAGCGAACTGATCGACACTCTAATCTTTGAGTCGTACACTGCGGTTAGCCTACTAAAACCTATGTTCTCACAACGACTCAAGCAATCATGACTGTTTACACCACCGGATTGATTATTCTAGTGCTGTCCGTATTGGGCGGACTGATTCTGGTCAGACGCAACAAAGCATTGGATCAAACCCTCTACAAAATTTTGATGTTCGGATTATATTTTTGGCTATTAGTCTTTTTACAAGGCATCATCGCTTCTCTGATTTATCAGACCTTTTATAACTAAATTTGTAACACCCCACCTATACCCGCATATTTACCCGAGTACGGCGTCGGAAACGCTGCAATCACGGGTATTTTTAAGGTCGCTGAGGAGTTGCGTTTTGTGAACTGTGTCAAATTTTCTTACACACTGAGCATAATTTTTCATCAACGACTCTTTTCTATTAGAAATACCATTAATTAACATACATTATTATTTGTTATATATACATTATTTATTCTGCCCAGGAAGAGCATTTTGTTTGGCACAAAGAATACTCCTGTCAAAATAGGCCAAAAAGAACGCCGAAAATGTAACAAACTGCGGTTGGCTGCGCATTCTCTAACTATCGAATTTGGAGATGGATTATGTACCCTAATATTTCAGCTAATGCCCCCTTGGCTAACTCGTCCGCCGCCTCGGACGTACATAATCACCTGTTCAATATATATCGGGGTAAACCGAGTTGTGCGAAAAGTACGGAATCTAAACGCCTACCCGTACAGTTTTTGGTTTACGAAACTTTGGTAGACGGTATCAGCTCCGCGACCGAGCATAAGGACTTTCGGGGGGTTATGGCGATTAACTACCTACTCCACGGTGAGGAATTCAACATCGTATTTGCCATGTGGTATTCAAAACCGGCGCACATGTATTTCTTAACCTCTCTGGGCCAATATTCAGCAACGTTGTTTCAAAAAGATATCGAAAAATCCGGAGCAGGAAACCACACGCATTTTCAGATTCGCCTGAGTCCCATCCACCCGGCCGGCCTGGAAAATCTGGCCGAAAAACTGGAACATTCAAATCTGTCACGCGCCAACGTTTGCATAATGGAAAACACTGTTTGCGCTGTTTGACCGTAGCTATACAACCGTGATTTAGACGTTATTAGTTAGCGAATCCAAGAACACCCGTAACGGCTCAGATTGCCTTCAAATTTATTCGAGTACAAGGAGAAAACGCGCAGTGTACTGGGGTACATGAGCATATTGGACGCAGTAATCGGGTACATTTGAGGGTAAGCTGAGTCGTTACATCTAAACTTCCGCAAGATCACCCTTATCTTCCAACCAGGCACGCCGATCGGGTGCGCGCTTTTTGGCCAGCAACAAGTCTAAGCTGGCTAATGTCTCGTCGCCTGGATGCGCGATCAACTGAACCAACCGGCGTGTATCCGGATTCATTGTGGTTTCTCTAAGCTGAATCGGATTCATCTCACCCAAACCTTTGAATCGCTGTACATTGATTTTGCCCTTCAATTTTTCTGCTTCGATCCGATCTAATACACCACGCCTTTCGGCATCATCCAAGGCATAAAAAACCTTTTTGCCCACATCGATTCTATACAGTGGCGGCATGGCTACGTATACATGACCCGCAACAACCAGAGCGCGAAAATGCATCATGAACAACGCACACAAGAGCGTCGCAATATGATTGCCATCGGAATCCGCATCGGCCAGAATGCAAATTTTTTCATAGCGAAGCCCCGACAAGTCGTCTGAACCGGGCTCCATCCCGATGGCAACCGCGATATCATGCACTTCTTGCGACCCCATGACCTGAGAGGGGTCCACCTCCCAAGTGTTTAAAATCTTACCGCGCAGTGGCATGATTGCTTGGAATTCCCGGTCACGAGCCTGCTTGGCGGACCCCCCCGCTGAATCGCCTTCAACCAGGAATATTTCACTATGTGCGGGGTCCTGCGAGGCGCAATCGGCTAGTTTTCCCGGCAACGCTGGACCACTGCTGATCCGTTTTCGCACGATTTTTCGACCCGTACGCATGCGATTTTGGGCGTTTAGAATCGCCAAATCCGCGATGCGCTCGCCAACACTCGGATGTTGGTTCAACCACAAACTGAATGCATCTTTGCTAACACCCGATACAAATGGCGCACATTCCCTGGAACTCAAGCGTTCTTTAGTTTGTCCGGAAAACTGCGGATCGGTCAGTTTAACCGACAAAACATAGCTGCATCGCTCCCAAACATCCTCCGGCGTAAGCTTCACGCCGCGCGGAAGAAGTTTTCTAAATTCGCAAAATTCGCGAATAGCTTCGGTTAACCCTGATCGAAATCCATTTACGTGCGTGCCCCCCTGTATTGTTGGAACTAGATTAACATAACTCTCGGTGATATTTTCACTACCCTCGGGCACCCAAACCACGGTCCAGTCGGCGGCCTCTTGTTGCCCCTGCAGTGAACCCGTAAAAGTCTCTTCAGGTAAACATTCAGCATCACCCACCGCATCCAACAGATATTGCTTTAAACCATCCTCGTAATACCACTGTTGCTCTTGGTTATTCTTTATATCCTTCAGGATGATCCGCAAACCCGAACATAGCACGGCTTTTGCGCGTAACAAATGGGTCAATCTAGTTAGGGATATGCGCTCCGAATCAAAATAACTTAGATCGGGCCAAAAGCGAATCAAAGTCCCGGTATTGGATCGGCCGGTTTTTCCCACTTGGGTCAACTCGCTGGTTTTGTCGCCCTGCGCAAAACTCATCTGGTATATTTTGCCATCGCGTCGGACCTCGACTTCGAGTCGTTTGGACAGCGCATTAACCACCGATACGCCGACTCCATGCAGCCCTCCCGAGAAATGGTAACTCTTGTTGGAAAACTTCCCTCCAGAATGCAACCGTGTCATTATCACTTCAACGCCCGGCACGCCCTGCTCCTGGTGCATGTCGACCGGCATTCCACGACCGTCATCTTTGACTTCAATGCCACCGTCTTCCAGCAAAACAACTTCGATCTCCTGAGCATAACCCGCGATCGCTTCGTCCACACTGTTATCGACCACCTCCTGAATCAAATGATTCGGCCGGGTCGTATCGGTATACATCCCCGGCCGTTTACGTACCGGGTCCAAGCCGCTCAACACCTCGATCGCGGACGCATTGTATTCCTGGGCCATAATCCTCCTTCTTTATCCCGCCGAATGACGTTAAGATATGACCTTTTATCGTATCATTAACGTCGACCGAATCGCCAAGCATTTTCGCTAGCCCGATATTCCTATTCAGATCTAATAATTACTAAAACGAGGCTATGACAAAAAAGAAATCCGCGGTATCTTTTGAGGATTCTCTCAACGAACTGGAGCAACTCGTGGAAACCATGGAGAAAGGTGAGCTTTCTCTGGAAGAATCGCTAAAATCTTTCGAGCGCGGTGTCCAACTAACACGCACCTGTCAAAAGGCCATTAAAGAAGCCGAACAAAAGGTACAGATTCTACTGCAAGAAAATGGTGAACAAAGCAAAAAATCATTTACTGATGAGTCCTGATAATTTGTTTAAAGAATTCCTGAAAACCAGTCAAAGCCGCGTTGATGCGGCGCTAGATACCTGGCTACCCCGCGAAACTCGATTACCGTTTAAATTGCACAAAGCCATGCGCTATTCCGTCTTCAACGGTGGCAAGCGAATGCGGCCGGTGCTCACCTACGCTGCGGGAAAAGCACTGGGCATTGATCTGGATACGCTCAGTGGGCCTGCCTGCGCGGTTGAATTGATCCATGCGTATTCACTGGTCCATGATGACCTTCCAGCAATGGACGACGATGATCTGAGGCGGGGTAAACCAACCTGCCATATCGCGTTTGACGAAGCAACCGCGGTTCTGGTCGGTGATGGTTTACAAACGCTGGCTTTTCACCTATTAGCCACCGATCCAAATTTACCCACTAACGGTAAGGCTCGGGTAAAAATGATTGACATATTAGCCAAAGCCAGCGGCTCCCATGGCATGGTTGGAGGACAAGCTATAGATCTGGAATCGGTTGGCGTTAAACTCGATCTTCCCGCGCTTGAAAACATGCACATCCATAAGACCGGCGCTCTGATTAGAGCCAGCGTACAGTTAGCAACAACCCTATCGGAACATATTTCCCAAGACCATATCGACCGGCTTGATCATTACGCCAAATGTATCGGTTTGTCGTTCCAAATTCAGGACGATATTCTGGATGAAGAAAGTGACACGCAAACACTAGGGAAAACTCAGGGCAAAGATCGCAATAACAACAAACCTAATTATCCCGCATTACTGGGATTGGCGGGCGCCAAGTCTAAAGCCCGCGACCTGCATCAGCAGGCCCTAGACAGCCTCGAGGTTTTTGATGGGAAAGCTGATATATTAAGGGAATTGTCGTTGTTCGTTATTGAGCGCAAAAACTAACCCGGATTGCTCGCAATCTACTCATTGTGACTATCTTGGGTTTTATTTTTGATCTGGACGGGACCCTGGTAAATTCCAAACTTGATTTTGATGCAATGCGCCACGAAATGGGGCTTAGGCAGGATGAATCTATCTTGGAATCAATAGAACAAATGGATAAAGATGAAGCGCATCGCTGCAGATCTATTTTGGAACAACACGAATTACGTGGCGCTAGCAACGCCACACCAATGCCCGGCGTGCACGAATTTCTGCATTACCTGGACAATCTGAATATCCGACGGGCTATCGTGACGCGCAATGCACGCCATATGGCGACGCAAATGTTAGACAAATGCCAGCTAAAATTTGACACCCTTATTGCGCGCGAAGACGGACCAACAAAACCGAACCCCTGGGCAATCAACCACATATGCGAATCCTGGGGCGTTCAACCGCACCGCGTTGTAATGGTCGGGGACTTTCGCTTTGATATCGAAGCTGGACGTCGGGCCGGTACTAAAACGGTGTTTTTTACCCAAGGCAGCAATGTCGAAGACCCTGATCTGACGTCGAATGCAGATTGGTCGCTAAAATCGTTCGATCAGCCTGAAAATCTGTTAGCGGCCTTGGGTTTGTTAAGACCGGCTTGATAATGACTGGAACTAGTTGGGTTATGCGAATGATCGAGAGTGAAGTACGATGAAATAAGAACTCTAGCAATCGATGCCTTGCTTTTTGGCTTTTGAGTCGTGTTTTTGGTTTGAACAGATTTATTTAGAGCGGTGTTTTCGCTATCGGCCTGTGTCTATTCCGGCCATTATAAAATGGAATTTTCTGTAGCTACCGAAGCTCTCGTTTGCACTCATTCCCTTTGACCTCTGGCTGGTCCCTGATCTCTTGGTGACTTATTTTCCCATGCGTTCGATAAGAAACAGGATTTCCGCTGCATCATCGTAATCCAGGGCAGGATCATCCGCCAGAGCCGGGTCACGGGAACCGTCGAGAATAGTGCCTACAGCTTGTATTAATTGTTTGAGCGAGTCTGATGCATTCGGATCATTAGCAAGCTGGTTGAATAGCGGTTGGATTTCATCGTTCTTTTGTTGAGCAATGAGTTCCATGGTGTGATCTACCAGTTTCCCGCCACTGTACTTCGCATAGCCCTCCTGCTGCCGGTAAGCGAGGTAGGCGTCCCGGGCCTGCGTCCAGGCTGTTTGTGCGGCCGTCGGATCCCCGGCTGCCATTTCGATATTGTACAAAATAGCGAAGGATGTCCACGGTGTGGCGGCATGACCAAACTGGCTTTTACACTCAATCGCCCGCAGGATTTCTGGTCGGGCTTCGTCGTAGCGTTGGAGTTTACAAAGGGTGCTGGCGATGTTATTGCGCGTGACCCCTTCAGAAAGCAAATCTCCCAATTCGACAAAAATATCGGCCGCCTGCCGGTAAAAGGTCACCGCCTCTTCCGGCCGATTCAATTGATCATCGTAAAGATTTCCTAACATGGTTAAGCTACTTGCCTGCCCGGTCTGGTCGTGGGTCTGAGTTTTAATCTCCAGCGAGCGACGGTACGCCGCTTCCGCCTCTTCGTAATACCCAGCTTCCTGATGCACCATACCGATCTGGTGCCAAATGGTGGCAACTGCGGTCGGTTCATTCTGCTGTTCAAAGAGGGTGCGCACCTCCTCAAAATCTGCTAAAGCCTCGGCATACTGACCTTGATTCAGTCGCACGGTTGCCAGTTGTCCCTTGCCCACTGCCATACCTCGAAAATCTTTCAGTTTTTCACCCCTTTTGATACTCTCCTCATACTTTTCGGCCGCTTCATCCAGCCGACTCAATGCCGTAAGGCAATTGGCTTGTTCGGATAGGGTTTTTGAAGCCATGATTTCGCCCTGTTCGCCCAACGCTTCAAACAGCTGCTCGGCTTCGACCAACAGGTTCAGGGCGGGGGCTGCCTGACCGCCTACTTCCAATACCCGGCCGAACATCCAATGCGCTGACGCCAAATTGTAATCGGCCCCGCTATAGGCCTCTGGGCCCACCTCTTGGGCCTTTTTCAGCAGCGCTTGGGCCTTCTCATGGGCTGGTTGCAGCTTCCCCTGCTGAAGCAACCGCTCAATCAGCAGCCGCTCGTTTGCAAAGCGGGCCTTGCCCCATTCTGGGATTACGGCAGCGGCCTGTTCCCGTAGCGCCACCGCCCGGACCAGCGCCTGCGGTTGACCCAGATTGGCCAGCAATGCCTCAATACTCCCAGCAGCATGGCTAACCGCTTCAGCGGTTGAAGGATCCGCCTCGACCCGTTGCTCTAAACAACCGAACAGGGCCAGCAGGTTTGGCAGTTCCAACAGGGTCAAT
>CAZVFR010000149.1:0-6135 GCA_964626505.1 uncultured Methylococcaceae bacterium
TTTCCGCCAGCCTGAGCCATATCGGGACGCCCACCACCTTTGCCTCCAACTTGCTGTGCAACCACATTGACCAAATCTCCCGCCTTAATCTTATCAGTCTGATCTTTAGTTACACCCGCAATCAATACCACTTTATCTCCGGTAATAGTGCCCAAAACAATTGCCGCACTTCCCAGCTTATTCTTAAGTTGATCCACCGTTTCTCGTAGTGCTTTCGAATCCACGTCTTCAACCTTGGACGCTAGAACTTTGACTCCGCAAATATCCACGGCATGGTTGCTCAAGTCGCCACCGACCGCTGCCGCCATCTTGGCTTTAATTCTTTCTATTTCTTTTTCGAGCTGGCGGTTTTTTTCCACCAATTGGCCAATTTTTTCGGTTATATTCGAGCGACTACCTTTAATGCTTGCGGATATTTTCACTAACACAGCTTCGCTATTTTCCGCCCAATCGACTGCGCTGCCCCCAGTAATGGCCTCAATTCGACGCACGCCCGCGGCTACACCCGTTTCACCAAGTATCTTAAAAAAACCGATATCTCCGGCTCTGTCTACATGCGTTCCGCCACAAAGCTCGGTAGAAAAATCACCGATTTTCAGGACACGCACTTCAGCCCCGTATTTTTCACCAAACAACGCCATCGCTCCTACGTTCATGGCGTCGTCTTTTGACATGATGTCGGCCTTGACGAGAGAGTTTGCACGAATCTGTTCGTTCACACTGCGCTCGATCTTTTGCAAATCGCCGACTGCAATTTGTTCGAAGTGAGAAAAATCAAACCTTAAATGGCTTGCATCAACCAACGATCCTTTTTGTGTGACGTGTTCCCCCAAGATGCAGCGTAAAGCAGCATGAAGTAGATGCGTCGCGGAATGATTCAACGCGGTTGCCTGACGTTTAACAGCGTCAACCTCAGCCGCACCCAAGTCGCCAATCAATAGCCTCCCGTATTCGACTTGGCCATGGTGAAGGTAGCAACTCTCACCTTGTTTTTGTGTGTCCAGCACTTCAAACTTGAAATTGCTAGCGTAGACCACACCCACATCACCGACTTGACCACCGGATTCGGCATAGAATGGTGTTTTATCAAGAACTATCGTTCCTTTTTGAGTCGCGTCCAGACTCTGCACGGATTCACCACCCTTGAAGAGGGCCACGATCCTCGCTTCTGACCTCAGTTCCTGATAACCCGTAAATTCCGTGGTTGTATCAAGATCAACCTTGTCCCCATATTCAATCTGGAATCGACTCGCCGCGCGTGCGCGGTCACGTTGCGCCTGCATCGAAAGTTCAAATCCAGCCATATCGAGCACTAGTCCATGTTCACGCGCGAAATCAGCAGTAAGATCAGCTGGGAAACCGTAGGTATCGTATAACTGAAAGACCGTCTCACCCGGAATAACCTTGTGACTTAAACCGCTGACACAAGCTTCCAGCAGTTTCATTCCTTGGTCAAGAGTTTCAGCAAACCGCTCCTCTTCATTTTTTAAAACTCGCTCAACCCGTGCCTGCGATCCGGACAACTCCGGAAACGCCTGCCCCATCTCATCAACCAACGGTCGCACCAGCTTATAAAAGAAAGCTTCTCGTAGTCCTAGCCGATAACCGTGACGAATCGCGCGCCGAATTATTCTGCGTAGCACGTAGCCTCGACCTTCGTTGGACGGCAACACACCATCAACGATTAGGAATGCACAGGAACGTATATGATCCGCGATAACGCGTAAAGAGTTATGTTGTTTATCAGAACACTGCGCCAAATTAGCAATTTGGCCGATCAGATTCTTGAACAATCCAATGTCATAATTATTGTGGACCCCCTGCATAACAGCCGCCAAGCGTTCTAAACCCATGCCAGTATCGACTGATGGATTGGGTAAATCAGTCAGTACTCCATCGCTGGCGCGATCAAATTGCATAAATACAAGATTCCATAACTCCACATAGCGATCACCGTCCTCGTCGGCCGAACCTGGCGGCCCTCCGTATATGCCTTCACCATGATCAAAAAATATTTCCGTACACGGGCCACACGGACCCACATCACCCATTGACCAAAAATTGCTCGCCTCACCCAATCTGGAAAAACGTTCGGAAGCTATCCCCATTTTGTTTAGCCAAATATCAGCGGCTTCGTCGTCTTTCTCGTATACGGTTACCCAAAGTTTTTCTGGCGGAATGTTTATCTTTTCGGTTAAAAACCCCCACGCGTACTGAATCGCTTCGGACTTAAAATAATCACCAAAACTGAAATTGCCAAGCATCTCGAAGAATGTATGGTGCCTTGCGGTGTAACCAACATTCTCCAAATCGTTGTGTTTACCCCCGGCCCTGACGCATTTCTGAGTTGAAACAGCGCGATTGTATGCGCGCTTTTCTCGACCCAAAAACGTTTCTTTGAATTGCACCATCCCAGCATTTGTGAATAGCAAAGTTGGATCATTAGCGGGAACCAAAGGGCTGGAAGGGACAAGCTGGTGTCCTTTTGCACTGAAATATTCCAAAAAAACAGAGCGCAACTGCGCACTGGACATTTTTTCCATAGATTAATCGTTCTATCAGACGGTATTGTTACTATGCTTATTTAGCTCGGAGATCAACTTGCTAATTTGGCCAGACCTAAAGCCTCGTTGATTTAAATAGCGTAATCTTATTAATAATAACGCCTTTGTCGGTGGCGGGACGCCCATGTATTTTTTAGCATAAAGATCCTGAATCACTTTATCCCAGCCGCCTTCTCTATCGGTTATTAATTCGTCCACCAACGGTTTCCGGATACCTCTTTCGATTAATTCCTGTTCAATACGCAAGGGTCCAAAGCCCTTTTCAACGCGGTTGATAAAGTATTGTTCAGTAAATCGAGTGTCACTTTGACTGCCGATTGCTTCCAACTCTTCGATTACCGGATCGATGTCCGTGCGCTCAAAACCACGCTTATACAGTTTCTTTCTAAGTTCAGATTTGCTGTGTTCCCGACGGGAGAGTAGTCGCAAGCAGGTGTTTCTAATCGCGTCCGGTGTAGTTTCAAGGCGTGTCGTCAGTTTTCCGACTCCACGGGGTTGGCATCGTCCTGTTGACTACCGAATGCTTGTTCACGAATCTGTTTATCCAATTGCTCTACGATATCGGGATGTTGCTTCAGAAATTCACGTACATTTTCTTTACCCTGCCCAATGCGTTCGTTTTGATGGCTGTACCAGGAACCGGATTTTTGAATCAAGTTGTATTTAACGCCGAGGTCGATGAGTTCACCCTCATACGAAATCCCGTCGCCGTATAAAATTTCAAATTCAGCTTTTCGAAACGGTGGGGCGACCTTATTTTTGACGACTTTGACCCGCGTGTCGTTTCCAATCACTTCATCGCCTTTTTTTATCGCACCGATGCGGCGGATATCCAACCTTACAGACGCATAAAACTTAAGCGCATTACCACCGGTCGTGGTCTCCGGATTACCGAACATCACACCAATTTTCATACGAATTTGGTTGATGAAAATCACCATTGTGTTGGATCGTTTAATGTTCGCGGTGAGTTTACGCAAAGCCTGAGACATCAAGCGAGCTTGTAAGCCCACATGCGTATCACCCATTTCCCCCTCGATCTCGGCTCTGGGGGTCAATGCCGCAACCGAATCGATAACAATCACATCTACGGCCCCGGAACGCACCAGCATGTCCGTAATCTCTAAGGCCTGTTCACCTGTATCCGGCTGAGAAATCAGTAATTCATCAATGTTTACGCCGATTTTTTTAGCATAGGCCGGATCCAGTGCATGCTCGGCGTCTACGAATGCAGTCGTTCCGCCTAATTTTTGAGCCTGGCCGATAACCTCCAAGGTTAAGGTTGTTTTTCCTGACGATTCGGGACCATAGATTTCGATGACTCTACCCCTAGGCAAGCCGCCGCAGCCAAGCGCAATATCCAAAGTCAATGACCCAGTCGAAATGACTTCAATATCACGATTAGCGGCAACATCTCCCAGGCGCATTACCGAACCCTTGCCAAACTGCTTTTCAATTTGCACCAAGGCCGCCCCTAGCGCCTTTTTTCTATTGTCGTCCATTATGCCCTCGTCACGCACGCCTACGTTAAAAGCTTAGAATTATCCCATACGAGCTAGTATCGGCATAGGCCAATTTTTTGAATCTGCGTACAAAACCTGACGAATCCGCACAATAGTTCTTATTTAATTCATCCTTCATTTCACGACAAAGGCCAGGACCTCACAACAACATACCTCGACGACGCAATATCCGGTAACGATTCAACTAGAGAAAAAGACTCCACCGTCCAACGGATTGGGCGGGGATATTGACTCATTGTGTTGCCACGATATTTTCGTGCCAGCGTGACGTGTGCTTTAAAGGTACGCGACTCGGTTGGAAATCCGCCGTTCTGGAGGTTTAGGTTCAAATCACCGACCAGCTTAAAAAGGTTTTCGGGGTATTGTCGTGGAATCAGCCACAGCAGACCTGATTTAGATTTTTTCACGAGGTGGTCAAGTACTATCTCGAAGCGGCCACATTGAACACTTAACGCCCTCTCGCTCAAAGCCGGTAACAGATCATGATCCACATTACCAAGAAAAGCCAGTGTAATGTGGAAGTTGTCGGGCCGCGTCAGCCGCCCATCTTGAGCACTTAAAAAAGCAGCTTCCCGCTTGATTCGATTGCGCGTTTGAGAACTTGGCATCAAAGCGAAAAACAGCCGCTTACTTGACCTAATCCCCATAGATGCGCAAAACACCATTCAGTGCCAACTCAACAGCCTCGCGCCGTACAGCATCCCTATCCCCGTCTATCTGAACGCATAGGGAATGGAACGAGCAAGCCCGAATCTGCCAGCCTAACCATACGGTACCTACCGGCTTATCATCACTACCGCCCCCGGGCCCAGCCACCCCGCTTACGGCCAGCGCAACATTTGCGGAGGTTCGTTCTAAAGCGCCCGCAACCATTGCACGAACGGCGTTTTCACTCACCGCACCGCAGGCATCAAGAACACCCTGTTGCACGCCCAGCATTTCAATCTTCGATTGGTTGCTATAGGTTACAAACCCCTGCCCGAACCATTGCGAACTTCCTGCTACGTCGGTAATACATTTGGATATCCAACCACCGGTACAAGATTCAACAGTAACCAGTTTATGGCCCCGCTGCAGCAAGCAAGTGCCGATTTGTTCGCATAGCGAATATAATGTTTCATTCATTAGCAGTAGACACTGTTTTTCGCAACTACTCAGCGAACTTAAAAGGGCCTGTAATTGCTCAGAGGGTAACCTGAGGCAATACACATAACTTCCGTATTCAGCATCGTTGGGTCTAACCCCACGGGGGAATACTATACATGATATACACCGGTAATCACCGTTAAGCGGTAAACCGAAACTTGCAACTATTACGGATGAGCACACAATCAAAATTAGCGCTTCATACACCTATGATGCGGCAGTATCTGCGCATCAAGTCTGAGTATCCGGATACGCTAGTATTCTATCGCATGGGCGATTTCTACGAATTGTTTTTCGACGATGCAAAAAAAGCCGCTGCTTTGCTTGATCTTACATTAACAAGCCGTGGTGATTCAGCGGGAAGCCCAGTACCGATGGCCGGACTGCCCTATCATGCGGTAGATGGTTATATCGCCAAGCTGATACGTATCGGTGATTCGGTTGCCATCTGCGAACAGATCGGGGATCCGGCGACATCCAAAGGCCCGGTCGAACGCAAGGTGGTTCGTATCGTCACGCCCGGTACCGTTACCGATGAAGCGCTGCTTGATGACCGCAAAGACAATTTGTTAATTGCAATTAATCAAACCGGTTCAGACACTGGAATTGCAGCATTGGACATTAGCGGAGGACGATTTTCTTTATCCCAGGCAAACAACTATGAGCAACTGTTGAGTGAACTCGAACGCTTGAAACCTGCTGAAATTCTGATAAGCGAAGATTGGTCCGCGCCACCACAAATAATGAATTCCCCAGGCCTCACCCACCGTCCAAGTTGGCATTTTGATTATGACAGCGCGCGCAGATCACTGCTCAAGCAATTTAATACTCGCGATCTAAAAGGTTTCGGCTGCGAATCCTTGCACGCTGCCGTCGGTGCTGCGGGCAGTCTTCTCCAGTAC
>CAZVFR010000149.1:6145-8847 GCA_964626505.1 uncultured Methylococcaceae bacterium
CTGTCAAAGACCACCACTTGTCCACCACCCTCCGGATCGTCGCTCTTCTCCAGTACGTCAGAGATACCCAACAGTCGACCTTGCCGCATATTCTCGGTATACGCGTGGAAAACGATGATGACACAATAATAATCGATGCCGCCAGCCGGCGTAACCTTGAGCTAGACTCTCATCCATCCGGGCGGATGGACTATACACTACTCGGTGTTATCGACAAGACGGCTACAGCCCTGGGTGGCCGACTCATGCGTCGTTGGATTAATCGACCGATTCGCAATAGAACCATTTTGGAAAACCGCTATTTAAGTATCGAATCACTACTTTCAGGATCAGGTTACGAGAAACTACATACAACTTTACGAAAGACCGGCGATATCGAACGCATCAGTTCACGCATCGCGCTGAGAACAGCACGCCCGCGTGATCTGCAAATCCTGCGGACTACGCTGGCGGTGCTACCCGAAATTCAATTGCTGCTGGCAAACTACGATGCATCCCGCCTGATCGAGTTGAGTCGTGGAATCGGTGAATATCCCGAATTACTTAATCTCTTGGAACGATCGATTGTTGATAATCCGCCAGTACTCATTCGTGACGGTGGTGTGATCGCCGAAGGTTACGACCCAAACTTGGACGAATTGAGGAATATCAGCCAAAATGCAGATCAATTTTTGGCTGATATGGAAGCACGCGAACGTAAGGCGTCCGGCATTTCAAAGTTAAAAGTAAGTTATAACCGAGTTCACGGTTTCTATCTGGAAGCACCACGATCTCAGTCGGATAAAATACCCTCGAACTACATCCGCAAACAAACCCTAAAGAATGTCGAGCGCTACATTACCGAAGAATTAAAGACTTTTGAAGATCAAATATTGAGCGCTAGGGAAAAGGCGCTGAGCCGCGAAAAAACCGTTTATGAACAGTTATTGGAAGAAATAAACGCTGATGTGCCAAGCCTACTCAGCTGCGCGGCCTCTATCGCGGAATTGGACATACTCGTCAATTTCGCGGTTTGTGCGGAAACCATGAAACTTAGCCGCCCGACTTTGACCGAAGAAGCCAGCATAGACATTAGCGAGGGCTGTCATCCGGTAATCGCGCAATCCTCGGACAAGCCATTTGTACCGAACGATTTGTCATTTTCGAATGAGCGTAGAATGCTGATCGTAACCGGACCGAATATGGGCGGTAAATCCACCTATATGCGCCAAACTGCTTTGATCATCCTGTTGGCCCATATCGGCAGTTATGTGCCTGCGAAATCCGCAACGATTGGGCCCGTAGACCGAATATTTACACGTATTGGGGCTTCGGACGATATTGCGACTGGACGATCTACCTTTATGGTGGAAATGTCAGAAACCGCCACAATTCTGCACAATGCGACCCAACGCAGCCTAATCCTTATGGACGAAATCGGGCGCGGCACCAGCACCTTCGACGGGCTCTCCCTGGCGTGGGCCTGCGCGGAATATTTGGCCAATCACGTCAAAGCCTACACGCTGTTCGCAACCCATTATTTTGAGCTCACATCGCTCGCCGATAAACACCCTGAGATTTTCAACGTGCACCTTGCCGCACTAGAACACGGTGAAACGATCATTTTTCTACACGCTGTGAAAGACGGCCCGGCAAACCAGAGTTATGGCTTACAAGTCGCGGGATTAGCGGGTGTTCCTAAGCCGGTCATTGAGAATGCCCGACAGAAATTAAATGTTCTGGAAATGAATTCTCATCGCCAAAATCACGCAAATGACGATATCATTCAATTGGATCTTTTCGCCCCGCCGGAAGCACATCCAGCCTTGATACTGCTCGAAGACGCCAGTCTTGAAGACACAACCCCGCGCCAGGCCTTGGATTTGCTATATGCGCTTAAGGCCTTACTTCGGTGATTTAGTGGACTTTAATCCGGACGAAAGATCTTTGGCCGGTACGTAACCGGGCAAAACTTCGCCCGTTTCGGTTACGATCATAGGTGTGCCCCTGATACCCAGCGTTGTCGCAAGTTGCACATGGGAATCAATAGGATGGTCGCAAGTCTTCATTTCGATAGCTTCACCCCGTTTAACTTTGGTTAAACTTAAGTGTTTATCGTCCGAACACCATACTGCAACCGCTTTCTTGTAAGATTCAGAATTCAATCCAGCGCGCGGATAAAAGAGGTATTGTATAGTAATCCCCGCAGCGAGATATTGATCGATTTCGGAGTGTAATTTTCGGCAGTAACCACAGTCCACATCCGTGAAAACCGAAACGGTTTGCTTTTGGTTGGGTGATTTAAAAACAATCATCTTATCCGCACCTACCTTAGCGATGGCATTGGTTCGCGCAGTCGCAATTTTAGGTTCAGTCAGATCGCGTTCAGCCGGCGGCGCCTGCAAATCATATAGGCTGCCATTAAATAAATGCCTACCGTCTTCCGACACATAGAACAATGTAGGGCCGATCACAACCTCATAAATTCCAGCAACTGGTGATGGCGCAATGGCGTCAATCTCACTGCCCGGCATGGCTTTGGCAACCGCTTGTTTTATTGTTTCCGGACTGGACAGTGCTAACTGCGAGAAACCAATCAAAATAAGCAATATGAATCGAACTACGCTTGTATTTTTCATTGCATTTGGGAATTAATAATTTAAAGGTGCCTCTATTAATTCAGAGTAAGAAAGATTGAGGTTCAAAATTTTCAAGAGCAAAGC
>CAZVFR010000150.1:0-8795 GCA_964626505.1 uncultured Methylococcaceae bacterium
TGATGACGTCGCTGGCTAGCCGCATGCAAATGCAGATGTGCAAGCAAACCATAGCGGAAACGCGTCCTGAAAGGTAACAAAGCACTTACAAGATCTAGCGGTATACCATCAATGTAGGATCTTAAAAGGTGACGTAACCTAACATCGGCATGTGCCATCAAGGCGAGAGGGCCGAGAAAATGTTGACAAAACTGACGATAAGCAACCCAGGGCGAGCCGTCCGTATACGCTTCGAACGATAAGGTGTCTATAAATACAGGACGGTAACCAACAAATTGAACGTTGTAGGCGCTGGCATCCTTCAACGATAGCCCGAAGTTCAAACTAAGCTCTTGAATTTCGAGAGTCAGTAATGCAGCATCCTTCAGCTGACTAAAACTCCACTCGTAAGGATACGATATATAAGATACCAAATCTGGTCTTATAATTCTGTGCGCCGATGGATTTATCGAGCCGTCATTGACTTCCTCATGCGCAACCAACAATTCTCGACGAACCAGTTCAGCATACAACCCAGACTCGGCCAATAAATCGTAATCCGACGCATAGCACTGGTTAACCTGGCGATAAAGTATACCATTACTCGTGAACATGAATCCGGCGGGATCTCGAAACGATGCGCCGAGTACATTGTCATTCATTGTTGGAGGTGCTCCTGAGATCTGAAACGGGACTACACTTGATACGGAGTAATACTTACAAATAGCTATATTTGTAAGGTACTATACTTAAATTCACAACTAGCTGCTTCCTACAATATGAAAAATTAAGTACACTACCGGATACTGAAAAACTAACTAACGACCATAATTTATGCTAACACAAAAACAAGCCCTTGCAATAGGATTCACCTTCGCCGTTTTCAGTGTCGATGCGCACGCCTATCTTGATCCAGGAACTGGCAGCGCCATTATTCAAGGTGTAATCGCGGCTATTGCTGCCTTGGGTGTAACGCTGAAATTATATTGGCATCGCATTGTTCAATTTTTCGGTGGCGGGCAAAAGAAAAACAAGCAGACCGATAACTCCCACGACACCTAAACAAAATTTATAAATCCTGACGGTCTAGTCCCGGCCGTTTATATTGATTGTTTTACGAGTCCTAGACAATGGCTATTACAAAGCATGTCGGTTGCGCATGCGGAGCTGCGACGACCTGTGCGCTTTTCGCGCCTATTGCAGTCTTCCTTACGGCGAACAATTACCCGTTTTTAAGTGTTGAAACTGCGTTATTAGGTGTACTATGCGCGGCTAGTGGACTACTGGTTCGTTTCTTAACCCAATTTACAAATGACTTCGTCTCCCGAATTGTTTTCTGCGGAGTCGTCATCGTGTCCATTTCAATCTTGGCTCAAACAGATAGTCAGCCGACGTTTTTAGGCATCTGTATTGGCTGCGTACTTGCCTTTTATATCTTGCGCAAACACATTGGCCTGATCACTTTGATTGCATTTTCGGGACATATTGTTGCAACGCTTGTCGTTAGCTTGGGCACGCAGATCCAAGAAATACATTCTGAGCAGTATCCACAATACACTGACAACGAAGTCAACGGTCCGCCGCCTATTCTACACATTCTTCTAGATGAGCACGTGGGAATCCACGGACTACCGAAGGATATCCCCCGCGCAGCCATCCTCGCTGAAAGCCTGAGAAATTTCTATACGCACGAGGGTTTTCGTCTCTATTCTCGCGCCTATTCGCAGTACATTCACACCTCAGAATCGCTTTCGAACATGTTTAACTTTGCGTCACGCACCAACATCGACGCTTTTACGAGTGTGCGTGTTCCAAACGACCTGACCAAAACGAACCTTGCCTATTACCATAGCCTAAATGCAAGCAAATATTTTAAACATCTCAACCGTCTAGGATATCGGCTGAACATATATCAAACGGACTTCTTTGACCTCTGCCACGTGCCGGACATTGAATACGCTACCTGCAAGACCTACCGCTCTAACAGCATCATGTCGATACTGAATACCGACCTAGATGTCGTTGAGCGCTTTAAGTTCGTGGCCAATAGTTTTGTCGGAAGCTCCGTGTTCCTACAATGGCTTCGTTGGATATATAACCACCACATTAGGACATTAAACGCCCCGCCACTACCGATATGGGCAGAAGGCAATAATCGAACTGGTCCTCTCCCGACGTTACGAATGCTAAAGTTGCTGGAGATTGACCTTGAAAACGCGAAACCAGGAAACGTCTATTTCGCTCACCTGCTATTGCCCCATTATCCCTACATTCTGCATAGCGACTGTAAGTTACGGAAACGAATAACTGACTGGCTCAACCGAGTCGCGACTCACGATCCGGCCCAGCCCCTAGTGGAGAATACATCTAAAACGAGAGCACAACGTTATGACCGTTATATCGACCAGATCGAATGCCAACAGATATTACTTTCGAATCTGCTTAACACCATAAATAATAACAGTGTCTGGAACGACTCAACCGTGATAATTCATGGCGATCATGGATCACGTATCGCATTACATAAACCCGGCTTAACTATTGCGGATAAGCCAAGCACAGATGACCAAATAGCCTATCATTCCACGTTATTTGCTGTTCGCTTCGGAAACGATGCCAAAGGGGAAAGTGTGGAGACACCTCATTCATTACAGTTTCTACTTGCCCACACTTTCGGAATCCCGATCGAAGCGGATTTGAATGAAATGCATTTTGTAAAGCAGGCACGCAAGTTGGCATCGAAAATTAGAAGACCTGGTCGCAATCCGGACGGGTAAGAAGGCCCATAAGAATAAAAGCAGCCCTATCCTTATACAGCTCAGTCGTGTCCACGACTCCGTAACATATGAATTTATAAATGAAGGTAACTGCTCAGATTGTCCCCGAATATACCCGGTTATTACTAAAGAAATTGCTTTAAATCAAACGAATGGTTTAAGACCTAAAATCTCTTGTTTTAAGGCCACCCTTGCCTTTGCGCCTCCCAAAGAACTCCCGTGTCTGTAACAACAATGACAGCAACGCCGGCAAATATAACAAAGTAACCAGGGTTGAAAAGAAAATCCCGAACAATACGATAATCCCAAGCCCTCGATAAAGCTCCGTACCGGCACCGGGCAAAAACACCAGTGGAGATAAGCCCAATATCGTGGTGATACTCGACATAACAATAGGTCTCAACCGAGTACGAGTGCTTTCGACTACCGCTCTCGCGGAGTCCATACCGTGTTCACGCCTATTTTTCAGGGCCTGTTCGATAATCAATATTGGATTATTCACAACCGTTCCGATCAGCACCAGAAATCCAAGCATAGTGATGACATCAAAGGGTTGCTGTACATCGCGCATACCCAGCAAATGCAGATTTTCACCGATAAAATTAAATAACCACAGACCGACTATACCCCCGCTAATCCCCAGTGGAACCGTGGTCATAATGACTAAGGGATAGCCCCAATGGGAAAAAATAGCCACCATGAGCAAATACGAAATCAGAACCGCGACGAAGAAATTCAGGCCCAAAGCCTCACGCGTTGACTTGAGTCGATCATTCGCACCACTGATACGCATGCTGATGCCGGATGGAATTTCTCCGGCATCCGACAAATCGTGGATAATTTTGGTCTCTACGAGTTCAACCGCGGACTCCAGCGGAATAGTGCGTGGCGGAACAATCGAAAGCGTAACAGTGCGCTGCCCATCAACCCGGCGCAATACTTCCGTGCTTACCGTGTGGCGTATCTCGGCCAGAGAATTCAATGGAACTACGCCACCCTTGCTGGAATAAAGCTGTAGATGTTCGAGATCCTGCGGTTGATTCAAAGTACCCGCAGTACTAAACAAATACATATCTATCTTATCGTCTCCCAGAAAAAACTCATCCACAAACGCTCCATCCGACAAGGCCCATACGGCATAACCCAATTCTTCCGCGTTGATCCCCAGTTCGCTTGCGCGGTCCCAATCGGGCCGAATCTCGATCAGCGGCTGCCCCACGGTCAGCGTTGGCGGTTGTGGGCGAACCTGCGGCTTATCAAAAACCTCTTTGGCACGCTGATACACCTTGAGGCCAGTGGCGAACAAGTCTTCAAGATTCGCCCCACTGATGTCCAAGTTTATACTTCGTGTACCGCCCAAGTTGCTCGCAAAAATAGATCCCCTGGATGAAAATGAGATCACACCGGGTATTTCCGCGAACTTTTTAGTGAGTGACTCGATCAGATCATCAATATCGTTCGGATCTTTGGTTTCAACGATCATTAAAATCATCTGAGACCGGACATAACTGACAACAAATCTTAGAGCCGGCACATCGGTCTCACCACTCTGGAAGCGCTCGGGACTATCGTTTAGCGCAGGTAAGAAATGCTCGTGCAGCTTGGACAAGTTCCCAGACATTTCCTCGAAATTGTAGCCAGGCGGCGCGAACATAAACGAAAATGTCTTGGATTCTTCACCTTCAGGCAAGTATTCCGCTTGTGGAGTCAAACAAAAAATAATAACTGAAGTAACCGCAAGCGTTACCACGACCAGTGTCACTCGCCGCCATACGCCCAACATCATCCATTCGACAAAGGCCATAATATTGGAACCGCAGGCCGCACCCAGCCGATACAAAGAAACTCGGTGCGGCGCATCTGATGAATCCGCTACCGCCAGGTTTAAAAAACGACTGCAAGCGCTTGGAACGACCGTGATAGCGACCAACATGGACATCAGTACGGAAGCCGCAATCGCGATGGCAATATCTGAATAAAGCTGGCCGGCTTCTTCAGACACAAAAATGACCGGTACAAATACAAAGACCGTGGTTAAGGTTGATGCTAAAACCGCGCTCCAGACCTCTTTAACGCCATCTACCGCAGCCTGATAGCGGGACTTACCCATGCCCTGGTGGCGGTAAATATTCTCCAACACCACAATACTGTTGTCCAAGGTCATGCCGATCGCAAACGCGATGCCCGCAAGTGATATGACATTGATCGTACGTCCCATGAGCAGCAAACCCAGGAAAGCCGTAAGCGTGCATACCGGAATTCCGCAAGCACCGACCAGGGTTGCCGAACGCGAGCGCAAAAACAGAAACAACACCAATGTTGCCAACAGCGCACCAATTAGAAGGTTTTGACGCACCACTGAAATCGCATCTTTCACATAGCCTACGTCTTCGCTGGTCAACTCCACCTGCAAACCATTGGGTTCCAATACGGATTTGCTGACCTTCTCCATACTGGCCACAACGCCGTCCATAACGTCTATTACATTCGAACCGACTTGGCGCCTTATGCCCAAGGTAATGTTGGGCCGGCCATTCGCAAACGATCTAACCCGTACTTCAAAATGATCCAGCTCCGCATAACCCACGTCGCGCAGCCGAATCAGAGCACCATCCCGGTAGGCAATAACCAGATTTTCTATATCCTTAACGGTTTCAAATCGTCCAATAGTGCGCAATAAATAACGCCGTTTACCGCTGTCGATATCGCCCCCGGAAACATCACGATTACGGGCTCGTACCGTGGCGCGCAAATCAGACAAACTGATCTGCCTTTGCGCAAGCTTGGCGGGATCCACATAAATGCGCACCTGGCGTTTCGCGCCACCCCATATATCTACTTGCGATACGCCAGGAACCCGTTCGATTTGAGTGCGAATATTTTTGTCGATAAAATCATACATCGACACCAACTCTACATTTTTTGGATTTCCAGGCAATGGCTGGATTCGAAAAAACATAAACGCGGTGTCTGAAAACGAACTGGTGACAATGCGCGGCTGGTCAACATTTTCAGGATAACCGGGTACTTGGGTTAGCGCGTTATTGACCCGGATCAATATTTCATTGATGTCGACACCATGAAGAAATTCCAGTTCAATCGTCGCTTGTCCGGTCTCCGCTTTAGAGATCATTCGGTCAAGATTGGGAATTGAGCGCAGAAAACTTTCCTGTTCAATCAGAATTTCTTTCTCTATGTCTTGCGGGCTCGCACCCGGCCAAGTAGTTTTGACCGACACCGTTCGGGCATCCAAATCCGGGATCATCTGAATCGGAACCCGGCCCATGGCTATTAACCCGAACAGGCAGATAATCAGAATCCCCACCGTAAGGATGACACCGTTGCGTATCGCAAAGTTAAACATAGATAGTAACTACGCAGCAAACCTTAAAACGCCTGTAACACCTCAGATTGCCCTCAAATTTAGTCGAGTACAAGGAGAAAACGCGCAGTGTACGTGGGTACATGAGCATTTTCGACACCGTAATCGGGTAAATTTGAGGGGAAGCTGAGGTGTTACCTATAGACTAGGGCAACTTCAGTTTAGCAAGCGGACCCGCTGATCCGGCTTGAGAATTTCATTGCCGCGAATCACAACACGATCACCGGGCTTTAATGTGCCGCTAACGACTTCTATCGATGTTCGGTAAGACCGTCCGGTAGTTATTTTCACCGGAGTGACCGTTGCCTGATCCGAATCACCCGCTACCCGCCAGACAGTTTTCGATCCATCTGCCCCGTTGACAACCGAGTCCATCGGCACCAGAACCGCTGGCGAGGCCGATTCTTGACTCACAATAAACCTCACTCTGACCGACATCCCAGGCGCGATAACACGGTCCGAATTGAGCAGATCTATTCTGACGGGGAAGGTACGCGCCGAAGGATTGCCGATGGGAATTTTTTTGCTGACACTCAGTGTA
This sequence comes from uncultured Methylococcaceae bacterium, assembly GCA_964626505.1. Classification (GTDB taxonomy): domain Bacteria; phylum Pseudomonadota; class Gammaproteobacteria; order Methylococcales; family UBA1147; genus CAZUGA01. The sequence goes on from CAZVFR010000150.1 coordinate 6,680, forward strand.
AAAGTTTGCCCGGGCAATGCGTCAAAATTCAGTTTTACCGGCATACCAACGTGGATAACACTGAAATAACGCTGCGGAACAGGCACTCGAATGCGCAAGGTATCGATGTCAAAAAGTTCCAACATCGCATCTCCGGTTTCCACCCACTCCCCGATTTCCGCGGAAATTGTGCCAATAACGCCATTAAATGGAGCCCGAATGACAAAGCGGTCTGATATTTTCAGCGTACGTTGATATTCTGCTGCTAAGCGTTGCAGTGCAGCTTTGTTCATTTGCGCATCCGCAATCAACGCCTTATACGCAGTTTCCGCAACGTGGCGCTTGGCAACCAATTTGGCGGATTCGTCCCGTTGCCTAACCGTTTCCCGCCAGCGTTCTTTACCTTCAGCTAACGCAGCAGCAGCTTGCTGAGCATCTAGACCAGCGATGACCCGATCCAACTTGATCAGCACGTCACCTTTTTTAACCGTATCACCCTCGTCAACCAATATTTCGGACACCAACCCGTCAACTTCGGGCGACAAAGAAGACTCCCGCCGCGGTGTCGCCGACCCGGTTAATGGAACTTCCTCAAACACAGTGTTTGATTCGACTACGCTGATTCTAACCGGGATAAGCCTGTCCTCAGCTTGGGCGAAATTGCCCCCTATTAAAAGGACAAATCCAATTAGCCGGTACAGTTTTACGCCAAAACCGGGATGTCGGCGCTGACTTAATTGTATAAATCGCATCGAGTAAATTTGAAGTAGATATTCATTAAATGGCTCTAATGTCCGATTGCCTTCCTGTGAGAATTTCTTGCTGACGGAACCAGCTACACAGATTCGAAGTCTCAAGTTTTGAGGATTAAATATGCCAAAATCAATTAATAAGGTTCTTGTCCCGATCGATCATTCGGAATCTTCGCTGGAAGCTGCATGGGTCGGATTAATGGTTGCCAATGCATTACATGCAACTTTAACACTCATGCATGTCCATGAGCACGCGACTCTGGAATTCACCCATGTGCATTACTCGGAGTTCGATAGACTGTCTCACGACAACTTTCACGACTCAGTACTTAAATATGTAGACGACCCCTACTCTAACGAGCTGTGCTCCGCGGTGAATGCGGGAATAGTCGAAATCGACTGCCAACCCTGCGAGGATAAACCGGCCGTGGAAATTTGCAGATATGCACAAAACCAGGGAATCAGTTTAATCGTCATGGGGTCCCGCGGTCACACCAGTTTTGAAGAATTACTCATCGGCAGTGTAAGCTCCGAAGTGCTTCACCACGCACACTGCCCAGTGACTATTGTCCGATAAAATCGACTATTGATGCCGGAGTTTTTCGACTACATGTCGCGCAATTTTCTGCGTAGCACTTTACCTATTTTGCTTTTCGGGATTTCATCTAGAAAAATGATAACGTCGGGGGTTTTATAGGCCGTCATGTTCGCACGGCAATAGGCTTCTACAGCCTCCATTGTCAGTTCCGGATCGGTACTAACGATAAACGCTTTCACAATTTCACCTGAAACCATGTGCGGCTCACCCACAACACCAGCATCCGATATACAAGGATGCGCGACCAAAATTTCTTCAATTTCGTTGGGGTAGACCTTAAACCCGGACACGATGATCAAGTCCTTCTGACGATCAACAATACGGATAAAACCTTCGCTGTTTATGGTTGCAATATCGCCCGTGCGCAACCATCCATCAGAGGTAATAACATTTGCGGTTTCACTTTCTTTGCCCCAATAACCCTGCATGACTTGCGGACCTTTTACCAGCAATTCTCCGGGCTCACCTTTTTCGGTTCCGCTACCTTTTTCGCTGCATATTTGAACCAATGTGGATGGAACAGGCACGCCAACCGTGCCGTCGTAGTTACGCAAATGCAGTGGATTACAAGAAACACCCGGTGACGCTTCGGTCAGTCCATAAGCCTGGCAAATGGGTACGCCGGTAACTTTTTGCCATTTCTTTGCTACCGTTGATTGCATTGCCGCACCACCGCCCACGACAAAGCGTAAATCGGTGAAATCCAGCGATTTAAAATCCGGACATTCCAATAGCTTGGCGAACAAAGCATTAACACCGGCCAAGACTGTGAATTGTGCTTTTTTTA
>CAZVFR010000151.1:0-8760 GCA_964626505.1 uncultured Methylococcaceae bacterium
AAATCGCTTAAATAACTAACTGTCCCGCGAACTTTAATCTACCCATAACTGCGGATTACTATTGTATCTCACATTGTTAGCAAATCGACGGCTTTGTCTGTAGCATCGACGAGTTACAGCATCGGTATCATCGAATCTAGGGTATAAACGAACCCATTGCCAATCGATAGAGTGTTAACTGATCCGTAGTGCCACTCACCAACTCTACAAAATAATTGTGGACTTTATGTAAATTTTCATTACAATCTTGCTCCAGATCTACGGAAAGAACACGGTTTCAGAATCGTCAAAGAGGAGGAAATGCCCCTGCGTGGGGTAGCGTTAAAAATAACAACTAAAAAATGTTATGATCGCAACTCGTCGAAGAGTCGGTTGGTAACGGATCAGAAAAATAAAAATCCTAAAAGCCCACTAACGTGGGCTTTTTTATGCCTTATATAGAGGAACTGACGGTTATGGGGTCTCCCCCGAATTCGATTGATAACGTCGTTTGATCATGGAGCCTCAGGAAACCTGTGTTGCTAGCCCGGATATTACTGCAACGAAAAACGGACTCCAAGCCACTCGGCAGCAAGATCGTCAAAAGATTCGTGATCTTGAGAAAGACGTTCGCTGGAATTTTTTCTGGCGGAAGGCCTGTACCACTGATTGGAGTAACGCCAATGACCTCTATATTTCCCAGCATGATTGCATCTTTCTCCAGTTCGGGATTGGAGTAATCAACCCACTCATCGGCCGCAAAAACAGTTGGCCCGACTTGCAAGATATACAACAGATGGAGTGTTACAGACGTTTCTATTTTTCTCATTTTCACAACGACTCCGTTACAGCAGCCGGAGATGATAGGTGAAGGTAGGTTTGAATTCAACGGTTCATAGGAACGATTCCAGAACACCCCCAACTAGATTTAACGTCTCTTTGGATACAGAGGTCGAGGAAGATTCAGTAGGTACTTGATTGAATTGGTCGGGGCGAGAGGATTCGAACCTCCGACCCCCTGCACCCCATGCAGGTGCGCTACCAAGCTGCGCTACGCCCCGAAATATTGAATAGTGCAATTCTATAGGATTGCACCGGTTGCACGAACCGGTTTATTTGAGCACCGCCACAATTTCTTCCAGCTCGACGCACAGTTGTTTAATCAACTGCTTGCTCTGACTCGCGTCCTCTTTGGCATCGTCGCTGGAAAGATGCGTCCGGGCACCGCCAATGGTATAGCCATTTTCGTACAACAAAGCCCGAATCTGTCGGATCATCAACACATCATGGCGTTGATAGTAACGCCGATTGCCGCGACGCTTGACCGGTTTAAGCTGAGGAAATTCCTGCTCCCAGTAACGCAGAACGTGCGGTTTAACCGCACACAGTTCGCTTACTTCACCTATAGTGAAATACCGCTTGGCGGGAATCTGCGGTAACTCATTATTGTTACTTGGTTCCAGCATAAGCTTCCACGCGGGCTTTAAGTTTTTGTCCAGGTCTGAACGTCACTACACGCCGTGCACAAATAGGTATTTCTTCACCGGTTTTTGGATTTCTGCCCGGTCTTTGATTCTTGTCTCGCAAATCAAAATTGCCAAAACTCGAAATCTTGACCTGATCACCATTTTCCAATGACCCTTTGATCTCCTCAAAAAACAATTCGACCATTTCTTTTGCTTCGCGTTTGTTTAACCCTAGCTCGTCAAAAAGTCTCTCTGCCAAGGTTGCTTTGGTTACTGCCATACGCTAGTCCCTCAGTTTTGCGCCAAACTCATCTGCTAATTTCTTTAAAATACCAGAAACTATAGCATCAATTTCATTTTCTTTAAGTGTGCGGGAAGAATCCTGTAAAATCAAGCCTAAAGCCACACTTTTTCTCCCGGATTCTACGCCCGCCCCCTGATAAACATCAAAAATATTGATGTCTTTGATTCTGGTATCGTCTGTATTTTTGATTGCGTCGACCAATTGGCTCGCGGGAAGGTTAACATCAACTATAATCGCCAGATCACGACGTACCGATGGAAACCTGGATAAATGACCGAAAGCTGGGATCGATTTTTTTAACACGTGTTGCATATCAAGTTCGTATAGATATACGGCCGCATCGAAACCCAACTCTTTTTCCAGACTAGGATGCATCATCCCCAACCAACCGACGTGACCTCCACGCTCCAATTTGATTTCAGCACACTGCCAAGGGTGCAGTGCTGGATGCTTTCCTGAGGTAAATGTGAATTGACCACCGCTAAGATCCAATATCGCTTGAACATCAGATTTGACGTCGTAAAAATCAATTGCACGCCCGGCTTGACCCCACTGCTCTTCAGCCGCGCTGCCACTAATTAGACCGGCTAGTGATTTCTGTTGGTCAATCCCAGAATCCGATTTAACAAACTTTAGTCCGGACTCGAATAGCCTGATTCGATTTTGTTGGCGGTTAAGATTGTACTGCGCAGCACCGATAAGCCCGCTCCAAAGACCTGTTCGCATGACCGAAAGTTCTGACGATATCGGATTTTGTAATGGAATTGAGTCTAGATCTGGATTGATTTTTCGCTGAATATCAGGATCTACGAAACTGTAGGTAATAGCTTCGTGATAGTCTCTTGCGACCAATAGATCTTTGATGCTGTCCAAGTCCAGTACCGCTTCGGAGCTGCGCATCAACTCAGTGTGCATTAATAGCGAACTGAGTGGTAAGTTATCGTAACCGACCACACGGCCGATTTCTTCAATTAGGTCCGCTTCGATCACTATATCGAAACGATAACTAGGTGCAGTGACACTCCAGCCGTCCGCATTAGGGTGGAGTTGCATGCCTAACCGACGCAATATGTCTTCTATTTCGTCATTGGGTGTCGATACCCCCAATAGTTTACGCACGCGATCAGCCCGCAACTGAATTTCTTCTCGGCGCGGTAAATACTGCTGTGCGATCTGCTCGGATATTGGCCCAATTTCTCCACCTGCGATATCCACAATCAATTTTGTTGCACGCTCTATTGCACGCCGCTGTAACTGGGGATCTACGCCGCGTTCAAATCGATGAGACGAATCCGTATGCAAACCGTAAGTCCGCGCTTTCCCCATAATTGCAGTCGGTGTAAAGAACGCGCACTCCAAAAATATATCCACCGTCGTATCGCTGACTGCTGAACTACGCCCCCCCATGATGCCAGCAAGCGCCAAAGAGGACTGTTGGTCGGCTATAACCAAAGTATCGGATTTTAGCGTCACCTCGTCCTCGTTGAGTAAGGCTAGTTTTTCGCCTTCGCGTGCGTATCGAACAACAATGCGTTCTTGAATCTTTGCAGCATCGAAGGCGTGCAAAGGCTGCCCAAGCTCCACTAGGATATAATTGGTAACATCGACCAACGGACCCAGGCTACGGTGCCCCGATCGACGCAAACGTTCCTGCATCCATAGCGGCGTTTCAGCATCGACGTTTACGTTGCGGATCAACCGTCCCAGATAACACGGACAAGCTTCGGATGCTTCCAAGGTAATCGGAATAACGTCGTTGTGGCTTATCGGCAAAGGCTCCGCGGAAAAGGATTTGACTTCAATTTTATTCAATACCGAGACTTCGCGAGCAATACCTTCGATACTCAAGCAATCGGCCCGGTTCGGAGTTAAATCCACCTCGATGAGCATATCATCCAGGTTCAGATAATTGCGTATATCAACGCCTATCTCAGCATCTGATGGTAATTCCATCAAGCCATCGGCTGAATCCGCCAATCCTAGTTCCTGTTCTGAACACAGCATTCCCGAAGATAAAACTCCGCGCAAATTGGATTGCTTGATCTTAAAATTTCCTGGCAGCACAGCACCGACCAGAGCCGTTGGAACACGCAGGGTTTCACGCACATTGTTTGCACCACAGACTATCTGAAGATCTTCCCCGGAACCGATATTAACGCGACAAACACTCAAGCGGTCAGCATCCGGATGTGGTTGGACTGCCATGACTTCACCCACGACCACGCCTTGAAACCCTGCTGCCGCGGGCTCAACACCATCGACCTCGAGTCCGGCCATGGTCAGCTGATGTGCCAGCGTATCTGTATCAATATCGGGGTTTACGTATTCACGTAGCCACGCTTCACTAAAGCGCATGGTGTCACCTTTTCGAAATTATTTTACTCAACCGCATAACCCGTTGCGCGCATCTGTGCATCGCATCGTGAAAACAACCAGATTGATAGCTCTTACTTGAATTGCTCCAAAAACTTCAAATCGTTCTCGAAAAACAATCTTAAATCGTTAATGCCGTAGCGCAACATTGCCAGCCGTTCAACGCCCATACCAAAAGCAAAACCGGTATACCGCTCCAGGTCGATGTTGACCGAACGAAAAACCTCGGGATGAATCATGCCGCATCCTAGAACTTCTAACCAGCCGCTATTGCCGCAAACTCGGCATCCCCCACCATCGCACATCACACATTCAATATCGACTTCCGCGGATGGTTCAGTAAATGGGAAATAAGAGGGGCGAAACCGAACCTGAATGTCTTTTTCAAAAAAAGCCGTCAAAAACTGAAACAATACACCTTTTAGATCCGCGAAACTTACATCTTGATCTACCAAAAAACCCTCTACTTGGTGAAACATAGGAGTATGAGTTAGGTCGGAATCACAACGATATACTCGGCCCGGCGCAATGATTTTGAACGGCGGTTGGCCGTTTTCCATGACCCGCACCTGTACGGGCGAGGTATGAGTGCGCAACAAGGTATGTTCGTCAAAATAGAACGTATCGTGCATAGCCCTGGCCGGGTGATGCTCGGGGATATTTAAGGCTTCGAAGTTATGATAATCGTCCTCGATTTCAGGACCTTCCTCGGAGATAAAACCAGCACTGCCAAATATTTTCTTGATGCGCCTTAAAGTCAGCGTAACTGGATGCAATCCACCGCTAGACTGCCCTCGACCGGGAAGCGTTACATCAATCTTCTCGTTCGCAAGGCGCTCTTCAAGAAGCGCACTTTGCACGACACGTTTTCTGGCGTTCAATTCTTCTTGAAATTGCTTTTTGGCGTTGTTTATTGCCTGCCCTGCCGCTGGACGTTCCTGCGCAGACAATTCGCTCAACATCTTCATGCGCTGAGTAAAAACGCCTTTTTTCCCAAGATATTGAACCCTTATCTGATCGAGTTCATTAGCGGTTTTTACATCATCCAGCTGACGGCTGGCTTGCACTAGTAATTCTTCTAGGGTAGCACTCACTGCCCTGACCGTATTTCAAATAAGGTTGAGAAACGGGAAAGGATGCGTGATCCTCCCCCAGTCATCTGTAGCGATTAGGCTTGCGCCAATTTCGCCAGTTCCGCGAAAGCGTCTTTATCGTGAACCGCTAAATCCGCCAGAACTTTGCGATCAATATCAATCGAGGCTTTGCTCAAACCGTTCATAAAACGGCTATAGGATATGCCGCATTCGCGCGCCGCCGCATTAATTCGAACTATCCAAAGTTGGCGAAATTGCCGCTTCCTCTGTCTACGGTCACGGTAGGCATACTGGCCCGCCTTTATAACGGCTTGCTTGGCTACTCGATAAACGCGACTGCGCGCGCCATAATAACCTTTCGCTTGTTTCAATACTTTTCGGTGCCTGGCTTTAGCCGTTACACCACGTTTTACTCTAGGCATGAAAAAACAACCTCATTGCAAATTTTAAGATCAACTGTAAGGCAGCAAACGAGTAGCACTTCTTACGTCCGCGGCATCCAACATATTCGATTTGCGCAAATGTCTTTTTCGCTTGGTACTCTTTTTGGTAAGAATATGGCGACGATGAGACTGCGCGCATTTAAAACCACCCGCGGTTCGGGTGAATCTTTTTGCAGCCCCTCGATTCGTTTTAATCTTCGGCATTATCAAAAACTCCAGGTTAAAATTGTTACTTAGCAAGTTAATTCGTAGTCATTCGGGCTGCCCTTTACACCAGACAAACAAGCAGTACAAAAAATGGCCTTATGAGCGCAGCTCAGCCGGAACTCGCTAATCGATGGTGAAATTATCATAATACTCAGCAATTCTAATACTACCAGTAACTGTTCAGATTGCGGCTTATTTTTGTGAGTACAAGGAAAAAGCGCGGAGTTTATAAGCATAAATGAGCACTTTTGACGCAGTAATCGCGAAAATAAGTTGTGCGCTGAATAGTTACCAAATTATTTCTTTTTCTTCGGGGCGAGCACCATAACCATTTGCCTCCCCTCCATTTTGGGGTATTGTTCTACCGTCGCTAGTTCTTCCAAATCTTTTTCGACCCGTTTAAGCAAATCCATACCCAGTTCCTTATGGGCCATTTCCCGGCCACGAAATCTCACAGTGATTTTGGTTTTGTCGCCGTCCTCAAGAAACCGAACCAAATTGCGTAATTTTACTTGGTAATCGCCTATTCCGGTTCCAGGCCTGAATTTAATCTCCTTGACCTGAATTTGTTTCTGTTTCTTTTTTGCGAGCTGTTGCTTTTTATTTTGTTCAAATCGATACTTGCCGTAATTCATGATGCGGCAAACCGGAGGCTCCGCATTCGGTGATATCTCGACCAAATCAAAACCCGCATCGTATGCCATTCGTTTTGCATCCGCGGTTGCAACTACTCCAGCCTGTTCGCCATCCGCCCCGATCAATCTCACTGTCGATACGGTTATATCATCATTCAGACGGGTTTCTTTGTTAGCAGCGATATGCTATCCCTCCTCGTTTATCAAATTCGTTCATCTACATCGGCCTTTATCAAATTCACGAAATTGTCCAGGCTTTTAGAACCGAGATCTTCTCCCTTCTGAGTCCTCACGGCAACCGTGTTATTTTCCAACTCTTTATCCCCGACAATAATGAGATAAGGTACACGTTGCATCGAATGCTCGCGGATTTTAAAGCCGATCTTCTCATTTCTCAAGTCCAAATTCACACGAAATCCTTGTTTTTTAAGGCTTCGGCAAATTTTTTCGGCATAATCGGCATGCCGATCCGCGATATTCAACACCACCACCTGAACCGGGGACAACCAAACTGGAAATGTCCCGGCATGGTGTTCGATTAATATTCCTATAAACCGTTCCAAAGATCCTAGTATAGCCCGATGCAGCATTACCGGAACTTGTTTGGAACTGTCCTCCGCAATGAAATGCGCACCCAGCCGGTCCGGCATCGAAAAATCGACCTGAATGGTACCGCATTGCCAAATTCGGCCCAAACAATCTTTCAATGAAAATTCAATCTTAGGGCCGTAAAACGCGCCTTCTCCAGGTTGTAACTCCCAGTCCAATTCCTTACTATCGAGCGCCAATTCTAAAGCCTTTTCGGCTTTGTCCCATACTGCGTCGGCCCCAACCCGATTTTCCGGACGGGTCGAAAGTTTAATCAGAATTTGTTCAAATCCAAATGCTAGATAGACATCGAATAACAAATCGATGAATGCCACCACTTCTTCTTGAATCTGATCTTCAGTGCAAAATATATGCGCATCATCCTGCACGAAATTTCTAACCCGCATCAATCCATGCAGAGTCCCCGAAGGCTCATTTCGGTGACACGAGCCAAATTCCGCCATCCTAATCGGCAAATCCCTGTAGCTCTTTATCCCCTGATTATAAATCTGTACATGACAGGGGCAATTCATCGGTTTTATGGCATAATCACGATGTTCGGACTGGGTGGTGAATATCATGTCACCAAATTTATCCCAATGCCCGGACTTCTCCCATAATGAGCGATCCACCATCTGAGGCGTATTGACCTCGATATAATCTTTGTCCCAGAGTTGCTGCCGAATATATTGTTCGATTAGGCGGTACAGCGTCCAACCTTTGTCGTGCCAAAACACCATGCCAGGTGCTTCTTCCTGCATATGAAACAGATCAAGTTTTTTGGCTATTTTCCTATGATCACGCTTCTCCGCTTCTTCCAAGCGATGAAGGTAACCCTTTAACGCCTTTTTATCTGGCCACGCCGTTCCGTATATACGTTGCAGCATTTCGTTTCTGGCATCGCCGCGCCAATACGCGCCAGCGATTTTCATTAGCCTGAACGCCTTTAATCGTCCTGTATCAGGGACATGTGGCCCACGGCAAAGATCCGTAAACTCACCCTGCCGATAAAGCGAAATTTCTTCATCTCCAGGAATACTTTCAATAATCTCGGCTTTGTATGCTTCCCCAATACCACGAAAATACTCGACGGCATCATTTCGACGCATGACTATTCGCTCGACATCTATTGCCTCGCCAACAATCTTGTGCATTTCCTTTTCTATTTCTACTAGGTCTTCCGGGGTAAAAGTCCGTTCGAACGCAAAATCATAAAAAAACCCATCATCAATAACCGGCCCAATAGTTACCTGGGCTGACGGAAATAAGCGTTTAACCGCTTGGGCAAGAAGATGCGCGGTGGAATGCCTAATAACTTCCAAACCCGCTTCATCGCGCCCGGTAACAAGCTCTACCGCACTGTCCTTTTCGATTGGGTAGGAACAATCAACTAACTGTCCGTCTATTCGCCCTGCCATCGCCGCGCCGGCTAGACCCGGGCCAATCGAGCGAGCCACGTCCATAACAGACACTACGCCGTTAAAATCACGTTTAGATCCATCAGGTAAAGAAATAGTTGGCATCTCTAACATCGTTGCAATCTTTACAACGATCCGAAAACTCGATCTCTCAAAAAAGTAAAAGCACCGCCATGCGATGCTTTATGGTATTGGTAGGCGCGATTGGAGTTGAACCAACGACCCCCACCATGTCAAGGTGGTGCTCTAACCA
>CAZVFR010000152.1:0-4838 GCA_964626505.1 uncultured Methylococcaceae bacterium
TATACCAATGGCCAGACCCACTAGAATTGAATATGACAATGCCTATTACCATGTAATGAATCGTGGTAGAGGGCGGCAAAAGATTTTTCATGGTGATGATTATTATCATGCTTTCCTTCTCTGCCTGAAAGAATCCTACGAGCGATTTGGCTTGGAAATTCATAGCTATTGCTTAATGGGTAACCATTATCATCTTTTAGTTAAGACACCGCAGGGGAATTTAAGTCGTGCGATGCGGCATATCAATGGCGTATACACGCAACGCTACAATAGATTAAAGCGTACCGATGGGGCCTTGTTCCGAGGTCGATATAAGTCCATTCTTCTGAATGCGAACAACTACCTGTTGCAAGTGAGTCGATACATTCACCGAAATCCGATAGAGACCAAAAGGCACAGGGTCGAAAAGCTGGAGCAATACCCGTGGTCCAGCTACCCATTTTATGTCAGAAAACGGAAAGTCCCCGCTTGGCTTCACCAGGACGGAATATTCGCTGAGCTTGGTGCTCAGCGTCCCTACAAAAGCTACCGTGCATTTGTTGATGCGGGCAATGATCATGCAATAGAGAAATTTTATAGTGCGGGCCGGATGTCAGCGATATTGGGTGATAAGGAATTTAGAGAAAATGCGCTAGCGGGTGTAGGTCTTTCGGGTGAGCGGGTAGAGAAAGCAACAAGGCCAGTGATTGAATTCGAGACTATTCTCCAATCGGTGCAAGACTATTATGGCTGTGACAGGAAAGTTATCTTAAAAGCTATCAGGGGACGTCAGGCGAAAAACTATGCTCGATGGATGGCCATGAAATTATGTCAGACGCATGGGCAAATGCGGCTTGCGGAAATAGCCGACAAATTCAATGTGGGTAATTACTGTACCGTTTCACAAACCATCAGGCGCTTAGATGTTGCTATGACGGAAGATAAAAGTTTAGTGCGCAAGTATAATACTATAAGTAAAGACGTGACCCTGTAACTTTCTGTAACTTCTGTAACTTTATTTTCGCATAGAGGATTAAATGCCAGCACAATCTGGACGGGGAGGCAGGGAAACTTAAGATTTTAACTAGACCGTCCTTATTTGTAGGCGATTTCTGCGTCTATTGCAATCTCAAATGACGCAAACTCAGATTGGTCAATTTAGCCATCCTGATTGGAATCTACTGCTGACCACTGGCCCGCGAGTTCAGGCATGTTCTGAGCCTCATCGTTGCGGATGTATCCATCTTTATTCTTGTCGAGTTGATAATAGTTGCCGGCAGATACATTAAACGATACTACGCTGGTAATAATGATTGCCAGCATTGTTGTCTTGTTCAGAATATGCCTTAAAATTCAGTCGCGGCTTAGTTCGAGCTTATCCTTAGTTTTAGCAAATATTATGCCGCGAAATGTTGATTTTGGTCGGCTGGGTGAGGCTGTGTATTTACTGGAAAGTTGATCATTAAATTAGGAGCTGAATTGGCCGGTATATCGCCGGTATGTCGCTGATATGCGACGGGCTACTGGTATTCTGCGGTAAGAGCATGACCTATAAAAAAATGTTCCGTCGCTGAATAGAGACAAATTGAGCGTTGATGGTTGTAGTTGTTCTAGTACTTTTTCAAGGTTGTATTGACAGGTTCGGTGTGGCGATAAGTGACTGGCTACTAGGCGTACGTCCGCAGGACTAGCAGGCTAATTTAAGGGGTTGCATCAACGAAGATGCTTATCGGTTGGTTAAATTCATCTAATGTGGAATTGGCGGAATTCTAGATGCCAGGGCAGGAGTTGACTCAAGGTTTGATGCGAATAGCGCTTGGAATCGAATACGACGGAAGTTGCTTTTCGGGATGGCAGCGGCAAGGTGATAGACGGACAGTACAAGCATCTGTTGAATGCGCGGTCTCAAAGGTTGCAAATGAATCGGTTTCAGTTTGTTGTGCCGGGAGGACGGATGCCGGAGTCCATGCGGTGGAGCAAGTCGTGCATTTTGATACCAGCGCACAGCGTACGCCGGTTGCTTGGGTGATGGGGACGAACTCCAATTTGCCTCACGATGTCAGGGTTTTATGGGCCAAATTAGTCAGCCCAAGTTTTCATGCCAGATATAGCGCCATCGCCCGATATTATCGCTATATGATCCTAAATCGAGCTACAAATTCGGCATTGCTGCACAGCCGTGTTACCTGGTGCTTCTCATCTCTGGATGTTCGTCTTATGGCAGAGGCCGCGCAATTTCTGATTGGGGAACATGATTTCTCATCGTTTAGAGCAAAAGCGTGCCAATCCAAGAGTCCTAATAGGCAGTTGCACCATATTGCTGTTGCAGTCCAATCAGAGTGCGTGGTAATCGATATCATTGCGAATGCGTTTCTTCATCATATGGTGAGAAATATTGCTGGTGTTTTGATCGAAATCGGCGTGGGTAAAAAGCAACCGGAATGGGCAAGAGAAGTTTTGATGGCGCGTGACCGTACCTTGGGTGGAGTTACAGCTCGGGCTAGCGGTCTATATTTAGGCGGCATCTATTATCCTAGTGAATTTGGTATGGCCAAGCATCCCATCTTTGAGCGGTTACCCAGCGACGTGCAACGGTTTAATAATAGGTAATCAGGTACTCTTAAGATCGTTCAAAGTCTTCGAGTCGATTGAGAAATTCTTCCCAAAATCGAGCTGCCGAGATTGATCCATTAGATTGAAGCATTGGGTTTATATGTACATTGTTACGGAAGCCGAACATGCGCGTTTCATCCGTAGGAACCCCATCCTGAATATCAATATCTATTACGTTGAAATTTGATCTGTCTCTGAAGTAATAATCAACGCTACCCAAATTGTTAAAGCAAAATACAGAGCCCATTTGTATCAATGAATTAATTATATTGCGGCTTGCTTCAATATCTTTGCCGGCAACTAGAATATTAAGACTATGGATAAAATTTAATGCATTGTTGACTCCGGCTATCTTAATAGCCGATTTTCTCTGGCGGTATATTTCTTCTAAACATACCTTAATATTTTCGATGTTGTTACTAGGAAATATTAGGGGAGCGAAAATAGCAAAAGTGTTTATGCAATTTTTATGTTTATCGTATTTCAAATGTTTTCTAAAACTGAAAATTACACTAAGATCTAACTCTGTGCCAAAGTTATTATAATATATATCAAATGCGAAATAATAAAATAGGTCGATCGTTTTAGCTTTAATCCCCTTGTTTTCTAGTACACCATCGACATGCTTGAACCGTTCTAGGGAAATTGAATGGCGTTCGTAAGTATAATCGGGTTGTGGCCATTTTTCGTAGTTAGAATCAGGTAAATCGTCTGAGGACAAAATTAATGGTTCATGTTTGGCTTCTCTGCCTTTTAATTTATCGATACTAAACACGATTCTTTCGCAAGCAGTCAAAGTCGGTATGCGCTTATCTATGCTGGCGTTTATGAGGTCAAGTATGTCATTTGTTATTATTAAAGCAGCAGTAATATCTCCAAGCAGATGCGCACATGAAAATTCTATTATACTATTTGAATTGTCGTGCCAAACTTGCATATGAACTAAAGGGCCTTCATTTAGTTTAAATCTGTGGTATCTGTATTCGGATAAACTATTCATTATTGCATCGAGACTTCCAGGATTAACCTCTAGTACATCATAATAAAAGCTATTCTGTTTAACAGGATGTAGTTTATAGCGAATGCTTTTATCGCTTGATGTCTTCTCGACGACTTTGGCGGATAAGTAATTGTGTTTTTCATTCAATAACTTTAATGCTTCGGCAACATTATAAGATTCTATTGCCCTATTAACCCTAGCTCGTATAATTATATTTAGCGTTGTTTCGTTACACCGGTCGACGTGTACAAAGTGGGTGTCGAAGAAATCGTCTAGAGGTATATTCATTTCCAGTTATAGATGAATTAATGCGTAAATACGGAGAGTATCATTATAGAATGAGGCATGCGCGATAGCTTAGTTTTGCTGATAGAGCTGAAGTCCCTGGATAGCTAAACCCCCATCGATGTCAATAATATCTCCGGTTAGCAAACGTGCAGCGTCGGAAGCTAGGAACGCTGCGAGTTTTCCGACATCTGATGGGTTGCCGATCTGTTTTAAGGGGATGTAGTTTTTGTAATATTCATAACTCTTATCGATGACCTCCTCGGGAACGCCCATGTCTGAAAATGCACTGGTTCTAATGAAGCCTGGGGCCAGCGCGTTAACTCGAATTCCGTCCGCGGCCCATTCGGCGGCCAGCACTTTTGTCATTTGGCTGATAGCACCTTTGATTATGGCGTACAAGGGTAGCCCGAGTAGATGTCGGCTTACGACAATAGAACTTATATTGATAATGTTCCCGCGTGTTTTCTTTAGATATGGATAAGCCATTTTGCTAAGTAAAAACGTGTGGGTAATATTCGAATTAAATGTTGCGGCGATCTGCTGGTCAGATAAAGAATCAACTGGCGCGCAGCACTCCTGACTTAGTGCATTATTAACCAAGGTATCCAATCGACCGTAGGTATCGATAGTGTCGTGAATCAATTGAGGTAAATCGGTCGAAGTCGCTATATTGAATTCGAAACCGACTGCTTGTCCTCCCAGCGCGTTAATTTCTTCAGCGGCCTGCTCAGCATCTAATTTGTTTCGGCTCGTGATGACGGTTATTACGTCATTTTTGGCAAGTTCTTCGGCAATACTGCGTCCAATTCCTTTGGTGCTCCCAGTTATGATTGCGACCTTCTTACTAATTTTACTGGACATGTATGATTTCCTTACTATTTGGTGAATAAAATGGTCCAGGAAGAGACGATCCGTTTTGCTGCTGAACTCTCGCTCATAGCAATTTTAGATAGGCGTT
>CAZVFR010000152.1:4848-8726 GCA_964626505.1 uncultured Methylococcaceae bacterium
ACGAGTTGCGGAGTGTAACAGCAGACTGAGGGTGAAGACCATGTATGAATCTGCATTCGGTGCAGAATGGTATGATGGCGCTTGGATTGTGGCAAGTATCTAAGGGGCTGGTATGCCGGATTGGTTTACGCCTAAAGCTTGGGATTTCGTATTCAATTATTTATTCTTCCTCGCCGCAGAAGACACTATGCACGTTAAGCACAATGAATAAATCTTACCGATTGAGCCGAACTCGGGTTAAAATCTGCGGTTTCACGCAGCCTGACGATGCGGTCAATGCAGCGCGGTTGGGTGTTGATGCGGTCGGTTTGGTGTTTTTTCCACCCAGCCCGCGAAATATCGATATTGACCGGGCTCGGCAAATTGTCAGTCGCTTGCCTGCGTTCGTTTCGGTGGTTGCGTTATTTGTCGATGCAGAGCCTGAACGGATTCGTGGTGTGTTGGAACACGTCAACGTCGATTTAATTCAGTTTCATGGACGGGAGCCGCCTGGGTTTTGCCGGAGTTTTGGGATACCCTACATCAAAGCCGTTCGAATGCGGGACGAGATCGATGTAGGTCAGATCGAGAAGCAGTATTCGGATGCTCGCGGTTTGTTGCTGGATGCTTATCATCCGCGGGAAAAAGGCGGTACCGGACGGAGCTTTGATTGGCAACGCATCCCGTCCCATTGTGGATTGCCGATAATCTTAGCGGGCGGGTTGTCTGCCGATAATGTTAGAGAGGCTATAAATCTAGTGCATCCGTATGCGATTGATGTTAGCAGCGGTGTGGAAACCGCAAAAGGTATAAAAGATGCCGAGAAAATGCTGGGTTTAATGAAAGAGGTAAATGAGGTTGAGTGTGCCAAACAATAATTCAAATAAACAATACGATATGCCGGACGAACGTGGGCATTTTGGTTCCTACGGAGGGATTTTTGTCGCGGAAACCTTGATGCTGCCCATCCAGGAATTGACCGAAGCTTATCACCGCTATATGCAGGATCCCGATTTTATTGCCGAGTTGGATGCGGATCTCAAGCATTATGTCGGCCGCCCGTCGCCAATTTATCACGCGGAACGCTGGAGCAGGGAGTTGGGCGGTGCGCAAATATATCTGAAACGCGAGGATTTAAACCATACCGGGGCACATAAGATCAATAACACCGTAGGCCAAGGCCTGCTAGCTAAACGCATGGGGAAAACTCGCATTATCGCGGAAACCGGTGCCGGTCAGCATGGTGTTGCTACGGCTACCGTAGCTGCCAGGATGGGACTGGAGTGTGTCGTTTATATGGGAGCCGAGGATATTAAACGGCAAGCGTTGAATGTTTACCGAATGAAATTATTGGGTGCCAGCGTAGTCAGTGTTGAGGCAGGTTCCAAGACTTTAAAAGATGCGTTGAACGAAGCGTTGCGTGATTGGGTCACGAATGTTGATGATACGTTCTATATTATCGGAACGGTTGCCGGGCCGCACCCGTACCCGGCGATGGTCAGAGATTTTCAGACCGTTATCGGCCGTGAGTCCCGCCAGCAAATGCTGGAAACAACCGGGCGTTTACCCGACGCATTGGTTGCTTGCGTCGGTGGTGGTTCCAATGCGATTGGATTGTTTTATCCGTTTATCGACGACGCCTCCGTGCAGTTGTTGGGTGTTGAAGCCGCGGGCGACGGTATCGAAACCGGGCGCCACTCAGCCCCTTTGAACGTCGGTAAACCGGGGGTGTTACATGGAAATCGCACCTATCTAATGCAAGATGAGGATGGGGAAATTATTGAAACGCACTCGATTTCCGCGGGACTGGATTATCCCGGTGTAGGTCCCGAGCATTCCTGGCTGAAGGACATTGGCCGCGCGGAATACGTGAGTATTACCGATAAGGAAGCATTGCAGGGATTTCATGCCCTAACCCGGTCGGAAGGAATAATACCCGCCTTAGAGTCGAGTCACGCGTTGGCCTATGTAATGAAAATTGCGCCGCAAATGCGCTCTGATCAATCCTTGTTAGTGAGCCTTTCAGGTCGGGGCGATAAAGACATGCACACTGTCGCGCAGATTGAAGGGTGGCAGTTGTGAGTCGATTGGCAGCGAGATTTAACGCCTTGAATCAATCTGGCCGTAAAGGCCTTATTCCATTTATTACCGCAGGTGATCCGAGTCCGGACTTTACCGTACCGATGATTCACGCTATGGTTGCGGCGGGTGTGGATATTATCGAGTTAGGTGTTCCTTTTTCGGATCCGATGGCGGATGGACCCGTGATTCAGCGAGCTAGCGAGCGGGCGCTTGTCCACAAGGTGAATCTTAAGCAGGTTTTGGCTATGGTTCGCGCGTTTCGGGCCGATGACGTCGAAACTCCAGTCGTTCTTATGGGTTACTTGAATCCGATAGAATGCATGGGTTATGAGACCTTTGTTGCTCAGGCTGCAGCAGCGGGCGTTGATGGTATCTTGACGGTCGACATGCCACCCGAAGAAGCTGAAGAGTTTGTTGCTTTGCTGGATAATGCTGGAATCGATCCGATTTTCTTGCTGGCGCCGAACAGTACCCAAGAACGCATAAATAAAGTCAGTGCAGTCGGTCGCGGATTTCTCTACTATGTATCATTAAAAGGTGTAACTGGCGCGTCGAATCTGGATTTGACGGATGTTACCTCTAAGATTCAGCAGATCGGTGCCTTGACGGATTTACCCATCGCCGTTGGATTCGGAGTGAGTACTGCCGAAACTGCGGCGTCTCTCAGTAAAGTAGCCCATGCGGTCGTCGTCGGGAGTGCTTTGATAAAGCTGATTGAATCCAGTTTTGAAAAACCTGCGGAGGCGATTAAAGAAGAGATTATCCAACTGCTGACGACCATGCGTGTTGCGATGGATTCTTAGATCATTATTATAGTAAAAGAAGATGAGTTGGTTCCAAAAGTTAGTCCCGTCCAAGATTCGAACCAATGGATCGAGCAAAGGTGCGGTCCCCGAAGGGTTGTGGAATAAATGTCCCGATTGTGATGCCATATTGTATAAGGCAGAGCTTGAGCGAAATTTAGACGTTTGCCCCAAGTGTTCCTATCACATGCGTATCAGTGGGCGTAAGCGGCTGCATATTTTTCTAGATCCTGATCACCGTCAGGAGATCGGTGAGGACTTGAAGCCCACCGATCCGCTTAAATTCAAAGACAGCAAGAAGTACAAAGATCGAATTGTGCAGGCACAAAAGAAGACCGGCGAAAAAGATGCGTTGATTGTCGTATCGGGTCAGTTGAAAAATCAGGATATGGTAGCCGCGGCGTTTAATTTTGATTTTATGGGTGGATCCATGGGATCGGTTGTCGGCGAGCGATTTGTTAGAGGCGCCACACTAAGCCAAGAGCGTGGTATCCCGTTCGTTGTATTTACCGCCAGCGGTGGTGCGCGCATGCAGGAATCGTTGTTGTCCTTATTCCAAATGGCGAAAACCAGCGCCATTCTCGCGCGATTAGCAGATTCAGGTATACCTTTTATCCCGATTCTGACCGATCCAACAATGGGCGGTGTTTCGGCCAGCTTGGCCATGCTCGGTGATATCAATATCGCTGAACCGAATGCATTGATTGGATTCGCCGGTCCTCGTGTAATCGAGCAAACGGTTCGCGAAACGTTACCGGAAGGGTTTCAACGCAGCGAATTCTTGCGGGATCATGGTGCAATAGACATGATAATCGATAGGCGCGATATGCGAGATAAAATCTCCGAACTGTTGTCCATGCTGATGCCTCAGGGAAAGGGGGAGGCTAGGACACTTCCACAAAAACAAAAGAAGTCTGCCGCGGATACGGATAACAAACAAAAGCATGAAAAGGAGTAATTACTCAGCTTACCCTCAAATTTACCCGATTACGGCGTCGAAAATGCTCATGTACC
>CAZVFR010000153.1:0-8651 GCA_964626505.1 uncultured Methylococcaceae bacterium
TCTACCAGTGTAGTCAGGTCTTGCCGGACCAGTGGTTCGCCGCCGGAAAAGCCCAACTGTACGGCGCCCATTTCGCGGGCTTGGGATAATACTCGGAGCCAGTCTTCGGTTTCCAGTTCGGCGTCATTATGCGCGAAATCAACTGGGTTAGAGCAATACGGGCATTGCAGCGGGCACGCGTAGGTGAGCTCGGCGAGCAACCAACGCGGCTTAGTGATTTCCGCTTTGTTTAATCCAGCCATTGTCTAACGCGGTTTCGATAAATTCGCAGATATCTTGCTTGAGTCCCGTGGTCGCGAATTTCTGTTCCAATTCGGTTACGATGCCGTCCAGGGTTCGGCTACCGTCGCAGAGCTTGAGTATTTCGGCGGAACTGCTATTTAGTTCGACCATGCCTTCCGGGTACAAAATGACATCTTTTTGCTGTGCTTCTTCCCATTGCAAGCGGTGCAGCGGGGAAAAATCGATCAACGCATCGGGTTCTATTAGCATAGCCGTTCAGTCGGTGATGCCGGAATAAGGTGGCATTTTATTGATGTACGCCAGGTGCATCGCATCAGCCATGGTCCATAATATATCCAGCTTAAATTTTAGAATATCCAGCATGCGTTCCTGCTGTTCGCGTGTTTTGTACCAGTCCAAAGTCAACGCCAGGCCGTGTTCGACGTCCCGCCGAGCCTCGCCGAGCCGGTTGCGGAAGTAGGCTAAACCCTTGCTGTCGATCCTGGGATAGTTTTCCGGCCAATTAGCCAGCCGCTGTTTGTGTATACCGGGTGCGAACATTTCAGTCAAGGACGAACTGGCCGCTTCGTGCCATTCTGCTGTGCGGGCGAAATTCACGTAAGCATCAACGGCGAAACGGACGCCTGGCAGGACATGCTCAAGCGAGGTGACTTCTTCGCGCGACAAACCTACTGCGATGCCCAGTTGGATCCAGGCTTCGATTCCGCCACCGGGTTTGTCTGGGCTACCGTCATGATCCAGAATGCGCTGTACCCAAATGGTACGGGTTTTTCTGTCCGGGCAGTTGGCCAGAATTGCCGCATCTTTTTGCGGGATGTTGATTTGGTAATAAAATCGGTTAGCGACCCAACCCTGAATCTGCTCCCGGTTTAGCTTACCCTCGTGCATCAGTATGTGGTAAGGGTGATGGATATGATAATATTTTTCCATTCCCCGCAGCCGGGCTTCGAACTCTTCACGTGACCATGGGCGATCACTGGAGTCGGTCATAAATTGATTTCCATGCCGTCGTAGGAAACCTCTATCCCGGCAGTTTTCAGGATTTTGCGCTGCTCTGAATCTTCGTTAAGAATCGGGTTGGTATTGTTGATATGGATTAGAACTCTGCGTGTGTTGGGCAGTCCATCCAGTACTTTTAGCAGTCCGTGATCGCCGGATTGGGGTAGATGGCCCATGTCGCGGGCTTTTTTGTGGCCGGTACCGGCATGTTCCATTTCGTCTTCGCGCCAAAAGGTGCCGTCCACCAAAACGCAGTCGGCATTTTGCATGGCTTGATGCACGTGTGACTCGATTTGGCCAAGCCCGGGTGAATAATAAAGTTTTTTACTCGTGGAGATTTGTTCTATGGTTACGCCGATATTGTCGCCGTCGTGTGGATCGTGGCGGTGCGGTGAATAGGGAGGTGCTTTGCTTTTCAACGAATGTGGCCAGAATTGCAGGTCTTCTATACCCGGGATGGTGAAACTGCTGTCATCCAACGGAATAGGATGGTGGTTAACGCCGCAATAGTCGTCCAACATTTTAAAGATTGGAAAACCCGAAGAAAGGTCTTGCTTGACCATTTCGCTGCAATAAATATTCAGCGGCGTGCCTTCGCGCAGAATTAATAGACCCGTTGTATGGTCAATTTGGCTGTCGATTAGGATGATCGCCTTGATACCGGTATCGCGAATTCCGCTTTTGGGTTGAATGCCGGGAAACGCTTCGATTTGCGTGCGTATATCGGGTGATGCGTTGAACAACACCCAGTTGCTATTGTCGCTGCTTACCGCGATGGAAGACTGGGTGCGGGCCACAGCGTTTATTTCACCCTTTCGTAAGCCTCGGCAGTTTTTACAATTACAATTCCACTGGGGGAAGCCGCCTCCGGCTCCCGATCCTAAGACTCTAATTTTCATGGCTAAGATTGGGTTGTGAATGCGGGGCGAAATCGTTCGCTAGAAAAGGTACTGAACCGCCGTTAGAATTTAAGCTGAACGAAAAGTTAAAACGTAAAAACTAAAACGGGGCTCCATTGATGGAACCCCGTAGAATACTGAACCGGCTATTAACGGTTGTAGATGTACATGGTGACTTCGAAGCCGAAACGAAGATCATTGTAGCTTGGTTTTTCCCATTTCATATCTGCAATACCTCCTGCCGTCAAATGGATTATGGGTGTTAGGGGAGCTTTATTATAAAGCTGATTGAAGTATACGACGCATAAATTCGGAAAGCAATATAGACCGTTGAGCGATTGGGCTTTTAGTTGGGCTTTGCGTCCATTACTATTCTATTAACAAAACACCAATAATGTAACGCCGTACATTTAACGTTGCGAACTTGCCGGCATGGTGTGGTCAAACTGTAGACTGGATGGAACATGTCGGGCAATGGTCACTTTTTTTTAGTTTCATAAGATTCCATTCCATAGTGAGCGCATCCAACAATAGCAACCGACCGCAAAGCGTTTCACCGATATCGAGGATTACTTTCATGGCTTCCAGGGCTTGAATACTGCCGATTATTCCGGGAACGGGTGAGATGACACCACTTTGAGAGCAACTTTCGGAAAGTTCGTCTATATCCGAATACAAGCAGTTATAACAGGGGCTGGATTGATTTCTTGCATCGAACACTGCGACTTGTCCTTCGAACCTAATCGTAGCACCCGAAACCAAAGGAGTTCGGGTCGCGACACAGACTCGGTTTACCGCAAAGCGCGTCGAGAAATTATCGCTGCAATCTAATACTACATCGGCCTTGGCTACGGCGAGCGCCAAATGTTCTTGGTCCAGTCGCTTGTGTAGGGTCTCTATATTAATAGTTGGATTTAATGCTGCCAGGGATTCCTTCGCCGAGGTGACTTTGGCTTTGCCGATGTCGAGCGTAGTGTGGATCAGTTGTCTTTGCAGGTTACTCAAATCCACCACATCGTCATCGTTTAATACGATATGACCGACACCGGCGGCTGCCAAATACATTGCAGCTGGCGCACCTAATCCACCTAGACCAATGATCAGACAACGTGTGTCCAGAAGTTTCTGTTGTCCTTCGATATCGATTTGGGGGAGCAGAATCTGGCGACTGTAGCGTAGTAATTGTTCGTCATTCATGGATCAAATTTACCATTTCGTTTGATGAAATAGAAATGTTTGGGTTTACAGCGAATTTGGCTGTGATTTATTGGTGAGCAAGTCGTTAACAAACATTTTCAGATGTGCCTTGAAATTGTGTTTATTGCCCCCAGTATTTGTGTCAGCAAAGCGTCGAACCGGTTTGGAGAATGATGTAGATCCTGGAATTTTGGGTTTTCATCTCCCTATCGGCAGAAATACTTGACAGGCAAAACTACGAAGTTATTATTAGCACTCACTAGAGGCGAGTGCTAATAATTGTTCGTTCACTTTAGCAAAATCGGGCACCGGAGGTGTCTGTATTTAACCGAACGTAAAGTCACATTTAGGAGGATTTCATGAAAATACGTCCATTACATGACAGAATAATCGTCAAACGCGTTGAAGAAGAGCGCACATCGGCCGGCGGCATCGTATTGCCGGATTCAGCTACTGAAAAACCCAGCGAAGGTGAAGTCCTTGCGGTCGGTAACGGTAAATTGCTCGACAATGGCGATGTTCGCGCTGTGGATGTCAAAGTAGGTGACAGGGTTCTGTTCGGTAAATACGCCGGGAACGAAGTCAAAGTAGAAGGTGAAGAAGTTATCGTGATGCGTGAAGAAGACATCATGGGTGTCATCGAATAAGTTTTAACGCCGATTACACAGATATTTAATACAATCATAAGGAAACAATCATGGCAGCAAAAGAAGTTAAATTTAGCGATGACGCCCGCTCGAAAATGCTCAAAGGCGTTAATGTTTTGGCCAGTGCGGTCAAAGTTACTTTAGGTCCGAAAGGCCGTAACGTTATTTTGGAAAAAAGTTTTGGTGCGCCGACTATTACTAAAGACGGTGTTTCGGTAGCCAAAGAAATTGAATTTTCGGATAAATTCGAGAATATGGGTGCGCAGATGGTCAAAGAAGTCGCGTCCCATACCTCGGATGTTGCCGGCGACGGCACCACGACTGCTACTGTTTTAGCCCAAACGATTCTGATTGAAGGTCTCAAAGCCGTAGCGGCGGGTATGAATCCCATGGATCTGAAACGTGGTTTGGACCAGGCGGTTAGTGTCGTGGTTGATTCGATCAGCGACCTTTCCGTACCCTGTTCAGATGCCAATGCGATCGCGCAAGTCGGTACGATCTCGGCTAATTCTGATGAATCCATTGGTAAGATCATCGCCGAATCCATGGAAAAAGTCGGTAAAGAAGGCGTTATCACGGTTGAAGAAGGTTCCGGCCTGGAAAACGAACTTGACGTTGTGGAAGGTATGCAGTTCGATCGCGGTTATCTGTCGCCTTATTTCATCAATAACCAGGAAAGTATGAGTGTTGAGCTGGAAGACCCGTTGATCCTGCTGCACGACAAAAAAATCTCCAATATCCGCGATATGCTGCCGGTTCTGGAAAATGTAGCAAAAGCCGGTAAGCCGTTGCTGATTATTGCTGAAGATATTGAAGGTGAAGCTTTGGCGACACTGGTGGTGAACAATATGCGCGGTATCGTTAAAGTTGCCGCGGTTAAAGCACCGGGGTTTGGCGATCGCCGCAAGGCCATGTTGGAAGATATTGCGATCCTGACGGGTGCTACGGTGATTGCCGAAGAAGTTGGCTTGAGCCTGGAAAAAGCGACTTTGGACGATTTAGGTTCGGCCAAGAAAGTTCAGGTGGCTAAAGAAAATACCACCATTATCGATGGTGCGGGAGAAAAAGCGAATATCGAAGGTCGTGTGGGCCAGATTCGGGCGCAGGTCGACGAGGCTACTTCAGACTACGATAAAGAAAAACTGCAAGAGCGTTTAGCCAAACTGGCTGGCGGTGTGGCGGTAATCAAGGTCGGCGCAGCCACCGAAGTTGAAATGAAAGAAAAGAAAGCCCGTGTCGAAGACGCGTTGCATTCTACTCGGGCCGCGGTTGAAGAAGGCGTTGTTCCGGGCGGTGGCGTCGCTCTGGTTCGGGCTTTGAAAGCATTGGAGGGTGTCAAAGGTATCAATCACGATCAGGATACCGGTATTGCCATTGCCCGCCGTGCACTGGAAGAGCCTTTGCGTCAAATCGTTGCCAATTCAGGTGACGAAGCTTCCGTAGTCTTGAATCAGGTTGCCAGCGGCGAAGGTAATTATGGCTACAATGCCGCCACCGGCGAATACGGCGATATGGTTGAAATGGGTATTCTCGATCCGGCTAAGGTGGTCCGCGCTGCATTGCAGAATGCGGCATCGGTTGCGGGTTTGATGATTACTACCGAAGCGATGGTTGCGGAGGAAGAGAAAGATGATGCTCATTCACACGGCGGTGGCGGTGGCGGTGGTGATATGGGCGGTATGGGTGGTATGGGTGGTATGGGCGGCATGATGTAAAGCCCCCCGAGCGCCAACTGCTCACTTAAGTCTAACGCGGAAGCCTCACCCTTTGGGTGGGGCTTTTGTGTTTTGGGATGAAGCTCGGGTGCGATAACATTTTGATATGACAAAAGCGCTGGATTATTTTGTAACTGTCCCGAAAGGTATGGTGGGTCTGTTGGTTGCCGAATTACGTGAATTAGGCATAGAACAAACTCATGAAAAAAAAAGCGGGGTAGCGTTTTCGGGTCCGATAGAGGCGGCTTATAGGGTTTGTCTGTGGTCGCGTTTGGCGAATCGGGTTTTGTTGTGCCTGGATCAATTCGACTGCACAACGCCCGAATTATTGTACAGAAGTGTCAACGCGATCGATTGGGCCAGCCACCTTGAACCTGATGCGACCTTGGCAGTCGATTTTGTCGGAACAAATGCAACCATCCGCCACAGTCATTTTGGCGCATTAAAGGTTAAAGATGCGATCGTTGATCAAATGCGTGAATATTGTGGGCATCGGCCCAGCATTGCACTGGATCGGCCTGACCTTAGAA
Organism: uncultured Methylococcaceae bacterium; assembly: GCA_964626505.1. GTDB lineage: Bacteria > Pseudomonadota > Gammaproteobacteria > Methylococcales > UBA1147 > CAZUGA01. The sequence continues at coordinate 6,231 of CAZVFR010000153.1, forward strand.
TCAATGTTCATTTGGATAAAGGTATAGCGTCGGTTTATGTTGATCTTTCGGGTGACAGTCTGCATAAAAGAAACTATCGCGTCGAGGGTGGCAAAGCGCCGCTTAAGGAAAATCTTGCGGCCGCGATTTTGATTAAAGCTGGATGGCCCGCGTTATCCGAGCAAGGCCAGGAGTTTGTTGATCCGATGTGTGGCTCAGGCACATTGGTTATCGAGGCTGCCATGATGGCGGGCGATATCGCGCCTGGTATTCTGCGGGATTATTTTGGCTTTCAAGGATGGAAGCAGCATAAACCTGAAGTCTGGGATGGATTATTACGCGATGCGGAACAACGGCGTGACTTGGGATTATCCACTTTACCTCCCATCTCCGGCTACGATATTGATCATCGCGTACTGGCAATTGCCGAGGTGAATATCGAGCGCGCCGGCCTGCTCGAACATATTCGCATTGAGCGACGCCCAATTGTCGATACCAGGCCACGAAATAGCAGTGCGGCCCGCGGATTGGTCGCGGTAAATCCACCCTATGGAGAGCGCATCGGGCAGACTGACGAATTGTATGCGCTTTATACCGACTTGGGATCGGTTTTGCGGGAATACTTTTCGGGCTGGAACGCGGCATTGTTGACGGCCAACTCGGAGCTCGGGTTTCGTTTGGGTATTAGATCGCGTCGGCCAGCTACGTTATACAATGGCGCCATTGAGTGCAAGCTGCTGAATTTTGAAATAACACCGAAGCGGTTTTTCATCCCCAAGGAAATTTCAGTGGGTGAGCCGAGTACCAATGTAGCGACCGTTGATGTGATGGCTGCGGCGCGCTGCCTTGGCGAGTCCGGGCAGGCTAAAGCGGAAATGTTCTCGAATCGACTAAAGAAGAACTTGAGAAATATTGGGCGCTGGGCGAACCGCAACGGAATTTCTTGCTATCGTCTGTACGATGCGGATTTGCCCGAATATGCGCTGGCAATCGACGTGTATGGTGAGGAGAATCGTTGGATTCATGTTCAGGAATATCGCGCCCCCGCGTCTATAGATCCCGAGAAAGCCCGTACCCGCTTGGTGGATGGGCTTTCAGTGCTCCCAGGTGTGTTGGATGTATCGTGGGATCACGTCTTTTTGAAAACGCGCCAGCGCCAGAAAGGCAATAGCCAATACGAAAAACAAGTCAACCTGGGGCGCTTGGTTGAGGTACAGGAGAGCGGCTGCCGGTTCTTAGTAAACTTTGAATCGTATTTGGATACGGGGTTATTTTTAGACCACCGAATTACTCGGCAGATGATCGCCGATTTGGCTACGGACAAACATTTTTTAAATCTATTTGGGTATACGGGTACCGCTAGCGTTTTCGCTGCGACCTGCGGCGCTTTATCGACAGCTACGGTAGATCTGTCCAAGACCTATCTTGATTGGGCCAGGCGAAATTTCAAGCTGAACGGTATCAGTGATAAGTCGAATAGCTTGGTTCAAGCCGACTGCCTTGAATGGATTGAGAAGGCCACAGCGAAGTCTAGCAAGCGTTACGGCTTAATTTTTCTTGATCCGCCGACCTTCTCCAATTCAAAAAGCATGGCCGATACTTTTGATGTGCAGCGGGACCATGTTGATTTACTGAACAAGACTTTTAAATTGCTCGATAAACAAGGTGTTTTGATTTTTTCCACCAACTGCCGGAAATTCAAACTAGATAGTGGATCGCTCAACGGTGTGAGTATCCATGATCTGAATCATAAGACACTTCCACGTGATTTTGCGCGTAATCCGCATATTCATTCGTGTTGGAAGATGACACGTATTTAACCATGCAGGAATGTGTTCATATTTTTGTTTCCGGGCGGGTCCAAGGTGTTTTTTTCAGGGCGTCGACTCAGGACATGGCGTTACAACTGGGGGTTAATGGTTTTGTCAGAAACTTGCCGGATGGTCGAGTCGAAATAGTTACGAGCGGATCCGTGGAGTCCATAGATTGTTTTGTCCAGTGGTGCCGGGTTGGCCCGCCCGGCGCTGAAGTCGACGATTTTCAAATCACCAATTTCGAGGCCACTGATGAAACCTACCAAAGGTTTGATATCGTCTACTGAGAAATTCGGGCTAGAGTCACTCGTCCCAGAAACCACCACCTAGTAGCGTCGCCCTTTCCCGACTCTGGCCAGCGCGTGCTTGTTGATTCTGCAACGTTGGTTGGGAACCGCTGGACTTACGCCGGGCTGATTTGTATGTTGATTTCGGCGCAGTGCGCTGGTCTTCAGATCGGCTTGATCCGAAGTTTCGCCGGCTGTTCGCTGCCTTATTGGTTGACGATTTGGCTTTAGCCTGATTTCGGGTTTGGGAACGACCCTTGCCGTTCTGTCCATTGCGAATGGGTTCTGCCTTAATGCTGGGGTCCGGCTCAAAATCCTCCAGAACTGTTTTGGGAATCTCG
>CAZVFR010000154.1:0-8632 GCA_964626505.1 uncultured Methylococcaceae bacterium
TTACGGGATTGGTGTCCGGTGTACTTCCGGCAGCTAAAGCCGCAAAATTAGACCCGGTTGATGCGCTTGCAAGGCGATAATCATGCAGACCTTGGATTTAATAAAGTTTTCGTTTAGATCAATCACCGCGCACCGGGTCAGGTCCGGGCTAACGGGTTTGGGAATCTTAATTGGCATCACTGCAGTTGTTCTTTTGACATCCATCGGGGAAGGCATTCACCGCTTTGTTTTGGCGGAATTTACCCAGTTCGGGACCAACCTTGTCGCGGTAACGCCTGGCAAAACAGAAACATTCGGCATTTCCGGGGCGACCATCAGCAACGTCCGTCCGCTGTCGCTGAATGATGCAGATGCGCTGAAAAGACTGGATCATATCATCGCGGTTGTTTCCGTCGTGCAGGGCAACGCACGTATAGAATATGGTAAAAAAAGCCGCCGCACGACGATTTTGGGTGTCGGATCGGCAGTTCCCGAAGTTTGGAAAATGGACGTTGCTTACGGCCGCTTCCTGCCGGATGACGATCAGCGTAGAGCCAGGCCTTATGCGGTTCTTGGCAGTACCTTGCGCACTGAATTATTTGGCGACAAAAATCCGCTGGGACAGCGCATCAGGGTGGGTGGTGACCGCTATCGCGTTATCGGCGTAATGCAAAGCAAAGGGCAGATGCTGGGTTTCGATATGGACGATACGGTTTATATTCCGGTCGGTAGATCCATGGAATTGTTTAACCGCGAAAGTGTTATGGAGATAGATTTACTCTATGAAGCCGAGGTGTCGGCTGAACGCGCTGCCACATCGATTAAACGTCTGCTCAAAAGTCGCCACGGTAGTGAAGATTTTACCCTGGTGACGCAAAAGCAGATGTTGGAAATTCTGGATTCTGTGCTCAACGTTCTAACCCTCGCGATCGGCGCTTTGGGCGGTATCTCTCTGCTAGTAGGCAGTGTAGGAATTCTAACCATAATGACCATTTCGGTTTCAGAGCGCGTCGCTGAAATTGGTTTGTTCCGCGCCATAGGCGCTGAGCAAAAGCATATCCTGGGACTATTTTTGGGTGAAGCGATCACACTCAGTGCAGTCGGTGGTGTGAGTGGCGTTGTATTTGGAATTTTCCTGGTACAGCTTATTGCGTGGCTGCTCCCGGAATTGCCCGTAAAACTCGCATGGAACTATATTGTATTCGCGTTTGGGTTATCCGTAGTGATTGGCGTGATCGCAGGCGTAATGCCGGCGCTTAGGGCAGCAAATCTCGATCCTTTGGAGGCGCTCAGGACAGAATAAAAGTAGGGGGATTTGACTACAATGCCAGTCGCACAGTGTCATATTGGCATGGTTTAAATGGCTCTATACAAACCACAGGTTGTTTCCTATCTGATCTTCAAGACACGGCGTAGATACATCCATGTAGCCTTGGCGACAGCATCCCTGCTGTCGACAGTCTTGAAAATCAGATAGGAAACATCCATCAGTTATGCAACCTGCAAACTGTTCATAGCCATTTTAATTATTATGACCACATTGGTTATTGTGTGGCATAGATTAATGTGGAAGCGGTAATTGCAAATTCGGCGATCTCTTCCGTCAACTGGTCTGAGGTCATTCAAAAATCGGTGGTCAATGGAGTGGATGTCACTGAAATCCGTGATGAATTGCAAGCCTTGGGTCTTGTGGTGATGCCTTTTTCCGCGGAGCAGGCCGAAATTGCTGGATGTTTGTGGCAACAAACCAGGCAGAAAGGACTTTCCCTGGCAGATCGGGCTTGTCTCGCATCCGCTCAGCACATGGCTATTCCGGTATTGACCACCGATCGCGCATGGGCAAAACTCGGCCTGCCTCTGGATATACGTGTCATTCGATAGCAAGCAGATGGGGCATGCTCGTATGGGAAGCGGATATCCAAAATGCCATAGAGGGTAATTGATTATATCCCTGTGACTTGGATTCCGGCAGTCCATACCGGAATGACACCGTAGGTGTGTTCGATGACTTAATTCGTGTCGTCGGTTAACGCTGAGTAGTTACGTATAGCTTGCTGTATGGCTTATCTGGCTATACTATTCAGTGATGTCGAATTTCGCGTACAAAAAACACATTGCGTTAATGTTGGTATTGCTGCAGTTTGCGATGCCGTTTTTGCATGCGCATTTTGGCCGCGATTTATCTCCGGAGGGATTTCATATTCACGGGCTCGATCTTGCTCGTAGTTATAACCACCCCCCAAATCTTCAACCTCTGATTACTAACATTAGAGTTGATGGGCTTATCGTTAGTGTTGGTTCGGCCGTCCAATCTGATCGTCGGTCGGATGTGTCTGATGATTCTCAAACTATTGATGCATCCGAAAAGACCTTTGGCTATTCTTTGACGTATCGAGCGATTAATTTTTCTCCGTATGTATTTCCAGAATTTCCTCATTCTGTCTACCCAATCTCTGCGCCTCGCGGCCCGCCTGTTTAATCTCTAAATTCGTTTCTTTGGGCTTGTTCACGGGCTAAATCTGCTCGTTCTTTAAGCTCGATCAAGTTCCAACAATCTAGTTTTTGCATAATATGTAATACGCGTTTGTGTGCTATTGACGCCGGTGTTTTTGAGTGGAGTTAACTATGTGTGTTCGTAGGCTCTTTTTAGTTTGTCTACCGGTGTACTGGCTGGTAGTTTCGCCGGGTCAGGCTGAAACACCGTCCATTGTGGATCATCAAGATTCGATTGAGATCGATGTGGGGTTGAGCTTATCCCACCTTGTAGAGTTGACCGTGGAACTTTATCCTGACAGTTACTGGCTTGAGGCGTTGGAAGAAGAAGCGAAGGCGATCGAACGACGCAGTGAAAGCTGGTTAGCGGGCGCACCAAGCTTGGGGTTGGCGTTTCAGGAAGCCACCAGTGGAACGCTGCATTACGCGGATGCGGTGATTGAGGCACCGCTTTGGAATTTTGGCCAACGCGATGCCGAAAAAGCGCTGGCTCAACAATCGCAGAAAAGCGCACAAACTCAAAAAGACCTGATAAAACTGCGCGTTGCTGGTTTGCTACGCACCACGTTGTGGAATTTGGCGCTTATGGATCTTCGCTACGAGCAGGCCAGCGCGGATTTTATTATTACCCAGCGCTTGGTTACAAAGATTAAAAAGCTCTACGAATTGGGAGAGTTATCTCGAGCTGATTCACTGCTGGTCCAAAGCGAACTATTGCAAAAGAAATCAATATTGACGCAGTCCGAAGCTGAGGTCATGCACGCGCGTAGAAGCTATATCAGCATTACGCAATCCAACACTATGCCGGATAATTTCTACGAAAGCCTGATCGGTCTGAACAACATAGAGCAAAGTCATCCGGCTTTACAGGCGATAAAGGGTTTGATCGATAAAAAGCGCGCCGAAATCGAAACTATACGACTCGTAGGGGCGGGCCAAACAGCGCTAACGGTGGGCGTGAACAGTGATCGTGGTGACTTCCGCAGTAATAAAACGGAAAGCTTTATTGTTGCGGTTGATATTCCATTCGGTGGCAGTGCGCACCTGGCGCCGAGAATTGCGGCCGCAAACGTGGAATTGAATAAATTGATCGCGATGCGTGCACATCTTTTAAGAGATTTAGAAAGGCAACACCATGAAGCCAAACATAGTTTGCAGGTCAATCATGCGGAATTGGATATAGCTAATGAACTGAAGCAGATCGCTGAGCAGCATTTGAAAATGGCCGAGTTAAGTTTCTCGGTCGGCGAAATCGACATTATCGATTTTATGAAAATACAATCCAGAACTCACCAGTCGATATTGAACGCGAAAGAACGCTCGATAACCCTGCAACGTGATATCGCACTTTATAATCAGTCTGTTGGGGTGACGCCATGAAATCCGTGCTTTTGAAGTTGTTTATCCTGCTGATCTGCGCTATTCCAAACGCTGCCGCTTTGGCCGGAGACAAACTCGAAATGTCCGAGCAGCAGATTGCAAACCTGGGGATCGAAACTGCAAGTCCCACGATTGCGGAATCTATACCCGTAATTGGCGCTCCTGCGATGGTCGTAATTCCGCCGGCGCATGAATATCTGGTTAGTGCACCGCAATCAGGCCGCATAGCCAATATAAAATTGGCGGTCGGCGAATCTGCATCTAAAGGCCAGACAATGGCAGTGTTGGATAGTCCGAATCTTTTGGGTTTGCAGCGCGACTATCTTAACGACAGGAGTGAGTTGAGGCTTGCGAAGGCAACCTTAAACCGGGAGACAACCTTACACAAGGAAGGCGTAGTTTCCAAGCGTAAATGGCTGGTGACCAAAAATGACTATGACCGCCACTATAGAGCTGTCAAAGAAGCACACCGGTTGTTGGAAATTGCGGGTGTCCACGAGACCGATATACGCGCATTGCAGCGTAGCGGAAAAATGACCAGTACTTTGAAGATTCACGCGCCGGTCGCCGGGGTGGTATTGGAGCGCATGGTCGCGACCGGACAGTGGGTCGATAAATTAGCGCCCCTATTCCGTATCGCGAATCTGAATACCTTGTGGCTGGAGATCAATATTCCTCAGGAACTCACGGCGCAGATTAACCTGAATGACAGCGTATCTATCGATGAGTCAACTGTTTCGGCGCGCGTAATATTGGTCGGTAGTCACGTCAATCCGGCCAACCAAACCGTATTGGTGCGGGCAGCATTCGATAGCCCGACCGTGTTGGTACGTCCAGGGCAGAAAGTGAGTGTAAATATCGAAAAGTCCATCAGCACGTCCAAGCTGCGTATTCCTGTTGCGGCATTGACACGCATAGAAAACAAAAACTTCGTGTTTGTGGCTACTCAAGGCGGATTCGAGGCGCGCGAAGTTATGACCAGTAGCATTACCGGCGGAAGCGTAACGATTCAGCAGGGGCTTAGCGAGCAGGACCGGGTAGTCGTCAAAGGCGTGGTAGCGGTAAAGGCTGCCTGGCTTGGTCTGGTCGGAGGCGATTGATGTCGCGGTTGATCGCTTTCGCGCTGTCCCAGCGCTTGTTGGTGTTGTTGCTGGTATTGATTTTGATCGGCGCGGGTATCGTCGCGGTAAAACAACTCCCCATCGATGCCTTTCCCGATGTTTCCCCGACGCAGGTCAAGGTTATCATCAAAATGCCGGGTATGACCCCTGAAGAAATAGAAACCCGAATTACCGCGCCGGTGGAAGTTGAGCTGTTGGGTATCCCAAGCTTAACGATGCTGCGCTCCGTCGCCAAGTATGCCTTAACTGATATTACGCTGGATTTTGACGAGGGTACGGATATCTACTGGGCCCGGCAGCAGGTTGCGGAACGGTTGAGTGGTGTTTGGGGTGACTTGCCGTCTGGTGTTGAGGGTGGAATTGCACCGCTGACCACTCCGTTGGGTGAGATGTTTATGTTTACCATCGAGGGCGGCGATCTAACGTTGATGCAGCGGCGGAATTTGCTTGACTGGATCATTCGCCCGGCGCTGCGTACCGTGAAAGGTGTGGCCGATGTCAACGCTTTGGGCGGTCTTGTACGCAGCTTCGAGGTTGTTCCGGATAATGCATTGCTGACGTCAAGAGGGATCAGCATGGAGGCTCTGGAGCAGGCGCTGGAACACAATAACCGCAACGACGGGGCCGGACGTATAGCCGAGGGAGAGGAAGCGTTGCTGGTGCGTACCGAAGGGCGGATTAAAACCTTGCGCGACGTTGCCAAAATTGTGGTATCCCGAGCATCCGGTGTACCGGTAACAGTCGGCGACATAGCCAACGTACAAATTGGCGCCTTAACTCGCTACGGGGCAGTTACGCGGGATGGCAAGGGAGAGACTGTAGAAGGCTTAGTCCTGAGTTTGCGCGGCGCTAATGCAAGGCAGACCGTATTGGATGTTCGTGCCAAGCTGGATGAACTTGCCCCGGCCCTGCCGGTCGGTGTAAAGATTGACGTATTCTACGATCGCGGAAACCTGGTCAATCGAGCTACCGGCACGGTTTTGAAGGCGCTCGGCGAAGCCGTTGTGTTGGTGTTGATCCTGCTGGGGTTGTTTTTGGGCAACCTGCGCGCGGCGTTGACCGTTGCGCTGGTCCTGCCGCTTTCCGCGCTGTTTACGTTTATCTTGATGCGCCAACTCGATTTGAGCGCTAACTTGATGAGCCTGGGCGGGCTCGCGATCGCGATCGGTATGTTGGTCGATGGTGCGGTGGTAGTCGTAGAAAATGTCACTAGCCGACTTAGCCAGACACGTTCAGAACAGCGCTTGCCGCGCCTGCACATTATTTATCGGGCTGTGTCAGAGGTAGCGGTTCCGGTTACGTCCGGCATCTTGATCATCATTATCGTTTTTTTGCCGCTGTTGACCTTGCAAGGTTTGGAGGGCAAATTGTTCACACCGGTCGCGCTAACCGTTGTGTTTGCATTGAGCGGCTCGTTGCTGCTTTCGCTGACGGTTATTCCGGTTCTGGCGTCTTTCTTGATTACCCAGGTTTCAGATGAAGAACCCTGGCTGCCGAGAAAACTCCACGCGTTATACCCCCCTCTATTAGTTTGGTGTCTGGCACGCAAAAAGCTGATTTTTGCTGTTACTGCCGCGAGCCTATTGCTAACCGTCATCGTGTACACTCAAATCGGCCGGGCTTTTATGCCGACGCTGGATGAAGGGGATATCGTGGTACAACTCGAAAAATTGCCTTCCATCTCGCTTGCTGAATCGGCCCGACTGGATGTTCGTGTACAACAAGCCGTGTTGGCGCAAATACCCGAGGTGCGCAGTATTATTTCGCGCTTAGGTTCGGATGAAATTGGGCTGGACCCTATGAGCCTGAACGAAACCGATGCATTCTTGGTACTCAAACCCAGAGCAGAATGGGATACAGATAGCAAAGACGATTTGATCGAGAAAATCCGCGCGGTATTGGATCAGTTTCCCGGAATCGACTACGGCTTTACTCAGCCGATACAAATGCGGGTCTCCGAAATGTTGACCGGGGTACGCGGCGACGTTGCGGTCAAGCTTTTTGGCCCCGAGCTCGAAATCTTAAATCAAAAAGCCCATGAGATTGTAGGTGTGCTATCTGAAATTCCCGGTGCGTCCGATGTATTTACGCGTCAAAACGAAGGTGTGCAATATCTGCGTATTCGTATTGATCAACGCGCGGCGGGATTGATGGGCCTGAATGGCGACGAACTGGAACGCATGCTTCGCACCCAGGTGGAAGGCGTACAATTGGGTATTGTGCAGGAAGGACTACAGCGGACTCCATTAATCCTTCGCGGTGACACCCAGGCATCGGGCTTTAATGACCTGCAAGTAACCCTGCCTGACGGGCGACGTATCGCGCTGTCATCGGTGGCGAGTCTGGATCGTGTCGAGGGTGTGGTTTCGATAGCTAGAGAACGGGGTCAGCGGTTTGTGGTTGTACGCTGCAACGTCCAGGATCGGGATTTGGTCGGCTTTGTCGATGAAGCGCGTAAAATTGTTGCTGAAAAAATTCAACTGCCCGCGGGCTATACCATGGAATGGGGTGGGCAATTCGAAAATCAACAACGCGCGGCCGCTCGCTTAAGTGTGGTGATACCGGTTTCAATCGGCTTGATCTTTTTGCTGCTGTTCTCGACATTCGGCTCGGTTCGGCAGGCCGTTCTGGTACTCACCAATATACCCTTAGCATTAATCGGTGGAGTATTCGCGCTGTGGCTGTCGGGTGAGTACCTGTCAGTTCCGGCGTCGGTGGGTTTTATCGCGTTGCTGGGCATCGCGGTGCTGAATGGCGTAGTAATGGTCAGCTATTTCAACCAGCTAAGAGCGACCGGTATGCCAATGAACCGGGTGATCGTCGATGGCGCGGCGCGCAGATTGCGGCCCGTCCTAATGACCGCCAGCATCGCTGCCTTCGGCTTGGTTCCGCTGTTGATCGCAACAGGCCCGGGATCGGAAATTCAGCGCCCCCTCGCGACGGTCGTGATCGGAGGGCTTGTTACGTCAACTCTGTTGACATTGATCGTATTGCCGATGCTCTACCAAATGTTCGCGGAGCCCAAGGAAAAATTATCATGAGTGCCGACAGTTTACTCGTTAGCTTCAATGCACCTCCGGCCCTGGAGGAAATGCTCGTGGATTGGCTACTCGAATTCGATCCTGAGCAGCGCTTTGCAAGTTACACGGTTAACGAGCACAACGGCGACCACTCACAGCTCTCGCTCGCGGAACAGGTGACTGGACGACAAAAGCAAGTCCGCTTTGAGTTGATACTCGCCAAAGATCGATATGAAGGATTTATGGATAAATTTAGAATGGATTTTAGTGGGTCGGGGATACATTATCGGGTGGTGCCGGTTTTGAGTCAGGGACGTTTTTAAATAACCATTCAGATCAATGCCAGCTATTGAGCATTGTGCAAATGAGCAGAGGCAATTTGATACGAAATGGGGTTAATCACAGTGAACACTCTTTAAAATAGTATTATGAACTAAGCGATTTGCCTCGCTAATATCTAATTCTGTAACCCTTAATCCTGTTGACAGACTATAATCCATTGGATTAGGCTTGCCACTATGCAAACCATAGTCGAACTACCTGAATTTCTGAAAAAATCAGATAAATTACTCAGTAGCTCAGAAAGGCTAAGTATTACCAACTATTTAGCGTCACATCCAGCAACTGGCGACATCATGC
>CAZVFR010000155.1:0-8608 GCA_964626505.1 uncultured Methylococcaceae bacterium
ATATATCACCCGCAGGCAAGATGGTCATCGCAAATCGTGACGATGGCACAATTTCTGTCATCAATGTACAAACGAACGAAGTCGTGGACACGATTTCATTGTCCGACCCTATCTGTTGCGACGAAACGATACCGGAACCCATGTACGTTGTTTATTCCGAAATCAGCAAACGGGTATTTGTAGGCGACCGTGCATACCACCGGGTTGTAGTGTTTTCCGCCGATGACTTTTCGGAAGAAGCCGCCGTTGAAGTTGGTGCTGGTGTATTTCATATGTGGGTCGGCCCCGAAAATAGTCAGTTATGGGTGATTGGGGATATCGATAAAACGGCGACCGTTATTGATCCTTCGACTTTGGACGTGCTTTTCACCGTGGAAATGCCGTTCGATCTCGTTGGCTCCGACCAGGGTGGCGGTAAACCGCACGACATCGTGGTCGACAAAGACTTTGCTTATATCAGTATCCTTGGTCTTGATGGTGATGATGTCGTTGTAAAATTTGAACGAGACTCTTTTTCGGAAATTGGCCGACGAACGCTTGGTAAAGGGACACACCTTGCCTTGAATCGAAAAGATAGGTTGCTCTACGTAGCGAGTCAAAGCGATGGCAAAGTATTCGCCCTAGACAACGATACATTGAGTAATGTTGCGGAAATCGATGTGCCTGGCGCACATGGTGTCGCCGTGGCAGAGAATGAAAACACACTTTACACAACCGATATAACCACTGCAGATGGAAGCGATGCTTTGTACGCCATAGATACAGAAACGATCAGCATCATCGACACATTAGATACTTTCGATACAGAAAATTCAGTACCCCACAACATTGCCCTGACGCCTAATAACCGTAATTTGTATATTACACATTCAGGTGCGGGTGCGGACAAGGTTAGTGTTTATCGCCTCGTTCAAGGTATTCCAGATGCTTTGGTCACAATCATTGATGTGGGTTTGAATCCTTTTGGTTTGGCGTTCGCACCTTGATTTTAGGCGGCCGCAACAGACTGGATGACAGAATCTGAGGATGGAGCGATTGTAAGGGTGAGCTCAGATTTTTTTACCAGAGTGTAGATATAACAAAACTCGGCGATTCTAGTTACGTTTACAGACTGAAGCTAAAAGTCTAAATAGGTATTTACATTAAATTCATAATCATTTACAGTTTCTAAAAACTCTATCCAAAATAATAACTAAGTATCCAACTTATCCTCAAATTTATCTGGCTGTGGCGTCGAGAATGCCCATGTGTGTATGTACACTGCGCATTTTCTCAATGTGCCCGATTAATTGGTGATAACCTGGATTGGTTGAATTAGTTTATAGACATGCGATATACAAATTTTCTGATCTGCTTTTTACTCGGCTCATTCAGCATATCTGTTGGTGCGGCGCAAGATCTTGTCGATCTTATACCCGGTTTATATGGGGGGGACGGTATCCAACTGGGTACGGCTTCCGGAGCCGGTATCCCGACCCACCAACCTAATTTCCGAATACCATCACAATCGATGATGATGGGGCTGAACCGAAGAATCGCTTCCGAAATTCAGCCTCAACCCATGGCGTCGTCGGCGGGCGGTGTAACCTATAAATTTGACCCGGTTAGCGGTACATATACAGAGACCTCCACGACCTTAGGGCCTATATTCGCTGAACGGCCACAAACCTTGGGTAAAGGGAAATTCAGTACGGCTATTTCCTTCAGTTATAATAGCTACGATCGACTTGAAGGACAGAACCTCGATAGGTTCTCGGAAATCGCAAAGCATACTTCGGATGTTGTTGGTAACCCGAATATTAGAGAAAGTTTTGAACTTGACTCGATAGGCATTACGTCCGATATCAACCTTGATGTCGCGGCGATTGTGTTTTCAGGAACCTACGGTGTGACGGACCAATTCGATCTGGGTATTTCGATTCCAGTGGTGTACGTCAGTCTGGATATTTCCTCGAGTGCGAGAGTTATCTCATCATCTCAAAATCCGTTTTCTCAAATCAATCCAGTTAGCGGGAGACGTTTTACACCGTTTCATCGATTCTCTAACGCTGCCGACCGATCAACTGATTCAGCCAGTGGCAACGCCGTAGGTTTAGGCGATGTCTTGTTATCCGCTAAATACTACGTGTTGGACCGAGAGCAATTTGATGTGTCCGGAGCCCTTCAAATTAAGCTTCCGAGTGGCGATCAAAATGATTTCCTCGGTACTGGCAGTACAACGATCCGACCTTTTCTGATTGCGGCCGGAGATATTAGCGAACTGGTCCGTGTACACATCAATGTCGGCTATAAGTTTGACATTGGGAAAGGAGATCAGGACAATCTAAATTATGCTGTGGGCTTCGAGGTGGGTAACCAAACCATCACCGGTGTGTTCGATTTTCTGGGTAGCAACGAAATGTCTGGCGACGGTATGGGTGATGATATTTATGATGCGTCGGTCGGTTTCAAATGGAGAGCACTAGATAACTTGATTGTTACCGGTAACGTGTTAATACCATTAAACAGTCAAGGCTTGCGCTCGGATTTTATTGGTTTGATCGCATTTGAATATAGAAACTGGGAACCTTAACTGACGCCCTAACTGCACGGAATTTTGCGAAGATCAATCGATTTGTTTGACGATAAAACGAGCAACAAATTTTTGATTGAGATATACCCCCGTCCAGGTGTGGCCGCCAACAACTAAATCGACTAATTTTCTTTGGCTACAAACTTGCGTTGTAATAAGTTTTGGATGGATTGCCGCATAGCCTGCTCTTCCTCAAATTGCTTTTTCTCTATTTGATCTAGCTCAGCCAACTTATCGCGTAAATCTTTTTTTGCAGGCGCAACACGCTGTCGCTGCGCCTTTTGCACTTTGAGCAATGCATTTGCATCGGATTGCACTGCCAATAATCCATGATCATCAGGTAAGATCCGTAGCCCGCGTTTTACATAAATCAGGCTCGATTGTATTGCGCCGTTGGTCAGATGTTGACGGGCTCTGTTTTCATATAAACTAGCAATTCGTTGCAAGCCATCCTTGGCTTGGCGATTATGTGGGTCCCGTTCGAGTACACGAAGAAAAGTAGTATAGGCGTTGTCCTTAGCGGGCTTTGTTAACCGCAACGAGTCTATATGATGCTCTGCTGTTTCTAGTAGTTCTGCGATCTCGGTTCGTATAGTGTCGTCTTGAGTAGGGGTATTATCCGCTGCAGTTTGGACACGACCTGAAGCGGGTTTTTCATTGACTTTAGCGATCGGCTCCGCCGATTCGGTATTTTTTGGGGGTAGAATCGGTACGTCACGCTGTTGGTGTGCAATATCCGGATCGGTGTTGTGGGTTACCAATAAACTAATTATTTCAGTGTGTCGGTTTGTGGTCGCCAACATTAACGGTGTCCAACCATAACTGTTCTGCAAGTCTATATCGGCGCCTTTCACCAACAATTCGCGCACTACCTCGATATGTCCTTTTGAAGCCGCCAGCATCAAAGGTGTGGATTCACTACTGTCACGCATGTTTACATCGGCGCCAGCCTCCAAGATGGCCTTTAATCGCGGCAAATCACCCGAGTATGCCGCTCGCATCAAATCATAGCCAGCTTGTGCGAGTACTATCGGCGTTGACAATAATACCGATACCATAGTCAACGCTAAAAAAATATTTCGAAAATTCGTATCCAATTTTTCAATCGATCTATTGTAAGGAGTAATGCTATCAAGCTACCAAAAACAAGTTAAGATCAATGCGTCTGCCGCTTAGCATAAGCCGTAGAAACTGTTTTCCGTAAGGATAACAATTGAGACTGCTGCGGGCTAATCATCAAGCCTTGTTCGATCAGCACTGCGCTTTCGTTTAAATTACCAGATGCTAGATTTTCCCGCGCCGCATTTTCGAATATTACCGCCATTGCGTTCAATCCTTTCAACGCGATTGCATTTTGCGGATCCAAACGAAGCACTTCTTTATAAGTTTCTACAGCATTTTTTTTTTGCTGGCAGTATAAACCGGGAAGCTTTGAAATGTTCTTCCGCCTTATCGATCAACCGTTGAATGGTATTGATCGAGGGCGCATCCAGTTTTCGCTTCGAAGGCAATTTTACTAGTTCTTTGTGTAACGAAAGCAAGTGTTTATTTTCAGGCGCGCTGATCAGGCGCTGGTCATTCAATTCTATACTGAGTGCCTTATCGCCGGTTTCCCAAATGGACAAAATCGATTGAGCGTATTTGTCTCCGATTTGGTTTAATCCCCGTTTTGCTGTTTTGTTTGATGGGTCGATTTTCAAAATCTTTTGATATGCCGCCGCGACTTCGTCTATATAGGCAATCTTTTCAAGCAATGAATCTTTTCGGGTGCTAAATTTGATTGGACGTTCCTCTAACACGGCATCTTTATGTTGGTTCGTGTCGGAGTGGGCGGACTTTTCGGCCACGATATTGCCTGTGACTTTCGTAGAGCCTCCATTGGAAAAAATAGATACTGCCTTTGTTTCGAATCTCGCAAAGCTTGAGCTTTGGTTTCCGGGTTTTGAAATTTCCAACACGCGACCTGTTGCCTGAATCCGATCCATACCAGTAGATTTCCACAAAAATACTCCGCCAATACCCGCTAGTATCAAAATCAACGAAAGCCCAATGCGTTGAATAGATGGCTTTACCGAAACTCTGTTCAATTCTTGGAGAAAACTTTGAATATTAGGCGTTCTTTGACTTCGGTCTGCGGTAAACGCTTTTTTTAATGCTTTGCGCTGCCATCGGTTTAGTTCTTGCTGAACGATTGATTTTCCATCTAGCTGGTAATCGACCAGCGTACCGTTGTCCGTACGAGGACGTACGCCAGTCAGCAACTGGTACGCAATTTGAGCAAGCGCATGCACATCATCCTTGGCGTCAGATTGTCTTTTCAAATCGTCTTTGCAGTTAGACGAGTTCGTTTCTGTCGCAGCGAAATCGGTGAACGCAGCACCTGGATATGCCACTGCCAAATTACTTACGATGTCCATGGGTTCCAAATTCTTCGCCGGACTATCGTCCGCACGACTTACGACAATTTCAACGACCTCTTGTTTGCGTATCTCCACGAGCGTTTGTCCTATTTCATCGATAAGCTGCAAAGATAAATTTGTTGGAAGTTTCTTAGCAACCCTTTTACGAATATACTGAATAACTGACCGCGTTTCCGAGTGGTACATGGTTATTTATTGGCTTCAGGTCGAAGAATAGTGTTTGCGTTTCATTTGGCCTGAATTCAATATTGCTGTCAAGTCGGTTGTAAATAATTGATAAATATAATTTAAACAACTATCTGAATATTATTTCAGTAACAAAAAAACGAAACTATCCGTATATGAAAATTTGTTCAATAACAAGACATAGTGACGTTTTCAGCGATGCTTTATCAGCTCACGGATCATGCTATTCTACGCAGGTTTGATCAAGTAGTACCGGCAAAGAGTAAGTGAAATCACAGGGCAATGAACGATTACAAGGGATTGGGTCGATCCCGTTTACCGTTTATTAGAATAATTGTAATCAGCAGGCGCGGCATGTTCCATGAATGACCAAGTTATTCCAGGTTCGCTTATGTACAACCCCAGCTCTGAAGGGAATGAAATCGGTTTGCAAAGTTGTCGCCTGTCCGACAATAAGTTTGTCGGGAGCATACTTTCGGATTTGCGGTTCGAAGATCGCCGACAACATCATTTGGTGATAGGAAACACTGGTTTTGGTAAGACTAACTTGTTGCGGCGCGTGGCCCATGCAGTCCAGCAAGATCAAGAAATCGCCCGACAATATATAGCGCTAAGCTTTTCAGAAGAATACTCCAACATCAACTGCATTGAGGACTTTTGGAATAGTTGTCTATACGCTTTGCCGTGCCCGCTATCGCAGTCCGTCGACACCAATTCAGTCAACGCCATTGAATATCAAACGCCTAATGTCACAAAGAGTAGTCCTAATACGGTTCTGAAACTGCTGGTTGATTGTGTAACGTTAAACAATCAACGCCTATTGCTATTTATTGACAATCTACATTTGCTATTGCAACGGTTTAAACAGGAGTCATTGACGTTCTCAAGCATTATTTGTTCAGAACCGAATATCTTAATTGTCGCGACCTGCCCACCAAGCACTAAACTGAACGACACGATTTTGGGGAATAGTTTTAAACTATATGAATTGAGAAGTTTTTCAGAATCTGAAGGTCATTCGACGATGAAGCAGTTCGCCGAGATTAACCATAATCATCATATGAGGTCCTTTCTTACCCAGTGGTCGCCACGTAAGAAAAGATTGCACGCGCTAACTGACGGAAACCCTCGGACGATAGCAGAGATTTACAATATTGTTGCAACTGGTATTGATGGCGATATTCGAGATGAACTGGAAAAAACCCTGGATCAGCTTACAGTCTGGTACCAATCAAGGCTAGATTCGTTGTCTTCGAATAATCGAAAAGTACTCGATATAGTTGCGATGAATTGGGACCCAATGAGTAAAAACCAAGTTGCGGGCAAGCTTAACCTTCCGCTGGATGCCATCTCTAAAGAGCTGGTAGCTCTAAATCATTTGCTTGGTAAAAATAAATTACATTCGAAAAAGGGGTATGGCCTAACGTTTTATATGCGCGAAAGGCTATTCAATATCTGGTATTTAATGCGTGCTGATCCGATTATGCAGCGAAAATTTGTATGGTTGGTCAAGTTTATGAAGCTAGTTTTTAGTGCAAAAGAATTGCAACTGCGCGCCAGATTACATCTCGCTACACCGCCAGGTGACTTGCGGGAAGCAGAAAATTGCTTGGTTTTAGCGCAAGCAGTCGATATCCCCGCTCTTCAAAATGCTCTGGATTACCAAGTACTACAAACATTAATCGTCAACGATTTAAGTCCCACTAGTTTTTTTCAATTGTATTCGATTGGTGCGTTTCCCGAAAAGATGCACTTAAAATTGCAATACATTAGACAACTCAGGATGATCAAACTCAATGTTGCGCACGGTTTGGCTAAAACCAATATCGTGCAGGAAACGTTCTGTGATTGCCTGCTTGGTTCGCCCTGTCTGAGCGGGCAAGAGAAGCAAATGATAGGGAATAAAGCGCAACAATTCAGTTCAAGTCATTGGACAATGCTGGAACTTTTTCTGTTGGACGAAGCCAAATTTTGGCGGCAATTATTAAACAGCCATTCCGGGGCCTTATATCAGGCAATAAAATCCGGTGAAATGACTTCAATCGATGATACCTTAGGCGTTGAATCAGCAGCGGAACACTGGCAGGATCCCGTGCTGATCGCAATCAGTTGGGACGCGTGGCTGGAAAGCAATCAGCCGCCCGGCATGCGCGAAATTAAGCGTATCGAGAAAATATTCAGACAAGCGATTGACTCAGAACCTAAGCTTGCGATATTACAAATTAATTTGGGTAAGTTGCTGGAATTCCATCTTATGCAATCGGAAGCTGCTGAGCAGGCTTATCGCAAAGCAATCGAGATAGATACCAAATTGGCGTTAGGCTGGAATCGTTTGGCGGATCTGCTGAAAACCCGGACAAAACGCTTTGCTGAGATTGAAAACGCTTATCGCAGTGCGATAAAAGCCCAGCCAGAGGATCCGACCGCGTACAATAATCTAGCTTGGTTTTTGTATTTACAACAGGGTAATTATAAAGAAGCCTCAAAATTCGCACAAAAAGCTGTCCAACTGGATCCTGACAATATATGCCATAATCATACATTGGCAACCCTATTGGCCGCGACTGGAAAGTGGACAGCCGCTTTACCTTACGTTCAACGATTTATCGAAGACGTCAACCGGCAGAATTGTCCGAGTGTTGACGACAGCGGGGTGATGTTTGTTAAGGAAATCGTGCGCAACGGAAGAGCTAAGGACGTTTTTGTTATGCTAAACGAAACAGCGCACGATAATGCCTATTGGCATCTTCTACAGCAAGCTTTGGAGGCTATTGTGTCGGGTAATCCGGAGCACATCGATAAAATCCTGGCCGACGATCAACATCCCGCCCAATTGATCTTAAGCCGACTAGTTATCGACGCGCCAGCCTCTGTTAAATCAGTCAATCGCGCTTGACGAAAATTGAGGGCAACCTAAGTAGTCGCGGGTATTTTTGTAGTCACGGATTAGTAACTTCAAAACAATGTTGCTGTTAATTAAATTAATTTGTGTTGTGGCGGCCGCGCTTTGTATTGTCGGATTACTAGTTTCATTGCGGTTACATTCAGCTAAACCGCTCGTATTGGACGCGCTGGACGTTGAAATTTATCGCGCGGAGCGAGCAGGGCGAAGTGTCGGGTTTATGCTTTTGCAGCTATCGGTTCCGATCACGGCAAATCTGTTGTCGGTTTTATCGGGTAAAATACTCTCGATTCAACCGGTCAAAAACAACGTGAGAAAATCCGATACCATGAATGCAGAGGGGCCTAATATCGTCAAAGAGAGGTTTAGGACAGATGCTGAAACCCACGGGCTGGCAGGACTTTAAAATCGGCATTGCTTCGTACCCGGAAGATGGGAAAACCGGCAAAGAGCTGTTCGATAAAGCCTTAAGCGATGCAAATCTACAATAAACAGGACAGCATTATGAAACCAATAACCCAAATTTCC
>CAZVFR010000156.1:0-8554 GCA_964626505.1 uncultured Methylococcaceae bacterium
TGGAATAGACAGTGAATTCTTCATTTTCAAACTTTTTGGTCATGTAGTTTTGTTTATGACGAACCCATTCAATGTACTCTAACGCCTCTTCTTCAGCCCAAATATTTTTGCTGATAACTATGTGTGTCGCATTAATCGATTTCATATGCCTTTCTAACTTATCGGCTTGTAATAGATCATCCTCTCCATAAAAATAGGTGGAGGATTTTACTTTTCCGTATAGCGCCATTACTCTCGGTTTCTGGGCAATGACAAGACTTTTTTCATCCGTATTCTTCTTGATATATTGAAATAGCTCTTCAGCCGCTTTCGTATTTACACCTGTCTGATAAGCCCCATAATCCGTTTTCGCATATACTATTCCATAATTAAAGATAATTGAGGCGATGATAATTCCACTAAACCATATTACGTGGTTCTTATGTTGTTTTAATCTATCTATACAATAAAAAATAAACACTGCATACATAGGAAATATTGGAATGAAATAGCGGGATCCTATAAAAAATGGGTAGAATAATAGTAGCAAAGAATATATAGCCAAAAATACTTCTGCCATACCAATTTTAATTGTTAAATATCTTAAATACCCTATAATTGCCATCCCGCCAGTTAATACAGTTATCATTATTCCGATAATCGAGTTAGAACCACCCTCCCAATACCATTTCATTTGTAGCAAATATTGTGGCAAATTATTTGTCAAATTCGCAACAAGATATATGAAGAAACGATATAACTTTTCCGAAACACTTACTACTCCATCTCCGACTGTAGTATCCATATCACTATCAACCGCTTCTACGTACGCCATATCTGAATGGATAAATTCGTTCTGAATAAAGAATAATACAACAAATACCAAAGACGACATAACCGCCTCAATGGTCATCTTCTTATTATTTATAAATTGACTTATACCAAATGCTATAATGGTAAGGAGTCCAACACTTCTTGTTCCATAACATAAATAGCAAAAAAACCCTATAACGATAGAATACGTAATAGCATTTCGGCCATCGGCTTTAATTTCATCGATTGCATCAGAAAAATTTATAACAATAAATAAGAACATTAAAAATGGTATATCAGAAATAACACTATTTTTGCACACCCAATACAAAGGACTAAACGCTATCGTAATCAATGCAAAAGTTTTAAAGGCGTCATTTTTTATTCTATTGTCCACATATACAATATAATTTAATAAAAATATGAAATAGCATATTATTATAGATACTTTCATCCAGTAAAGATCAAAGCCAAATATCGAATAAACTACTGCTAATAATAAAGGAAATACGGGAGGATAAGTTATAGGTCCGTACCAAGAACTGTTCGGATTGTATATATAACCTGTGTCGTTATATGGCACCCCAGTTGCGATATTTATTGCAAGGTTAATATAATGAGCGAAATCTCCTCCCCATCCATGTCCTTCTTTAATAGTAATCAAAAAGAACGCTATCGAAAGGATCACTATAAATAAATTAACCCTTTCTTTTTTTATTAGCTTATTTATTTTTATTATAAAGATAAACATAATATTATTACTTTTCTCTATATAATATTTTCTTATACGATGTCTTATATGGAAATTTAATGCACATAACAAACAAAATATTTTGTCCAGTCGTAATTAGCCGGCCCTGAATATTTCATAAATGCCTATTAAAAAAAGGGGGACTTTACTTATACCTGAATCCGTGACTCCACTACGGCACAGTGCACAAATCGAGAATAGTCAAAAAATACACGCCCTTTTTTGCAAAAGGTCAAAGTACGGGACGACGTGTAAGATGTCAATTCGGGTGTCGATCGGTGAAAAAATCTAATTTATTGGAGTTCGAGATGGGTACTGTGGCAGGGGGTTCAGCATAGTTTGGAGTTTCGGGTGGGTAGTGGCCGGAGGGGAGGGTTGGGTCAGGAGCGGGGCCAGACGGAATGGGGGGCGGGGTTTGGAATCAGGCGAGTTCGAAAGATCGAATGCCTGCGCGGGTAGGCGGGGGCGGTGCTCTGGTGGGCAATCGGAGATGGGCGAGTATCTTTGCGATTACCCTGGGTTCTTGGATGGCGACGATGATTTTTAGGTCACCGCCGCAGTAAGGGCAGTGTTCGATGTCGAATACCCGTTTACAAAAACTATTCCCTGGTTTTCGCCCTTCCGGCCGGCGTTCGCTGTAAAAAACTCGCTCCCGGAGGTTTTGTCAGTAATTGGGCCCAGTTGATCCGAACAGATGGCGAGGAATGGGGCGCATCGGAGACGTCTTTTTCGTTTTTCTGCGCGTTGGGAATAATCTCGGGGCGTAGTTCGATAGAAGATCAATCTAGGCGCTATGCAATTAGGCAGCCCGAGTGGTTCGTCACGCCGGGCCGATCCATTGATTGATTTATACCTTAACATTTACCATGCTGGCAGCTTTCCGATAAACGCAAAAGCTTGAAGAAAAATCATTTGGAAAAGGGAAAAGACAGGGTGAATTGGTTCAGTGGCATCAAAACGGTATTGCTATAAGGGTAGGTTGCACCCACACGATATATTGCGCTATCATTTTCCGTATCGCACCAAATATTCTCCGAGATTTTGATCTATGATCTATATAGTTGATTTAATAGATTAACCGCAAACCAATTTGGTGCATCAAGTCACGTTAAATTAGGTATTCAAATGAACAAACCAAAATCGATCGCGTCTAGGCCATTTTCCGTAAATATTTTCCTAATATCCTTTGGATGCTTGATAGCGGTATCCGCTGTCGGTATAGATGCCTCTAATCAAGGCAAATTATTCGGATTAAGTTATAAGGCACAGATGGAACTCGACGGCTTACTCGTAATCCTTTTGTATATGGGTTTTTCCGGCTTTGTAATTGATGTTATTTATGAGAGTTTAACTGCGCTAAAAAAACTGTTGGCTAAGCAATCATGATTCGAAAAGTGCGTATCCTTGTGTTAAGAATCCAGAAAGATACAAATTAAGTCCTAAGGTTAAATCCAAGAGTTATTTTCGCCACAGAACCGGGGAAGTATCATGAAAGCAGCAGAACTGTTCATTAAATGTTTGGAAAATGAAAATGTGGAATACATTTTCGGTATTCCGGGGGAGGAAAATTTAGATGTTATGGATGCCTTATTGGACAGTGACATTAAATTTATAACAACACGGCATGAGCAAGGTGCAGCGTTTATGGCGGATGTGTATGGACGCCTGACTGGAAAAGCCGGCGTTTGTCTGTCTACTCTGGGGCCCGGTGCGACTAATCTAGTCACCGGTTTTGCCGATGCCGACATGGATCGGGCACCCATTGTGGGAATAGCGGGTCAAGGCGCCACAACCCGTATGCACAAGGAAAGTCACCAAATCCTCGACCTGGTTAACTTATTCGCTCCGATTTCTAAGTACAGCGCACAGATCCGAGAACCTGAAATCGTTCCTGAGATCGTGCGCAAAGCCTTTAAAGACGCTCAGATGGAAAAACCGGGCGGCAGCTTTATCGATTTTCCGGAGAATATTGCAGCTGCGAATGTAGAGGGAAAAGCACCCCTCAAAGTGCAAGCACCAAAACCGCCGGTACCACCCATAGAAAAAATTCAGCAAGCCGCTGAAATCATTGGCAATGCTCGGTACCCGCTAATAATGGCTGGAAATGGCGTTATTCGCAGCAACGCATCCGCAAATCTCGTTAAATTCGCGGAAAGTTTGAACATCGCTGTCGCAACCACATTCATGGCCAAGGGAACAATGCCTTTTTCGCACCCTTTATCCCTCGGTACGGTCGGTTTGCAAGCCAAAGATTACGTTGGTTGCGGCTTTGAGAATGCGGATGTGATTATTTGTATCGGATTCGACATGGTTGAGTTCCATCCGCATATATGGCACAAATACAAAGATAAGAAAATCATCCATATCGACATGAGTTCGGCTGAGGTCGATGAGCATTATATTCTGGAAGTGGGTGTCATTGGCGATATTGTTGCGGCTTTAGATGAAATAGCCAAGCTCGCTAAACCACATGTCGGGGAATTTACAACAGAGCTTCGTAAAACGATTGTGAGCGAGCTCAATGAGTATGCCGATGACCAAGGATTTCCCGTTAAACCACAGAAAATCATCTGCGATTTGAGGAAGGTCCTCCAATCAGAAGATATCGTAATATCCGATGTCGGCGCGCACAAAATGTGGGTGGCACGCATGTATCAGGCCGAAAGCCCGAATACGTGCATCATTTCCAACGGCTTTGCTTCCATGGGGATTGGCGTTCCAGGTGCGATTGCAGCTAAATTAGTCCGGCCCGAAGGCACGGCATTGACCGTCACGGGCGATGCCGGGTTCATGATGAACTCGCAAGAGATCGAAACGGCTTTGCGGATTGGGACGCCCATCATCATCCTTATCTGGAACGATAGTCAGTACGGTTTAATTAAATGGCACCAATTGCGTAAACTCGGACGTAAAAGCCATATTGATTTCAATAACCCGGACTTCGTTAAATACGCCGAAAGCTTCGGCGCCAAAGGTTACCGGGTGAATGCGGCCAACGAGCTCGTGCCCATACTCGAACAGGCGATAGCTGACAATACAGTTGTCATTATCGACTGCCCAGTAGATTATTCGGAAAATATGAAATTGACCGAGGAGCTCAGTCGTCTCGTAACTGGTGGGCCCAAAGTCGAGTAAATCCAACCCTAAAAATGCGGCTTCATTGTCCAATGAAGTTAGACACTCCAATTTACTCCAGGGCCTCAAAAGGTCAACTTCTTCGGGCCTGGTCTATGCTTAAATCAACTGGTGACTGGTACCTGTTTTTCTTTTAGAAACAGTGATTATAGTTGATATTTGCACAACCGAATACGAGAGCAAAGCTCTTGATGGATACCAAACAAATGAGACAACTAGAGAACTACGGTAATGACAATATTTCATTGTCACAATGGACAAATGCATTAGGTTCAATGTTAACACCGGAAAAGTCTGCTCTTTATCGGGAAGCGTTTTCCCCCGGCTACCAGCACGATTTTGATGCCGCAACCGGCGCAGCCGATATTGCTTTGATTGACCAGCTTGATTCTGAAAACTCAATCGCCATGAGTCTGTACCGCTATGACAATGATAAAAATAACGTTATACGGCTCCGGCTAGTGCATGACGATGAACCCATTGCGTTGTCCGACGTTTTACCCTTGCTCGAAAACTTTGGTCTACGTGTTATTGGAGAACGACCTTATCAAATTAGGAATAATAGTGGTCGGACCACTTGGTTACATGTGTTCGAAATGCACTACACGATGAGCGACAATATTGAGATCGCAAGCATTGAGGCGATTTTTAAGGCGGCGTTAATTAATATTTGGCGCGGTAATGCCGAGAATGACACATTCAACTGCCTGTTGCTCGATACAAAAATTGACTGGCGCTCTGTCGTCTTATTGCGTGCCTATGCGGGCTATATGAAGCAAATCACGTTCAATTACTCCCAGTCCTATATCGCCAACACCATGGCGAAACACTCATCACTTACCAGTCAGTTGGTAAATTTATTCAATGAACGATTTGATCCTGACTTAAATGAACATAATCGCACTGCTTCGTTATTGTTGATAGAACAATCCATACTGTCTGAGCTTGAAAACGTAGACAACTTAACCGAAGACAGAATCATTCGGCAATACATGACATTGATTCAAGCGACATTACGGACCAATTTTTTTCAAACTGGCGGTCTTGGCGGGCATAAGGAATATCTCTCGCTAAAGCTTGATGTCAGTGCGATACCTGAGGCGCCAAAACCACGGCCAATGTTTGAAATCTACGTTTATTCGCCGCGCATTGAAGGTGTGCATCTACGCGGTGGGAAGGTTGCTCGGGGTGGTTTGCGTTGGTCTGATCGCGACCAAGATTTCCGCACTGAAGTACTCGGTTTGGTTAAGGCTCAACAGGTTAAAAACTCGGTCATCGTCCCGGTCGGTGCCAAGGGCGGATTCATCTGCAAACAGTCGCCCGAAAATGGCAGTCGCGATGATATACAGGCGGAAGGAATCGCTTGCTACCGAACCTTTATTAGCGGTTTATTGGATATTACCGACAATTTGGTCGAAGGCGAAGTTATTCCACCTGTTGGCGTCAAGCGATGGGACGATGACGATCCCTACCTGGTTGTTGCCGCTGATAAGGGAACGGCAACGTTTTCTGATATTGCCAACGAAATATCTGAAAAGTACGGATTCTGGCTAGGTGATGCTTTTGCTTCCGGAGGCAGTGTTGGCTATGACCACAAAAAAATGGGAATAACCGCACGCGGGGCCTGGATAGCGGTTCAGCGCCATTTTCGCGAACTCGGTACAAATGTTCAGGAGGAAGACTTTACCGTGATTGGTATCGGCGATATGGCTGGGGATGTATTTGGTAACGGTATGTTGTCATCGGAACATATTCGATTACTCGCCGCATTTAATCACCTGCATATATTTATCGACCCTGATCCCGAAGTCATAACCAGTTTTGCTGAGCGCAAGCGCCTGTTCGAGCTTCCTCGATCCAGTTGGGATGATTACAATCGGGATTTAATTTCCGAGGGTGGCGGTATATTTTTGCGCAGCGCTAAATCGATTCCCATAAGTACAGCGATGCAACAACGCTTTGGTATCGTTGAGGACCGGTTACCACCCGATGAATTGCTTAGTGCAACACTCAAAGCTCCCGTAGATCTGTTATGGAACGGCGGTATTGGAACCTATGCGAAAGCCTCAACGGAGATTCATACCGACGTGGGCGATAAAGCGAACGACAGCTTACGAGTCAATGCGGGTGAGTTAGGTGCCCGAGTAATCGGGGAAGGCGGAAATTTGGGTTTCACGCAATTGGCACGCGTGGAATTTAGTCTCAAAGGCGGACGTTGTAACACTGATTTTATCGATAATGCTGGCGGCGTTGATTGCTCCGATAACGAAGTAAATATCAAGATTCTCCTTAATACCCTGGTAAACCAGGGCTCAATGTCGATGGATGAGCGGAACCAATTGCTTGAGTCCATGACAAATGCAGTGGAAGACCTCGTACTGGAAGCCAATTACCGTCAAACCGAGGCGATCAGTATCGCCGAAAATGAGGCGATGAATCGTGATATTGAATATCGCCGACTGATTGGGTCTTTTGAAAGCGCCAACAAATTGGATCGCGAACTGGAATTTATCCCAGACGATGAGGCCCTCGCTGAGCGGAAGGCAACCGGTAAAGCGTTGAGCCGTCCCGAGTTATCAGTGCTGGTATCGTACAGCAAAATTTTACTGAAGGAAGCGCTGATCGATTCTGACATTGCAAATAACGAATACATGGCCCAGGCCGCAAGAATGGCGTTTCCGTCGATACTTCGAGAACGGTACCCGGAACAAATTGATAATCACCAATTGCGCAAAGAAATCGTTGCGACCCAGATCACCGGGGACCTTGTGAACCGTATGGGCATGACCTTCGTGCACCGAATGCAACAAGCGACCGGTGAAACTGAAGCTAATATCGCAAAAGCTTATGTCACGGCGCGTGATTTATTTGATATCGACACTCATTGGAAGGCAGTGGAAGCACTGGATTATAAAGTGTCTTCTGACGCACAGTTCCAAATGATGGCCCAGTTAAATCGACTTACGCGCAGATCAACACGCTGGCTTTTGCGTTCGCGCCGATCCGATCTCGAACCCCAGCGCGAAATTAATTACTTTAGCGAAGCTGCGAAAATGCTAGCCGAAAATATGGAACACCTGCTGCGCGGCGATCAAAAACTAAAATGGCAGGAAAAGATTATCCAGCTTTTGGATGCGGGTTTACCCGAACGATTGGCGCATTTTATTGCTGGTGCGCGCTATTTCTATACTGCTTTTGCAATCGCCGAAGGATCTGAAGTTACAGGCGTTCCTGTGCTTAGCGTTGCCGAAACCTATTTTTCTTTGGGCAATGAATTAGAATTGAATTGGTTCGCCGACCGCATTGCACATATGAATGTTGACAACTATTGGCAGGCCATGGCCCGCGAGTCTTTTCGCGATGACCTAGAATGGCAGCAGCGCTGCTTATCATTGTCGATTGTAAACATTGCGTCAGAATTGGGAAGTAATGACAAGGCGATGCAGCATTGGATAGCACAGCACGACGGGTACATATCTCGCTGGCGCAGTATGATGTCTGAGCTGCGCAGCACAAACGTTTTGGAACTCGCAATGTTTCCTGTAGCGATTAGAGAACTCTTGGATTTGTCCCAGGCCAGCGAACACGCAGCCTAATGTTCAAAAATGGTCCGTGCGAGATCGTAATCTGATTTTCGGGTCTTAGTCATGATTACTATCCAATTCATGGGATATTAGAGGTGCCCTTAAGATAGAATCTCCATGGCATAGGTTAAATCGTATTTTAATTGTAACTACTCAGCGAATTGTAGATTGCTCGTAACTGCTCAGATTGCCCTCAAATTCACCCGAGTACAAGGAGAAAACGCGCAGTGTACATGAGTACATGGGTACATGAGCATTTTCGACACGGTAATCGGGTGAATTTGAGGGTAAG
>CAZVFR010000157.1:0-8446 GCA_964626505.1 uncultured Methylococcaceae bacterium
GCTTGCGAGCGTGATTGCACTCGTTTAGTAGAGCTAAATTTACCGCTGCCGGCCTACGAGATGGTTTTGAAAGCGTCACATGCCTTCAATCTTTTGGACGCGCGCCACGCGATATCGGTCACCGAACGCCAACGCTTCATTCTGCGAGTTGGAAAACTGGCCAAAAAAGTTGCCGAAGCCTATTTCAGCCGCCGCGAACAACTCGGGTTTCCATTATTAAATAACTCGGGGGGCGCTCACAATGGCTGAAACTAGCGATTTATTATTCGAGCTGGGAACCGAAGAACTACCCCCAAAGTCATTGCTGAAATTACGCAATGCACTCCAGCAAAAAGTTGAACGAGCACTGGATCAGGCTGATCTTGGGCACGGATCAATCCAAGCCTATGCGACACCGCGCCGCCTGGCATTGTTAATCCACGATCTGGCGGCATCACAGCCGGACAGCATCAATGAGAAACGCGGACCGGCGATGGTTGCCGCATTCGATGACCAAGGTAAGCCGACCAAGGCCGCCGAAGGTTTTGCACGTAGCTGCGGCACCACGGTTGAATCATTACAAACCCTTAAAACTGATAAAGGTGAATGGTTGAGCTTCACCGAAAATAGTGTAGGCACACCGACGATAGAACTTATCCCGGAAATTATATCCGCGGCTTTGGCTGGACTGCCTATTGCAAAACGCATGCGGTGGGGCTCGGGCACTACTGAATTTGTACGGCCGGTACATTGGTCTGTTCTGATCTACGGTGAGCAGACAATACGCGCCACCATCCTCGGTACTGAAACCGGCAACGCATCGTACGGCCATAGGTTTCACGCACCACAGGCTATCACATTCAAAAAACCTGGAGACTACGCGGACCGTCTGTATTCAGACGGCAAGGTGATCGTAGATTTCGAGCAACGCCGCAGGAAAATTCACGCCCTTGCGGTCGAGGCCGCAAATTCAGTTGGCGGTCAAGCATTGATACAACCGGATTTACTCGATGAAATCACAGCGCTGGTCGAATGGCCAACCCCGATCATCGGAGAATTTGAACAACGGTTTCTGGAGCTTCCTGGCGAAATTCTGATTACCACCATGCAAACGAATCAAAAATATTTTCCGGTAACCACAACAGCCGGGGAATTACTGCCGTACTTTATTACCATTAGCAACATCGAGAGTAGCAATCCTGAGGCCGTTCGTAAGGGCAACGAGCGGGTTATCAGACCGCGTCTCGCCGATGCGGAGTTTTTTTGGAATAAAGATCGAAAAACCCGACTAGAAGACCGAATACCGGCTTTGGACAACATCGTTTTTCAAAAGAAACTCGGTACATTAGCGGACAAAGGTCACCGCGTTGAAACATTAACCGCGATGATCGCAGAAAAATTAGGGGCCAATAAAGCATTGACCCAGCGCGCCGCAATCCTCGCGAAAACCGACCTGGTAACCGATATGGTCAGCGAATTTCCCAACCTACAGGGCACAATGGGCCGGTATTATGCGCTCAACGACCGCGAGCCCGATGAGGTCGCAGCCGCGATTGAAGAACAATATCTTCCTAAACAATCCGGTGGCACATTACCGCTAACGCAAACGGGATTGATACTATCGTTGGCGGAAAAAATGGACACGCTAACCGGCATTTTCAGCGCCGGTTTAATTCCATCGGGCGATAAAGACCCATATGCGCTGCGCCGCGCCGCGTTGGGAATCCTGCGCATCATTATCGAAAAAGAGCTCGATTTAGACCTGTCCGAATTGATCGAATTTGCGCTAACCCAATTTCCGCAACAGCTGGCTGATGAGCAAACCAAGACAAGCGTTTATGCGTTTATCAAAGATCGTTTCCGAGGATACGCCTTAGACAGAGGGTACAAACCCGACGAATTTGACTCAGTGCAGTCCGTCAATCCCGTTAAACCTTTAGATTTTGACCGGCGCTTAAACGCAGTTCAGCAATTCCGCGGCTTGGCGGCCGCTGAAAGCCTGGCCGGTGCCAACAAACGCATTCGTAACATACTTCGCAAATCCGCAATCGAAACCATTCCGATGGTAAACGAAAAATTACTGGTCGAAAGTGAAGAAATTAATTTGATGCGAGCCGCTGAATCCGCATCCACGAACTTGCAACCGCTTTTATTAGTTCATGATTATACAGCTGCGCTAACCCGGCTTGCCGAATTACGTGACCCGGTCGATAGATTTTTCGACAAAGTAATGGTCATGGCCGAGGACCAGGACCTTCGACTCAATAGGCTCGGGCTGCTACATAAAGTCGAATCGCTGTTCTTGCGGATCGCAGATATTTCTAAGCTGCAGTGAACAAGTTACACCACAGTATTTCTTGCTATGCATCCGTTATCCGAAACACTAGGAAGCCGTTCGAATAAGCATGCAAACTTCCGATTTCGTGCTTTTGGACCGGGACGGTGTGATTAATGAAGATTCAGACGACTTCATCAAATCGCCCGACGAGTGGTTAGCAATACCGGGCAGTTTGGAAGCGATTGCGCTATTGCATCAACGCGGATTACAGGTCGTAGTAATAACCAACCAATCCGGGATTGCACGCGGATTGCTCGACATTGAAACCTTGGATAAAATCCACGCTAAAATGCACCGTATGGTTGAGCAACAAGGCGGCAGAATCTCCAAGGTATACTACTGCCCTCACGGACCTAAGGACAATTGTGACTGTCGAAAACCTAAACCCGGCTTGTTAAAACAATTCGCCGAAAACTACAACATTGAATTGGTCGGCATTCCGTTTATCGGCGACTCGTATCGCGACATCCAGGCTGGACTCGCGGTCGGTGCCCAACCCATACTGGTAAAAACCGGGAAAGGTTTGCAAACCCTCGCAAGCCATCCCGAAATTAACACCCTTGTATTCAATAACCTTTATGAAGCAACCCAACACATCCTATCAAGGCAGTAATCTTTTACTACATATCCGATCCGTGGTTTTCCTGCTCGGTATGACAGCCTCGACCATTATTATCGCGCCGATTATGATTTTAGCTTTTCCGCTAGCGTTTAAATTTCGCTACAAAATTGCGCAAACCTGGGTTACTTTCAATCTTTGGTTGATTAAAATCGTATGTAATTTAGATTATGAGGTCAAAGGTAGAGAGAACATCCCGGAGCAAAACGGGATCATTTTCTGCAAGCATCAATCTGCTTGGGAAACTATAGCCTTGCAGGCCATATTTCCGGAACAAGTGTTTATTCTCAAGCGCGAGTTACTGTGGTTACCGTTCTTTGGGTGGGCCATGGCAACCTGCGATCCGATCGCGATTAACCGAAAAGCCGGTAAAACCGCCTTGCGCCAAATCGTCAACCAAGGTATCGAACGCTTGAAGAGCGGCCGTTGGATCGTCGTTTTCCCGGAGGGCACCCGAGTTGCGCCCGGAGAAAAACGTAAATACGGTGCAGGCGGAAGTATTTTAGCCCACAAATCCGAAGCACCCGTAATTCCGGTTGCTCATAATGCCGGCGAATTCTGGGGGAAATACAGCTTTCTGAAGTATCCCGGAACCATACGGGTGAGAATCGGGCCACCCATTTTCGGCGGCAATCTTAGTTCTCAGGAAATCAACGAGCGAGCACAAGATTGGATCGAAGAACAAATGGCGCAGATCAGTTCCTGTACTTAATCCAAACATTATCTCTAAAATGCTATCCACCAATACAACAAACATTTCCAATCAGCTAGTAGGAACCCGATCTTGAATAAACGACTCAAACCCGGCTTGACCTATAAAGATGCAGGAGTCGACATACACGCGGGCAGCGCGCTGGTCGAACGCATCAAGCCGATCGCAGCAAAAACCCGCACAGCCGGCGTACTTTCAGGATTAGGTGGTTTTGGCTCACTATTCGAACTTCCGCTAGACCGATTTAAAAACCCAGTCCTGGTATCCGGTACTGATGGCGTGGGCACAAAGCTCAAACTCGCACTGGAATTAGGCAAACATAATACGGTCGGCATCGACTTGGTCGCAATGTGCGTTAACGATATTCTGGTTCAAGGTGCCGAGCCACTATTTTTCCTGGATTATTTTGCTACAGGACGCTTGGATGTGGAGGTTGCCGCGGCAGTAGTCGAGGGAATAGGCAAGGGATGCGAACTCGCTGGCGCCGCATTGATCGGTGGCGAGACCGCAGAAATGCCGGGAATGTATAGCGAGGGAGATTACGACCTGGCCGGCTTTTGCGTAGGCATAGTCGAAAAAGATCGTATTATCGATGGCAGCCATATCTCACCGGGTGACTGCCTGATTGGATTAGCCTCGTCTGGTCCACATTCGAACGGCTATTCGCTAATTCGCAAAATCATAGAGCAAAGCGACTCAACATTTGATCAAAAACTCGAAGAACGATCCATCGGTGACTTACTGCTCGAACCCACGCGAATCTATGTAAAAAATGTGCTGCAACTTATGCAAACAATCGATATACATGGCCTTGCACACATTACCGGCGGCGGGATATCCGAGAACCTTCCACGGATATTACCGCCTCACACCAAAGCCAACATTAATTTGTCGGCCTGGGATCAACCGGCTATTTTTCACTGGCTACAACAGGAAGGTAATGTGTCTGAGCCGGAAATGCTAAAAACGTTCAACTGTGGCGTGGGGATGATCGTTTGCATTGCGGCGAAAGACGAAACCGAAACACTAACAATACTGGAATCGTCGGGAGAAACGGCATTTGTTATCGGTAATGTGGAGGCTGACACCACCGATACACCGATCGAATACCATCGCTAGCGCACAATTCGTCAACTTGCGAATCTAACTTCCGCATCAGGTTTCTTGCGAAGTAGTTCGGTTACGTCATGCGCGGGCATTGGGCGGCTAAACAGATAACCTTGCATTTCGTCACAGGAATAGTCGCGCAGCAACGCCAGTTGTTCCTGCGTCTCAACGCCTTCGGCGGTAACTTTCAACTCCATACTGTGCGCCATCGCGATAATGGTCTTAACGATTGTCTTATCGTAGTTATCGGTTAGGATATCGCGTAAAAACGACTTGTCGATTTTGAGCGTGTCCAGTGGTAAATGTTTAAGATAATTCAGCGACGAATAGCCGGTTCCGAAATCATCTATGGAGATCCAAAACCCCTTGTTGTGTAGGCGACCCAAGGTTTCCACCGCAGTTTCCAGATTATCCATAATTAGGGTTTCGGTAATCTCCAGTTCCAAATGCTCAGGCAACAAATCGGCATCTTCGACTATTTTCATTATTCGTTCAGAAAAATTCTTTTGCCTTAATTGAACTGTCGACAAATTCACCGCCACTCTAATATGCTCCAAGCCCATGAGATGCCATGCTTTGGCCTGCAAACAGGCCTGCCTGATCACCCATTCGCCAATCTGAACGATCAAACCGCTTTGCTCGGCAACCGCAATAAATTCGTACGGTGATAGCATTCCTTTATTCGGATGATTCCACCGAATCAGGGCTTCCACACCATTAACAGTCGACGTATTCATATCTAGTTTCGGCTGGTAATACAGTATAAATTCATCGTTTTCAATTGCGCGGCGTAGCTCGGTTTCGGTTTGCATCTGGGTTAGCGAAATCTGATGCATCTGCGCATCAAACAGCTGATAGCTGTTTTCTCCCGAGACCTGTTTTGCGTATTGTCTCGCGGCACCGGCATGATTTAGCAATACCTCCGGTGCAACACCGTCTTCGGGGTACAGGCTTATACCAATATTGCAAGTCACAACGATTTCCTGCTGATCAATTTCAATGGGCTCCGCGAGTGATTCGAAAATACGCCTTACAATCCATGTTACGGGTTGCATATCGATTAAATCCGTTAGCAAAATACCAAACTCATCACCACCCAATCGAGACACAGTAATATCTTTGGATTCGGATACGAATAAGGTAACTCCATCAGACTCACGCAATATTTGAGATATACGATCCGCCAACTCCTTCAACAATTTATCACCCGTCTCACGCCCGAAAGCGTTGTTGACGCGCTTAAACAAATCGATATCCAATGTAAGAACGGCAACGCTTTGGCTTGACCTTTGCGCTCGCGCAATCGCTTGTTTTATGCGGTCATAAAACAGCAGTTCGTTGGGAAGTCCGGTAAGCGTGTCATAGCTGCTCTTATATTGAAGTTCCTGTGAATACTTGGAAGCAATGCTTTCCAATTGCTTTATGCGGACTTGTAATCGTTCCACTTCACCTTCAGCTATAAGTCCGCTGGTACTGTCAGCAACCTGGTTGCTATCTTCCTCCGCCACAAGCGTAGCGGTGGTATCATTTACTGTCCCGCGTTCCTGCGTATCAGCGTTTTCATCTTGTTCCGCCAGTGCGATCTGCTCCGCATCCCAGTTAATAACCCGATTACGCCCGCTTTCCTTTGCAACGTACAATGCCCGATCTGCTTGATGATTCAACTCACTTGGATCCGCGGCCTGATAGTGCAACGAAGCGACCCCTATACTGATGGTAACTCGCGGACCCGCCGCGAATTTTTCACCCGACTCTTGTTTAGTCGCTATCCGGATGCGTTCCGCAACCTCCGCGGCTTGGTCGATGGCCATATCCGGGAACACCACACAAAATTCCTCACCACCGTAACGACCGACAAAGTCCAGGTCTCGGGCGTTAGCGTGTAAAATATCCGCAAGCAGTTTAATCACCTCATCACCGACTCCGTGGCCGTAAGTATCATTGACCGCTTTAAAGTGGTCAATATCAGCCATGATGCATGACAATTCAGTCCCCGAATCCGTTGCCTTCTTAAAAGCTTCGTCGAATTGCTCATTAAATGCGCGTCGATTCAAACACCCCGTCAAAGGATCTTGCGTGGCCAAATAATGCAGCTCTTTATTTTGTCGTTGAACCTCGGCCTGGGAAACCTCCAACTGGTCAACCATCTGATGCAGCTCATCGTTCTTTTCAACCAATTCCGTCACATCATCGAAGGTTACCAGTACTCCACGGGATTTACCTTTACTGTCGGCGATAGGTGCGCAATTCACGGTAAATACGCGTGTTTCCCCGCTCGGCACCTCTAACTCCAACGAAACACCAAGTTGGCTCTCGCCATTGCTTAATGTTTCCAGCCAGGGATAGGGTTTTTCCTCGATCTTGGTCGAAGTAAAATTCCATTTTAACTCCGATGCTTTTTGACCCATTAACGATTCGGTAGTCCTATCGAGATTTTCAGCAAACGCGGTATTGGCCAGTACGATTTGCTCCTTCTCGTCCAGAATCAGCACACCTTCCTCTAAGGTGTTAAATGCTGCGTTCACACGTTCCGGAATTACCGCGGATGGATCCAACTCACGAAGCGTTCGGCGAAGAACGAATAAGTACCCAAAAAATCCCGCAATAGTTACAAACCCTATCAGAACAAACGTCGAGCGGCTTAGCATTCCATACCCCATCGCCGCTGGGATCGCTTTAAATGCGATTTCGAC
Source organism: uncultured Methylococcaceae bacterium (assembly GCA_964626505.1). GTDB lineage: Bacteria > Pseudomonadota > Gammaproteobacteria > Methylococcales > UBA1147 > CAZUGA01. The sequence goes on from CAZVFR010000157.1 coordinate 7,449, forward strand.
TGTCTTCCATTTTTCATGTCCTTTGAAAATCGGAACCATTACTTGGGTCGCGGTAGATCGCTCTGAATTATCTGTACTCCAATGCTTAACGTGATCGCCTGCTTGGAACGCAAGCCTTCCAGACGGATCTCTGACACCCGCGGAGACGATTTCTTCGTTGCGTTTGACCAACATAGCCAATGTATGACCGATCTTCTTTTCATCACGGTGGGTGGCCAGTGTTGAAAATTGGATCGCTAAGGCCTCACTGATCTTCTTGCGTGCTTCAAGAGTAGATTTTGATTGATTAGGGATATAACCCATGACATCAGCAATCAGCAAAATGCTAACCGTTAATAAAACCAAGCCCATGCTGATCCGCATAGCCGGCAACAATTTAGCGATGTATTGACGGGTTTTATTCATGGAGCTTCCGCTATTATTTGTTCTACATTCCAACATTTATCGAATACTTTCGGTCCATACAGATTCGCAAATCAGTTATTTTTATACTCATGACTTAAGGATAGGCAAAGGAGCTGATTGTTTTAACCTTTAGTCGGTATTTCTCACCAAAGAGCAAGCCAAAGATTGCCATTCTGGTGAGAAATACAGGTTAACCCACAGTTTTCACCGGGTTTAGTAACGAACGGGCGCGGTTTTTTTGATACGCTAATCTTGGAACATGCGTTCTACGGCATTTGATTGAAGATCTTCGGCGAACTCATCGTCGTCCTCTTCTTCGGAACGACCCAAGAACCCTCTTTTCTGTTGGGTACTCAAGATCGGCAACGGATCAAACTGTTTAAACAACGGCACCGAGGATAAAAAGCTAGCCATTAACGAACCACTGCGCAAGATCCAGCTCACAAAGCCCGCCGTAAACGTCACCGTAGTGCCCGCAACCACCGTCATCGCGGCTTGATCGTCGTCCAAATCCAGACTCATCTCTTCTTTCATCCGGTCCAACTGCGCCCACAATTCTGAGTCTTCCGGTATCAGCGTCAGTTCGTCCAACT
>CAZVFR010000158.1:0-8409 GCA_964626505.1 uncultured Methylococcaceae bacterium
GGTCGTACGCGCAATGAAAATATTTTTCCTGATTCGATTTTGTCGTAGCGTGAATTGTTCGTGCATAGATGATTCCATAAAAACCTGGTTAATTAAATTTAACTCATTTTTTAAGTCTCAGCCGTGCGATCGGTCACAAAGGTTATGAAATGGAATACAGTGGTTATGGACTAACGCGTGCGCGTAAAGACGGTTTCATTTCTGAATAATTATTATGTATGGTATTTTGATGGGTGAGCGATATGCAAAAGAATTCCTATTCAACAACAATCACTGGTTTCGCATTATGCAAATAATGTGCCCACATAGCAAGTGCTTGCCCCTTGGAAATCATGGGATCATTTATTGTCTCGATGCGACGACAAAAAATCGGGCGACTTTCTATGGAGCGACGCAGGCGAACGATTGTTGCGTCGTCAAATGGCGACAGATGATCGCGTGTAATGTAGTGGCAAAAGCAGCTTGGTAAGTTTCGGTTATACGATCTATTTGGAACTAGATTGTTGAAGCTATGACTAAGTTCTTTGTGAATATTGTAACCTTGCACTGGTGTTTTATGGCTAACGGCCATAAAACAGGGGTATATCTCCTATAGTAGGGGCACCACAGTTCTTAGGGTATCTATCTGATGGATTAAACTTTTCTCAAAGTCCAATCTAATGCCCTCCAAGGTAGTATGCAGCGCAACACTGCGAATAGGTATGTGGGGAATGTGACGTAGTAGCGTATTTTTGGTTTGGGCGCTTCGAGAGCATGCACAACTTTATCGGCCACGGCTTCGGCGGGTAAGGTGAACGGTACTGCAGGCCCCTCTTTTTTGAGACGTTCCACAATACGTTTATACGCGGCGCTATGTACACTTTGCGATGCATCGATGTTTCGCTCGAACAAGCGCTGAGCGTTTCCCCGAAAGTTGCTGAGTATCGGGCCTGGTTCGATCAGCACGATTTGAATGCCGGTACCCTCCAATTCCAAACGTAAGGTATCCGCCAACCCTTCCAAGGCATATTTGGAAGCATTATAAGCACCCCGGTACTTCATCGCGACAAAACCCAGGACCGAGCTGTTATAAATAATTTTACCCTGGCCTTGTGAACGCATGAGGGGTATTACCCGGTTGGTTAGCTCATGAGTTCCAAACAGGTTGGTTTCGAATTGAGTGCGCAAAACATCACGGCTCAAGTCCTCGACCGCGCCGGGTTGGCCGAAAGCGCCATTATTGAACAATGCGTCTAGCCGTCCCCCGGTTTTTTGGGTAATCTCGTTTACTGCGGAATTAATGCTTTTGCTGCTTGCCAGGTCGAGTTGTACGGACTCAAAACCTTGTTTCAACAATTGATCAACGTCTTCTCGCTTACGCGCTGTCGCAAAAACTCGGTAGCCTCGATTCTTTAATACTTTAGCAGTGACTTTTCCGATGCCACTGGAACACCCTGTGATCAGTATGGTTTGCGTCTGATTTGATTTGACCATGTTATGGTTTTCTGATCAGCTTACGCTTTAGGCAGCGTAACGCCTCGTTGTCCCTGATATTTGCCGCCGCGATCTTTATACGAGATCGAACAGAGTTCGTCGGCACCTAGAAACAAGACCTGTGCGACACCTTCATTAGCATAAACCTTAGCGGGTAGCGGTGTAGTATTTGAAAATTCCAGGGTAACATGACCTTCCCATTCGGGTTCCAGCGGAGTCACATTCACAATAATCCCGCAGCGCGCGTAGGTAGATTTACCCAGGCAGATGGTCAATACGTCGCGAGGAATTCGAAAATATTCAACTGTGCGCGCGAGCGCGAAGGAATTAGGTGGAATAATGCAAACATCAGATTTAACATCGACAAAGCTTTGGGCGTCAAAATTTTTGGGGTCGACAATCGCGGAATTAATATTCGTAAAAATTTTGAATTCGTCCGAGCAACGGATATCGTAGCCATAGCTCGAAGTTCCGTAAGATATCACACGACCTTGGTCGGATTCCCTAATTTGATGGGTCTCGAATGGCTCAATCATGTTCTTTTCCTCCGCCATTCTGCGGATCCAATTGTCGGATTTGATGCTCATGGTGTTGTAGATTCAGTCGTTCTGGACGACAATGCTGGGAAATTTTCCACTATGGTCTTTAGCTCGTAGCGCAAGTTTGGCGGTCATCTTACGGGCTATTTCACGGTAGATTGCAGAAATTTTGCTATCAGGATCTGATGCCACAGAGGGAAGGCCGCGGTCTGCGTCTTTTCTAATATCAATATCGAGTGGCAAAGCGCCGAGCAGATCGACAGCGTACTTTTTTGCCATGGTTTCGCCACCGCCCGAGCCGAAAATCGGTTCCTCGTGGCCGCACTCGCTGCAGATATGGGTGCTCATGTTTTCAACGATTCCCAATACCGGAACATCGACTTTTTCGAACATTTTTAGGCCTTTTTGTGCATCGAGTAGTGCGATATCTTGAGGCGTGGTCACGATAACCGCACCACTAACTGGAATCTGTTGTGAAAGGGTTAGCTGAATATCACCGGTTCCGGGCGGCAAATCGACGATTAAATAATCCAGATTCGACCAATTGGTGTTATTTAGTAATTGCTGCAGAGCACCGGTTACCATGGGGCCACGCCAGATCATCGGCGTGTCGTCATCAACCAAATAACCCATCGATATAGACTGTAACCCATAAGCCACTTTGGGCTCCATGGTTTTTCCATCTTTGCTCTCCGGGGAGCCCGAGATACCCAACATCAGCGGCTGGCTGGGTCCGTAGATATCTGCATCCAATATTCCGGCATTAGCGCCTTCCGCAACTAATGCCAGCGCGATATTTACAGCTGTAGTGGATTTCCCTACCCCACCTTTCCCCGATGCAATAGCAATGATATTTTTGACGCCGGGCATCGGCTTCAGGTTTTTTTGCACAGAATGAGAGGTAATTTCCGAGGCTATTTCAACGTGAACACTTTCGATGCCATCCAAGGTCAATAATTGTTGCTTGATTTCAGAAATCAACTTTTGGTGGTAGCTTTTGGCCGGGTAGCCGAGAATGATCTTAATCCGAGCCTCATTGTCCGCGACCGAAACAGTCTTGACTACTTTAGACGTGCCGAGATCTCTTTCGGTGTGTGGATCAATTAGTCTTGCGACAGTGTTTTCTATGTCGAATTGCGACGGGATTGCCATGAAGTATTCTCGCGCTAAGTGGCGGATGAAGTCGAAAAAGGGCAGTATTGCCTTTTACTGTAAAGGCGGCTTATTCTACACAACTATTGTTGGGTATACGGAACAAAATAATCAAGGGGTATTGTGCACCAACGATAGTTGATGACTTTATTAAATCCGAGCTCGCAGCCAGCATTTATGCACTTTGGTGTCCGGCACTGATTCAGCTCAAAAAATATGGGATAATACCCGGCTTAACTAAATTTTTGAACCTGCTTGTTCGATGAAAACTCCGTCTGATAGAAAAATTCTGGTAACCAGCGCTTTACCTTATGCGAATGGGCCCATCCATCTTGGACATTTGGTGGAATATATCCAGACGGATATTTGGGTGCGCTTCCAAAAACAGCGCGGCGCCAGCTGTTATTTTGTTTGCGCGGACGACACACATGGTACGCCGATTATGCTCAAGGCGCAGCAAGAAAACATTACGCCGGAACAGCTAATCGCCCGGGTTTCTGAAGAGCACCAGGCTGATTTTGCGGATTTCAGCGTCGGCTTTGATAATTATCACAGTACCCATTCGGACGAAAATAAGACCTATTCAACGTTGATTTACCAGCGTCTGCGCGATGGCGGCTTCATAGATTCCCGGTCAGTTACGCAAGCTTACGATCCGGTTAAAGAAATGTTTTTGCCGGACCGATTTATCAAAGGTGAATGTCCTCGTTGTGGCGCCGCGGATCAATACGGTGATAACTGCGAAGCGTGCGGCGCGACGTATTCGCCCACCGAACTGAAAAACGCCGTGTCGGTTATTTCGGGCGAGAAACCCATCGAAAAAGCGTCTTTGCATTATTTTTTCAAGCTGCCGGAATTTTCTCGAATGCTCCAGAAATGGGTACACGGCGGCCACCTTCAATCCGAGATGGCGAATAAGATGAGGGAATGGCTGGACGGTGGCCTGCGGCAGTGGGATATTTCACGTGATTCGCCTTATTTCGGCTTTGAAATACCGGATGCGCCGGGCAAGTATTTTTATGTTTGGCTGGACGCACCGATTGGTTATATGGCCAGCTTCAAAAACATGTGCGATAGGGACGGCATTGATTTTGACGATTATTGGGCACAAGGTAGCGACACGGAGCTTTATCATTTTATCGGCAAAGACATTATTTATTTTCAAGCATTATTTTGGCCCGCAATGTTGACTGGTGCGAAGTTTCGCACGCCGACAGCGATATTCGCGCACGGATTTTTGACCGTGAATGGCGAAAAGATGTCCAAATCGCGCGGTACGTTTATCAAGGCGCGCACCTATCTACAGCATCTTAACCCCGAATATCTGCGTTATTATTTCGCCGCGAAGTTAGGTGCCGGTATAGACGATATTGATCTGAATTTCGATGATTTCAGCCAGCGTGTTAATTCTGATCTAGTCGGCAAAGTTGTAAATATCGCAAGCCGCTGTAGCGGATTTTTGAAAAAACGATTTGATAATACGCTGTCGCCTAACTGCGCCGAACCGGTACTATTTCAGGACTTTATTACCGCGAACGCAAACATTGCTGACTTCTACGAACAGCGGGAATTCGGCAAAGCCATGCGCGAAATCATGTCGCTAGCGGATAAAGCGAATCAATATATCGACGAAAAAAAACCTTGGGTAATCGCAAAACAAGAAGGCGCGGACGCTGAATTACACGCGGTTTGCAGCATGGGGCTGAATCTTTTCAGAATTCTGATTGCGTATCTAAAACCGGTTTTACCGGTTTTAGCCAAAGAAACGGAACACTTCTTAAAGCTGGAAGCGCAAGGCTGGCCCGATAGTATGGAACCTTTGCTGCAACATCAAATAGAATCCTTTAAACCATTGATGACTCGCGTTGAGAAAAGCAAGATTGATGACATGGTTGAGGCATCCGTGGAAAATTTGAGTCCACTCGCAACACCTGCTGCTCGATCCAGCGATCCGATTGCGGATACCATAGAGTTTTCCGAATTCGCGAAAGTTGATCTGCGCATCGGTCGCATCATTAAAGCCGAGCATGTCGAAGGTGCCGACAAATTATTGCAACTGACGGTTGATATTGGCGATGAAACCCGAAAACTATTCGCCGGAATCAAGACAGCTTACCAACCTGAACAACTCGAAAATCAATTGACCGTAGTTGTTGCAAACCTACAGCCGCGTAAAATGCGTTTTGGCGTCTCGGAGGGTATGGTTCTGGCGGCCGGACCGGGGGGCAGCGACATCTGGTTATTACACCCCGATGTGGGGGCGCAGCCGGGTATGCGGGTTAAATAGCTTCGCTGCTGGGTGAGCACATTAGCTGCGATACAGAATTCGATAGTAATGTAACTATTCACACGAACGTTACAAATTAGAAAAGTAAAAAACATGGTACAAACAACGATGGGGACCAACCCTAGCGGTTCTGAAGAATTTTTTGAATTGGGAATTTCAGGATTCAAATTTACCGATCTTTTTGAACCCGACAGGCTAGCCGATTTAAGTATCCGGTTCGATGACTTCGTGCAAGAGCAGGACAGAGCACTGTTTGATGGCTTTGCAGCATATAGAGCCAGCGCAGGTGACGCCCTGCAGGCGGAGCAGGTATCCGACTTGCTGGTTCACATGGCACCCTTTGTAGGGCAATTCGTGGCGATGCTATTCGGGGTGGAGCCGCTCCGAGACCAGCAATGCTATAGCGTTAAGGACGAAGTCGAAACGATTTTCACGTTTAGACGTGAAGTGGTTATGAAGGTTGGCAAAAAGTTTCGCAAAGCCAACGTTGCCGATTGGGATATTGACGTGTTGGGGTCTGGAGTCGAGTTGCTACTAAGGCGGGCATTCCCGGATGTCGCGGACAGCTCGGATCTTGAATATAAAATCGCATCGGCGGCAACCCGCTTACTTCAGCTAACCACGCATTACCAGTTGCTGGAGCAGGGGAAAGATTCTGAATTTAGCAATGCGGCTGAACGGGTCGATACGATCAGAAAATCACTTAGCGAAGATGTTGAGGCGTGCGTGGTGTTCGCTGATGCATTGGCCTGCGATACTCCGTCGGAGTTCAGCGACGCGATCTTTGATTGGATCCAGCGTTGGGTGCATGCGGCTGCGGGGGATACGGTGCTTAGCCGCTTGGTTATCGACTGGGTGTCGTACAAAAAACCCGCGCGTACCAATTTTGGGCATCTTGTGGAATTTGATGTCCACGAAAGAAATGGCTTTTCGACATTGATGGGACCGCTGCAATCTCGCCGACGGCGAGATGGTTTCGCGTTGACTGATAAGCGCTACGACCAACGCGAAGTGTTGTATGAGGTCGATCACTGTATTTATTGCCATGAGCGCGATACCGATTCGTGTTCAAAAGGTATGCGCAACAAAAAAGACGCCGGTTTCAAGGTTAATCCCCTGGGCGTCAATATTACCGGTTGTCCCCTGGACGAGAAAATATCCGAAATGCACTTGCTCAAGCGGCAAGGTGACAACATAGGCGCGTTGGCGCTGATCGTGATTGACAATCCAATGTGTCCGGGTACCGGGCATCGGATTTGTAATGATTGCATGAAAGGTTGTATTTATCAGAAAACCCAGCCCGTAGATATTCCTCAAATTGAAACCAGTGCACTGACCGATGTATTGTTTATGCCCTACGGTTTCGAAATGTACAGTTTGTTGGCGCGCTGGAATCCACTCAACATCAAACGGCCGCATGCCTTGCCCTACAATGGCAAAAACGTTCTGGTTACGGGTCTGGGTCCATCCGGATATACCTTGTCGCATTATTTGATCAACGAAGGTTTCGGGGTGGTCGGCATCGATGCGCTCAAAATTGAACCCCTGCCTCAGGAATTGGTGGGTACGGCGGAGTGTCCGCCCAAACCGATCAAGAATTTTTCGGAGCTCTATGAAGATTTGGACAAGCGCATATTGGCTGGTTTTGGTGGTGTTGCGGAGTACGGGATCACTGTCAGGTGGGACAAAAACTTTCTCAAAGTTATCTACCTGACGTTGGCACGCAGAAAAACCTTTAAAGCCTATGGTGGTGTTAGGTTTGGTGGGACCTTAAGTATCGATGACGCGTGGTCGCTTGGATTCGACCATATTGCCGTGTCTAGTGGTGCGGGTAAACCGACGATAATCGGGCTGAAAAACAATTTAATTCGCGGCATACGCAAAGCCTCGGATTTCCTGATGGCCTTGCAACTCACGGGTGCCGCCAAGCATTCTTCGCTGGCTAACTTGCAGGTACGGTTGCCGGCTGGGGTAATTGGTGGCGGTTTGACTGCGATCGATACGGCGACGGAATTGGTGGCTTATTACCCGGTCCAGGTGGAAAAGGTATTACGCCGGTATGAACAATTGGTTGCTGAGTATGGTGAGGATGCGGTGCTGTCGCGTTACGACGAAGAAGAAAAACAAATACTCGATGAATTTTTAGCGCATGGCGCTGCGATTCGGGATGAGCGCACGCGCGCCGAGACAGCCGGAGAATTACCCAATTTCCAACCTCTGATACAAGAATGGGGCGGAGTTACGCTGTTTTACCGCAAGGGTATCAAAAATGCGCCGGCTTATCTGCAGAATCACGAAGAGATCGCCAAAGCACTCGAAGAAGGCATTGCGTGGGCGCAGGGGATGAGTCCCGAAGAAGCCATCACCGATCAATACCAGCATCTAGCAGCGGTTCGTTTCGAAAAAATGGTTCAGGACGGCGATCGTTGGACTAGTTCCGGAAAAAAGGTTGAAGTCCCGCTGCGGAGTCTATATGTCGCAGCCGGCACCTCGCCGAATACAATTTACGAAAGCGAACATCCCGGGACTTTCGAGATGGATGCAAAATTCTTTCAACGCTACGAACCCAATTGGAGTGATGGAGACTTTGAGTTGGTTGCGATGCACGATCCCGGTGGGCCCAAAATCGGCACACCCGCGCCGTTGACATCGTACCGAAAGGACGGAAAATTTATTTCGTTTTATGGGGACAATCACCCTGTGTACGCGGGCAATGTGGTCAAAGCCATGGCCAGCGCTAAGGATGGCTATCCCTATGTCACTCGATTGTTCAGTAAAGAGATTGAATCGCTGCAGTCTGCTGACCAGCCACAGCGGGAACAGGCGTTGACGGCTTTATTCAATACCTTGGATGATCAATTATTGGCCACAGTACAGGAAGTTAATCGCTTGACGCCAACGATCATCGAAGTTGTGGTCAGAGCGCCACGGCAGGCATTGCAATTCTATCCCGGGCAG
>CAZVFR010000159.1:0-8386 GCA_964626505.1 uncultured Methylococcaceae bacterium
TTGATATCGACGCTAGCCCACGCAAATCACCAGCCCTTGCAAAACAACCCGGTTGGTCATGCGAGTCAGATGCCAGCGACATCGGTTGGAATTGCAAACTAGACGGTGCGGACCCGGCCGGTCAGGCGCATCCGGTAAGCGAAATTGACGCGCCACTATTCGCAACACCGACCTACTCGAACCGCGAAGAAATGCTGTTTCGCGGCATGGTGGCAAAAATTCCGCGCAACCCATGGGGCCAATGCACTAGCAAACTAGGGCCACCAGCCCCGAGAATTTCGAAACAAACGCGGGAAACAGCGCCGGTAGATGTGAACGCGGATTACAGTGACATTTATCAAAAAGAAATCATTACGCTGTCCGGAAACGTGGACGTAACACGTGCAGACCAGAAAATCTTTGCTGATTACGCGACTTACAATTCTAAATCGATGATATTGAACGCGCGTGAAAACGTTCATTACAGAGACCAGGATTTTTCTCTGTATAGCGACAGCGCGTTTTTAAATCTGGATACTAATCAAGGCCGTTTGCGCAACGCACAATTTATTTATGGTGCAGTGCCTGCACGCGGTGCCGCCAAGTTGGCCGATATGGAAAGCAAAACGTTGACCCGGTACTGGGATGCTTCGTATACAACTTGCGCACCCGGCAATCAGGATTGGACACTGGAAGCCGGAACACTGGAACTCGATCGTAGTGAAGGTACCGGAACCGCAACCAACGCTTGGCTAGAGGCCTCTGGGTATCCTATTTTTTACGTACCCTATATCGAGTTTCCCATTGATGACCGACGCAAATCCGGTATTCTTAACCCTTCGTTCGGCTCTAACGACAGCACGGGTTTTGATTTATCGATACCTTACTACTGGAACATCGCGCCAAATTACGATGCGATTATTGAATCCCGTTATATGACTCGCCGGGGCTTTCTGATCGGCGGAGAATTCCGCTACCTAAACGAAATGACGGAAGGGCACATCACCGGTGAATTCATTCCTTACGATATCGCCAGCAACAAAACACGTGGCGCATTTTCCATCCTCAACTCAACCCGTTTCACACGCAGTTTAAAAGCCGATCTGGACATCAACTACGTTTCCGATCAAAACTATATCGACGATATCGGCAACGCGCTGAGCTTTACCAATTTCAGTCACCTTAGAAGCCAGGCAAATCTGCGGTTTGGCGTATCAGGTCTATCCATTCTCACACGTCTGGAAAACTATCAAACAATCGACCCAAATATCCCATCTAATCAACGGCCTTACCGTCGCCTGCCGCAAGTACTTATGCATGCAAACCAACGACTCGGCGATACGGATGGAATATTTCGGTTCGAAGGCGAATACGTCAATTTTCAGCGCAGCAACACGGTTACGGGGAACCGCTTCGATTTCAAACCCCGGTTGAACTGGCCTATAGCAACGGCTGGAGCTTATCTGGACCCAGGCGTAGCGGTTCAATTTACACAATACCTGCTGCATAGTGAACCTACTGGGACACCCACCAGCATCAGCCGATTATTACCCATCGTATCACTCGACAGCGGGTTTAATTTTGACCGGGAATTCACACTCGGCGATGCGGAACTGATTCAGACTTTGGAACCACGTATCTATTATCTTTATATCCCCGATACCAACCAAGACGATATACCTTTATTTGACACCTCGGCATTCGATTTCACCCTATTGAGTCTATTCCGGGATAACCGCTTCAACAGTGCCGACCGCATCGGCGACGCCAACCAGGTTTCAATCGCGCTAACCTCGCGTATTCTGGAACCAGATACCGGAAGACAACGGCTGGACGGAACAATCGGTACCATCGTATATTTCGCCGACCGTAATGTCGGCCTGGTCCCAAATCAAGCACCCGAAACCGATACCACCTCGAATATCGTAGGTGAGCTAAATGGCCAAATCACGGACAACCTATCGTTTCGGTCCGGTCTGCAGTGGAATCCTTATCAGGGGAAAATCGCTCGCGGGCTTGCATCGCTGCAATATCAGGACAATTCAAACCGTATCCTGAACTTGGCTTACCGTTTTCGGCGATCTAACAGTATTACCAACCAAATCAATAATTTACAAGTACCTAGGGGTTTGATCGATCAAGCCGATGGTTCCTTCCGCTGGCCATTGTTCGCGGGTATTTCTGGGATTGGACGGCTACAATATTCGCTGTTGGACAATAAGGTCACAGAAAGCTTTCTGGGGATAGAAAAAGAAAGTTGTTGTTGGCGATTCCGAATCATCGGCCGTCATTGGATACAAACGACTAGCGGGAGAATTTTAACCAACTCGAGTACTAACACCGGTGTTTTTGTGCAACTGGAACTCAAAGGCTTTTCCAGTTTCGGCGATAATGTAGACCAATTTTTGGAACGTAATATTTCCGGTTACGAAGCGCCCGAATGAAGACTTTTCAATTGAACTTAGCCTAGATTCAGAACTCTGTTGTTATGGGCACCTCTATTAATTCTGGGTAAGAAAGATTGAGATTCAACATTTTCAAGAGCAAGGCGCTAAGTGTTTGGAATAGTTATTTTATTAGGAACACTGAGCAACGTAGCACTTGGAAATTTTGAACTCAAGATGCTTATTCACGAATTAATAGCGGTGCCCTTCATACGCCGCATTACAAGCCGACCAAAAACAACATACTACCCGATGAACCACAGAAAAAACAACCGTTATCTCGACTTCCTTCTGGTCACCGTGTGGCTATTCATTGGCTACGTGCCTGTTATAAACGCGATGGATATAAACCGCATTGTTGCGGTTGTTGAAGACGGCGTTATTTTAGAGAGCGAACTTAATTACCAAATTTATAATATCACCAGCAAACTGGCAGCTTCAGGCACGCAACTTCCATCCGCGGACGTAATACGTCAGCAAGTGCTGGAACGCATGATTATCACCAAACTACAGCTACAGCACGCAGAACGAGCAGGCATGACCGTTGACGACCAAACTCTGCAACGCTCCATGATCCAATTGGCCCGACAAAACAATATGTCACCAGAAGAATTCCGCAACGTTCTGCGATCAGAAGGCATGAATTATTCAGATTTTTTGGATGAAATGCGCAACGAACTCATCATGAATCAACTGCGTAACCGATTGATTCACAACCGCATCACGGTTAGCGACCATGAGGTTCAACATTTTCTCGAAACCCAGGGCAAGGCGGGGCTGGATCAGAACATCCAATTTCATTTGGCACACATCCTAATCGCAACACCCGAAGCCGCATCTCCAACACAAATTCAACAGGCCCGGAATCGTGCCGAGCAAGTCGTTGCGGAATTAGGAAGCGGCAAAGATTTCAAACAATCCGCGATCAGTTTTTCGGACGGCTCCCAGACCTTAAACGGTGGCGACCTGGGTTGGCGCAGGCTGAGCCAGGTACCGACAATATTCGTTGATTATGTCTCAAGTATGCAGCAAGGCGAAATTCAAGGGCCTATCCGAAGCGCAAGTGGATTTCACATCATCAAAATGATAGAGCTTAAAGGCATCGAAAAACACGTAGTCGTGCAAACCAATGTCAGACACATCCTCCTCAAAACCTCCGACCTGTATAGTGACGAAGATGCACGCAAGAAACTCGTTGGCTTGCGTGAACGCATCGTGGACGGCGATGATTTTTCCAAGTTGGCGCGCTCGCATTCCGACGACAAGGGCTCGGCCCTCAAAGGCGGAGGCCTTGGTTGGACCAACCCCGGCGCCTTTGTACCTCAATTTGAGGAAGCTATGGCAAAGCTTGAGCCTGGGCACATAAGCCAGCCCGTCCAAACGCAATTCGGTTGGCATCTGATCCAGGTTCTCGAACGAGCAGAACACGACAACACATCCGAATATCAAAAAAATCAGGCGCGCGAAGAAATCCGTAAACAAAAGATTGAAGAGGAAACAGAACTCTGGCTACGCCAGTTGCGTAACGAAGCCTACGTGGAGATTCGCTTGGATAAAGTGTAATTCGGCAATTAAATAATACTTTGATCGAATTTGGTCGTTACTCTCATGTCGGTACCTAATACCCCCCGAATCGCGCTTACCCCTGGCGAACCCGCAGGAATAGGCCCCGATCTATGCATACTGATTGCAAGCAAAGACTGGCCTTGTGAATTGGTTGCGATTTGCGATCCAGATTTGTTATCACGAAGAGCCAAACAGCTGGGCGCTAAACTGAAGATCCTGGAATTTAACAAAATCCAGGCAGCCAAACCACACGCACCAGGCACCCTTAAAATAATGCCGGCCAGCCTTGCATCTCAAGAAGTGCCTGGGCTACTCAATGCAAACAACGCGGCCTATGTTCTTAAAACCATCGACCTTGCCACCAAAGGCTGCCTTGCCGGGCTATTCGACGCGATGGTTACAGGTCCCGTTCACAAAGGCATTATCAACGATGCCGGCATAACTTTTACCGGCCATACAGAACACATCGCAAGCAATACGGGCGGACATCCGGTTATGATGTTGTCAACACCCGGATTGCGTGTAGCGCTCGCAACCACTCATCTTCCATTAGCTAAGGTCAGCCAAGCCATTACTCACGACCTGTTGCGCAGCGTATTAACTTCTCTAAACCACGACCTTGAGCAACGTTTCGGCATTATGAGCCCTAAAATTCTGGTTTGCGGACTTAATCCGCACGCTGGAGAAAACGGCTATCTAGGCCGAGAAGAGATCGAAATAATTGAGCCGGCATTGCGCGAACTACGTGAAGACGGTTTGCAACTGATCGGACCACTACCCGCGGACACAATATTCACACCCAAATATCTCAACAACGCGGACGCCGTGTTGGCCATGTTCCACGATCAAGGCCTGCCGGTACTCAAATATGCGGGATTCGGAAACGCGGTTAACATCACCTTGGGGCTGCCAATCATTCGCACATCGGTTGATCACGGAACGGCTATCGACCTGGCTGGATCCGGCCAGATCGACTTGGGTAGCCTGGATTATGCGATACACTCGGCGATGGAAATGAGCCAAAACACTAAAATTTCAATACGCTCTTTGGAGCAAAGGCGCGCAGGATGCTAAAGCAGCATCGCTGCCGCTATCAGCAAATTCACATATTTTTTAAACTTAAGCGGTCCAATAAAGTCGGCCGGGTTGAAATACCATCATTATCTTGCCTTCAAGCAACGACTCCCAGATTAACCCGATGACACACCGCGCACGCAAACGCTTTGGTCAAAATTTCCTGCACAATCACGGCGTCATCAACGACATAATCTCGATGATCAATGCGCAATGTAACGACCACATCGTAGAAATCGGGCCAGGCAAGGGTGCACTAACCCGTGAGCTCGTCGGACAATGTCAAAAAATGGATATTATTGAACTGGACCGCGATTTGGTAAAACTGTTGGACGCGCAATTCGGCGATCTAAATGGCATGACCATTCATAGCACAGACGCTTTGAATTTCAACTATTCAGCGCTGGTCCGACCCGGCGAGAAGCTACGCATCGTCGGAAATCTGCCCTACAATGTCTCCACACCGCTGCTTTTCCATTTGATGGAACACGCATCGGATATTCACGATATGCATTTCATGCTCCAGAATGAAGTCGTCAATCGTCTCTGCGCCCTACCCGGCAGTAAAATTTATGGGAAGCTTAGTATCATGATGCAATACCATTGCCAGGCTGAGAAATTGTTCGAAGTCGGCGCAGAAAATTTTTCACCACAGCCCAAGGTTTCGTCTGCAATCGTGCGTTTGGCACCGCATGACCATCCCCACGCACAGGTAGAAAACTTTACGATTTTCCGAGAGCTGGTAACCCAGGCATTTTCACAACGCCGCAAAACCTTGCGAAACTCTATACGGTCATTTTTGTCGGAGGATGAATTGCGCTCGCTCGAAATAGATCCCGAAGCACGTGCTGAAACGCTCACAGTCCAGGAATTCGCACAACTCAGCAATCTTTGCAACACGAATCGAACGACATCCTGACTGAACACCGGATTGATTACAGTGCTACAGATCCCAAGCCAATTCAACGTAATCTCACTGTTGAACTGAAGTCATAGTATAATGGATGGTTTATTCGCCCAATATGCAGAATCGAAGCTTGTGGCGACTCTCTACCGTTAACTTTTAGAATTCGCAGGACAACGCATGAAACGATTATTAATAATGCTGTTCGCGGCCTCGATAGCCGTCGGTTGCAGCAAAGAACGAGACGAGTTGGAAGCTCGCCTACACACAAAATTTGCGCAAGACCAGGATATAGCTGACTATAAAATAGACCCCGAAGAAATGGCGGACTGCGTAACCAGCAAAATTTCAGGAGATGCCCCCGGTTTTCCGGGTTCTCCAAGCTATACAAAAATTATAGGCGCATACGCCAAACTAGTACGCGTTGACCCAACGGAGGATTTTCGTCCCGCGCTGGAAGCAACCAAGGAGGCTTTTGGTTCGGCCAAAGAAGCGCATAAAGCCGCTTTCAATATAACCAATCATACGATGGCTTGTATTGGCATAATTATGCAGGTCGACCGGTAAAGCACCACGTGGGAGGAAACTAAGTTGCGCTTGCTACATACGATGATTCGCGTGGGGAGCCTTGAGAAGTCCAAAGATTTTTATGCCAATCTACTCGGCATGAAACTGTTGCGCGAAAAAGATTACCCCGACGGTAAATTCACGCTGGCGTTCATGGGTTATGGCAGCGAAGATGAGAATAGCGTAATCGAACTGACCCACAACTGGGATACCGACAGTTACGATCACGGTAACGCATTCGGACACCTGGCCATAGCGGTTGATGACGTCTACCAAGCAGTCGACCGTATCCGGGAACAAGGCGGTAAAGTCATTCGCGAAGCCGGTCCCATGCAGCACGGCAATACGGTTATCGCTTTTGTGGAAGATCCGGACGGGTATAAGATCGAGCTATTGGCGAAGTAAGCTAAGTGAGAACAAAGATCAAGCGAGGGCTTGTCAGTCTGATGATAAATGCAAGCCAGGGTAACATCCCATGATTAAAGGACAGGACGAGCCCACATAATTTACCCATTAGTCTTTTTAACCCGCGCCCAAACGCTACCACTCTTAACCTTGCTGGTTTCGGCCTTACTCGATCCCGTTGACTGCTGAACCGCAATTCGAGTTTTCCCGGATTTTTTAGCATTTATCCGGCCCTTTTCACTCTTGGTTGACAGGCGACTTTTGGACTTTTTCTTTTTAGACCCAACCATTTTCCCGGATTTCTTCAGCTTCTTGGGCCCCGTATACTGGCCTTCCAATTCGGCAATCGTGCGGCGCGAAAAGCGTTGATTTAAGAAACGTTCGATACCAATCATCAAATTCCATTCTCGATGCCCGATCAGCGATACCGCCAAACCCTTGCGGCCTGCTCTACCCGTGCGCCCGATTCGGTGCACATAGTCTTTGCCGCTTTTGGCCATATCGAAGTTAATCACCAAATCGATATCTTGAACGTCCAGACCGCGCGCGGCGACATCCGTCGCAATCAGCACACCGACTTCGCCTGAATGCAAACGTTTCATTACTTGGTTACGCTGTCGCTGATCCAAATCACCGTGCAACAGTCCCACTGATACTTTGGTCTCAGACAGCTCGGCATAAATCCGTTCTGATTCGACCTTGGTATTCGCAAAAATCAATGCTTTGCCGAAGGTTTCGTGTTCCAGCAACCACTTCACAAGTTGCCCTTTATGCCCGTTGTTATCGGCCAGTATCAGTTGTTGTCGAATATTCGCATGTTTATCTCTAATGGTATTGAGCGTAATAACCGTAGCATCCTGCATGATTTGCGACGCGATGCGCTTAACGCCTTTGTGACTCAGCGTAGCGGAAAAAAGCAAGGTTTGACGCTGTGTGTTGCATTGGGCCGCAATATTCAATACATCTTCGCTGAACCCCATATCCAGCATGCGATCAGCTTCATCCAAGATCAATATTTCAAGATCGTCAAAATTAGGTGTGCCGCGTTCCAAGTGCTCGACCATCCTACCCGGCGTGGCAATGATAATTTCTGGATTCTTACGCAACAGTGCCTTTTGTTTGGTAAAACTCTCACCGCCGATAATCAGGCCCATTCTAAGTTGCGTGTAACTCGCCAGAGCCAAACCATGCTGCATAATTTGACGACCCAACTCACGCGTCGGAACCAAAACGAGCACTCGGGTTCCAGCTAGCGTATCCGGGTGGTTCAACAGTGAATGCAACGTGGGTAATAGAAATGCGACAGTCTTGCCGCTACCGGTCTCAGCGCTGACTAACAGATCTTTTTTTTCAAGCGCAACCGGAATAGCCTTGGACTGCACTGGGGTCGGGTGTTCAATACCGAGTTTATCAAGCGCCCTAAGCAGGTGCTCATGAAGATGAAATT
>CAZVFR010000160.1:0-8377 GCA_964626505.1 uncultured Methylococcaceae bacterium
GTGAAGGTTCCGAAGTTGACCTAGATTTTGATAAAATATTGAGTCCGCTGGCGTTAAGAAAGCTGTTTCGGAAACCCGGGTTTTCGGTATTGGACGGGCTGAACGAATATGACGATGATTGCACTTATTTTGCCCCGCGCGGTGAGTTGATAACCCAAGAGATGCGGCGCGTGACTGGTGAACTCGGTGATCGAATAGCTAATGCCGATATGAAGGCTGAAGGTAAACTGGCTGGATTGCATGATGAGCAGTCAAACAGTGCTTTTCCTTCGAGTCATAATGCCGAGTCGCCGGAAGACGAGGAGGCAGGCGGTAAAGCGTAGCCGTGACCGAGCCGACCGATAAATCTTTCCCCTCACAGGCTGGTGGCGTCACAATGCCATCCCATGCTGCGCGCGTGGCGTACGAACAATATTCGCTTCGGCCGACTACGCTGGTCAGTTATAGATCGGAAGGCACTTTGTTGATCCTCGCGGATGCGTCCCAACTCGAAGAGTTTTTACTCGACTTACCGAAGAACCAGGCATGTTTTGCGTTACTGCCGAACGACTGCCCATCCGCTTTGGTGAAAAATCTGTCGGATCGGCGCATTGCCTACTTGGATCATGTCTCAGATATAAATATTAATGGCTACTTGGGCGCATTCTATGTTACGGCTAAGTATCGGGGCACGGAAATTTCAACCAACCAAAAGTTAGCTGCTCCAGACACGGGTTTTGACCTCATTCTGAATCTAATCCAGGACTTCACGACACTCTCTTCGATCCCGCCGGTTGGCTGCTTTGTTCCGGGTCTTAATCAGCACGATGTTGCGGCGAATATCGCACAACTACCCGATTGGGTTGGCGAGTTTGACAAGCCAAAATATTTCGAATTGAACCGGGATATTTGTGCCCATTCTTCATCTGCTATTCAAGGTTGCGACAATTGCATCACAGCTTGTGCGACTGGAGCGATACAGTCTTTAGGACGTGAGATCCAAATAGATCCTCATTTGTGCCAAGGCTGTGGAGACTGTACCATGGTTTGTCCGTCCGGCGCCCTTCGATTTGCTTACCCTTATCCGGAAGACACGTTAAACCGACTTCGACAGATGTTGATTGCGTATGCAGCAGCAGGTGGAAAAGTACCCGTAGTTTTATTTCACGATGATGTGCAAGGGCGTCAATGGTTGGCTGAGAACGCCGATTCATTGCCAATTAACATTCTTACTTACGAAGTAGAGGGTCTCGGTTCCGTCGGGATTGAGATCTGGCTTGCGGCGCTGGCGTATGGCGCGGCCGGTGTTTTGATTTTGGCAACCGGTGAGACAACCCAGCATTCAATGCGGGCAATACAGTCTCAACTGGAATCTGCTAATGAAATTCTTAGTGGCATAAATAAAATAAACGTTACATTGAAGTTGGTGGATTCTCTGCAAGATATCATCATTAACACACGGATTCGGTCTCGGGGCGCCAGTAAATCCACGGCAAAGTTTGCGGGTAACGATGACAAGCGAGGCGTTCTTCGCTTGGCCGTGGACCATTTAATCGAAACGAACAACCCGATTCAGCCGTCTAAAAGTTTACCGACGCATGCGCCGTTCGGGGAAATTGTGGTTGATACAAAGCTCTGCACGCTTTGCATGTCCTGCGTTTCGGTTTGTCCGGAACACGCGTTGGAAGACGGTCCCGACGAACCTAAGTTGGGGTTCATAGAAGCCAATTGCGTCCAGTGCGGGATATGCGAAACGGCTTGCCCTGAAAACGCGATTTCGCTTAATGCGCGCTATTTGTACGATAGCAATACAGCGCGTAAAAAACGCTTGCTATACGAGGAAGCCCCATTTTGCTGCGTGGAATGCGGCATACCCTTTGCCACCCAAAAAATGATCAATGTTATCTCCGAAAAACTTAGCGCACATCCGATGTTCCAGGGGAAGGATAGCCGTCGGCTGATGATGTGTGAAGAGTGTCGTGTAAAAGATCAATTTAGCCAATCCGGCACAGCTAATGTCGCATCGAAAACGTGACCCGCAAGCGCTGCCGTCCGAAGAACAATGGCGCGTCAACACCTACAGGCTGCTCGCCAATCTTCTAGCGGTACCGCCGACCGATGCTGTGTTAACCCAATTACGCGTACTGGGTGAAGCGAATAATTCCTCAACAGGTTCACTATCCGGTGTTTGGGGGCTATTGGCCGAGGCTGCTTGCGAAGTGTCCACGGGGTCTGTAAAAGATGAATACAATCTTTTGTTTATCGGTATGACCCGGGGTGAGGTTATGCCGTACGCGTCCTGGTATCTGACTGGATTTTTGATGGAAAAACCGCTGGCGGCATTGCGCGATGACCTGCGCCGTTTGGGGATCCAACGGCGGGCGGATACCCATGAGCCGGAGGATCATGCGGCGGCTTTACTCGAGGTTATGAGTATTTTGATCGAAGCGGGCGATGATAACCAATATGGTTTTTTCGATAGACATATCAAACCGTGGATGGTGTCCTTATTCGATGATATAAAAGCAGCAGAATCAGCACGATTCTACCGCTCAGTGGGTCAACTAGGGCTCGCGTTTCTGCGCTCTGAATTAGCATTTTCCGAAATCTGAGCGGTTACAGTGCGGGTGGTGTTTTAATAGTTGTAATACCTAATAACTCTAAGCTAGAGTGGACCCAAATACCTTGGGTGGTTTCACCACACCCGAAAACGCGTAGTGCATGAGAGGAACAGTATGGCTAAAAACACCACTGCTGAGGCTCAGGGCCGCAGAAAATTTATCAAGCGTCTGCTCGCGGTAATCCCTAGCACAGTTGTAATTACTAGTGTTGCGAAAGCCGCACCGAAACTTTCGGATAAGCAACCAGTTGATCCCGCAAACGAAGACGGCAAGGGGTATCGGGAGACCGACCATATCAAAAAGTATTATGAAAAAGCGCGCTTTTAATCAGCAAGTTTGAAGGCATCCCCATGAAAATTTTCCGGCGCAGTGCTTCCACTTCCACTACTGAGGTAAATCGGGATTCAGTTCGCGGACCAGGACAACGTATAGGACACGGGGTCGATCGCCGCACATTCCTCAAAAATTCAGGATTGGCCGCGGGTGCGGCTGCAATCGGTGGCATCTTGCCTTTGACCATGATGGAAAAAGTAGAGGCTAAACCGGAAGGTGTGGATGAATCCGCTCCAGTTACAGAGGTGCGCAGTGTATGCACCCATTGTTCTGTAGGTTGTGGCATCGTCGCAGAAGTCCAAAACGGGGTCTGGATTGGCCAGGAACCCGCATTCGACCATCCGTTTAACTTGGGCGCGCATTGTGCCAAAGGTGCTTCTGTACGCGAGCACGGCCATGGTGATAAACGCTTGAAGTACCCGATGAAACAGGTCGACGGCAAATGGCAAAAAATAACCTGGGAGCAAGCCATAGACGAGATTGGCGATCGATTATTAGCCATACGCAAGCAGTCCGGTCCGGATTCGGTTTATTGGTTAGGTTCTTCCAAACACAGTAACGAACAGGCTTATTTATTCCGAAAATTCGCGGCCTTGTGGGGTTCTAATAATATTGATCACCAGGCCAGAATATGTCATTCGACGACAGTTGCGGGGGTTGCCAATACCTGGGGCTATGGGGCAATGACCAATTCCTACAACGATATCCACAATACCAAAGCGATTTTGATTATTGGTGGGAACCCGGCCGAAGCACATCCGGTATCGATGCAACATTTGTTCAGGGCTAAAGAAAAGGGCGCGCCAATGATCGTTATCGATCCGCGCTTTACCCGGACCGCGGCGCACGCCGATCAGCATATACGCTTGCGGCCCGGCACGGATGTGCCGTTGATCTGGGGCATGCTTTGGCACGTCTTCAGCAACGGTTGGGAAGATACGGAATTTATCGACCAGCGTGTTTATGGCATGGATGAGGTTCGCAAAGAAGTCGCCAAATGGACGCCCGCAAATGTGGAAAAGGTGACCGGTGTTGCGGAATCTGAATTGTTGCAAGCGACGAAAACCATGGCGGACAATCGACCCGGCACATTTATTTGGTGCATGGGGGGGACCCAGCACACCATCGGTAACAATAACACGCGAGCCTATTGTATTTTTCAACTGGCGCTGGGGAACATGGGCGTAGCGGGCGGCGGTACTAACATTTTCCGTGGGCACGACAATGTCCAAGGCGCAACCGATCTTGGCCCCAACACGCATACGCTGCCTGCGTATTACGGCCTTTCCGAGAATGCCTGGAAGCATTGGGCCAAAGTATGGGATATTGACTACGACTGGTTGGCTAACCGTTTCGAAGCCGGCGACTATGACGACGGCACCGGTAAAACCAATAAGCCCATGTTTATGAATGGTATCCCGGTATCAAGGTGGATCGATGGCGTTCTCGAAGATAAGGCGAATATTTCGCAACGCGACAGTCTGAAAGGCATGGTATTTTGGGGGCACGCGCCCAATAGCCAGGTGCGTTCGCCGGAAATGAAACAAGCCATGGAGAAATTGGATATCCTCGTGGTTATAGATCCCTATCCGACCAATGCGGCAGTGCTGCATGATCGCAAGGAAAATACCTATCTGCTGCCGGCGGCAACCCAATTCGAAACAAGCGGTTCTTTGACGTCTTCGAACCGCTCGTTGCAGTGGCGGGACAGGGTCATTGAACCCTTGTTTGAGTCCAAACCCGACCACACCATCATGTATCTGTTTGCCAAGAAATTTGGTTTCGCGGATCGATTAACCAAACACATCCAGGTCGAAAACAACGAACCCAAGATCGAAGATATCACTAAGGAATACAACAAAGGTGCCTGGACCATCGGCTATACCGGCCAGACACCGGAACGCATCAAGCTGCACCAGCAAAATTGGCATACCTTCGACACCACAACCTTAAAAGCCAAAGGCGGTCCTTGCGATGGCGAATACTTCGGTTTGCCGTGGCCTTGCTGGGGTAGCGCGGACATGAAACATCCCGGCACACCACTTTTGTATGATTTAAGTAAGACCGTGGCCGATGGTGGCCTGCCGTTTCGCGCCCGTTTTGGTATCGAACGGGAGGGCGTGAATTTGCTGGCTGAAAATACCTGGACCAAGGATTCCGACATAAAGGACGGGTATCCAGAATTTAGTGCCGAATTGTTAAAGCATTTAGGCTGGTGGGATGATCTTACAGATCACGAGAAGCAACTTGCGGAAGGTAACAACTGGAAAACCGACCGGTCTGGCGGAATTCAACGCGTGGCCATTGAGCACGGTTGCGCACCCTTCGGTAATGCTAAAGCACGTTGCGTAGTGTGGCAGTTTCCGGATCCTGTTCCGATCCACCGGGAACCGCTTTATACGAATAGGCGGGACTTGGTTGAAAGCTTCCCAACCTATGAAGATCGCCGCCGGTTTTTCCGTTTGCCGACGCGCTACGCGTCGATACAAGCGAAGGACTTCAGCCAGGATTACCCGCTGATCATGACCAGCGGACGCTTGGTTGAATACGAAGGTGGTGGCGACGAGACCCGATCGAATCCCTGGCTCGCGGAATTGCAGCAGGATATGTTCGTGGAGATCAATCCTGTAGATGCTAACAACAACGATATTCGGCACAAAGGCCGTGTTTGGGTTGAGGGCCCCGAGGGCGGCAAAATTAACGTGATGGCCTTTGTTACCGAGCGGGTTCCACCGGGTTTGGTGTTTATGCCCTTCCACTTTGCGGGTGAATATCAAGGCGAAGATTTTCGCTCCAAATATCCGGAATCCACTGGGCCGTATGTCTTGGGTGAATCGTGTAACACCGTGTTTACCTACGGCTATGATTCAGTGACCGCGATGCAGGAAACCAAGGCGTCGTTGTGCCGGTTGCGTAAGGCCTAACTGAAGAGGATTTACTATGGCCCGTATGAAGTTTTTATGTGACGAAGAGCGCTGCATAGAATGCAATGCCTGCGTAACGGCCTGCAAAAACGAGAACGAAGTCCCCTGGGGGATCAATCGGCGCAGAGTTGTGACTATAGATGATGGTGAACCTGGGGAAAAAACCATCTCAGTCGCCTGCATGCATTGCTCTGATGCGCCGTGCGCAGCGGTTTGCCCGGTTGATTGTTTTTATACGACGGACGATGGGGTCGTCCTGCACGACAAGGATTTATGCATTGGTTGTGGCTATTGTTTTTATGCCTGCCCCTTCGGCGCGCCGCAATACCCGCAGCAGGGCGCCTTCGGTGCGCGCGGTAAAATGGACAAATGCACGTTTTGCGCAGGTGGGCCCGAGGCAGACAACTCGCAAGAAGAATTCGAAAAATACGGCCGCAACCGGCTCGCGGAAGGCAAGTTACCGTTGTGCGCTGAAATGTGCTCGACCAAGTCGCTTCTGGCGGGTGACGGAGATATTGTTGCTGACCTGTTTCGCGAACGCGTTGTGCGCCGGGCCGGGCATCGGCAAGGTAGTTCATCGGGTGAGGCTTCGGGGGCGTGGGGATGGGGTACCGCGTATAAAGATTGACCGCCATGAAGCATAGATTCAATGTCGCATTTATCATATTCCTAAGCGCGAACGGCTTAACCGGTTGCTATGAAGATTTGGACATCACATTACATAAATCCCACGTGTACAAAGGGCGCATCGATAAACATCAGGATGACCCAAAGACACGTTCTGAGAAACTGAATCAGCGATTTCAACTGGTGCAGACAGATCGGTGACAGGTACAATCAATTTTCAACCAAGAACAATGAGACGCACTATAAAGCCACGCCGTACGGCACACAACATCCTGGTAGTCTGTCTGGCGATTTTATTGCTGTCCACGTTGGCATTGTGGATGCCGGGTATGGAACTCTCTACGTTTGCGGCTGAAACCACGAATCCTATTGCGGATTATTATCGCAAAGTTCGCGAAGGATTATCCGGATACACGGCTGTCACGGGTCAGGAGACTGACGTGCTGATCCAGGGATCCGGGCAAAACTGGCGACAGCTTCGTAATGGACCCATAGCAGCGTTAAGCGCCTGGATGATAGCCGCGACGGTATTCGCATTGGGATGCTTTTTTCTTTGGCGCGGTAAGGTGAAATTGACCCACCCGCGTACTGGGGAGCTGGTGAGTCGGTGGAGCATCGGCGAACGCGTGCTGCACTGGTATACTGCGTTGCTGTTTGTCGGGCTGACACTGACCGGTCTAAGCCTTTTATTTGGACGCGCGCTGCTGATACCGTTGCTGGGCCACGAAATCTTTGCGCTTTATGCGGAGTTCGCAAAATTGATTCACAATTATGCCGGGCCGTTGTTTATCGTCGGGTTGTTGCTGATGATCGTTAACTGGCTCAGAGATAATATACCCAACAAAATCGATATTCAGTGGTTCAAGGACTTTGGAGGACTGGTCGGTTCCGTACACCCTTCTGCTGAACGTATGAATGGCGGTGAGAAAGCCTGGTTTTGGCTGCTTAGCATTGCGGGAATCGGTGTTTCTGTATCAGGTTTGGCGCTGGATTTTCCGAACCTGGGTACGGAAAGGGTTATGCTGCAGCTATCGCATATGGTTCATACACTGACCGCGGCATTATTGATCGTTGGCGCGCTGGGCCATATCTATATCGGCACCCTAGGAACGGAAGGTGCTTTTGAAGGGATGATTTCGGGCAAGGTGGATTCCAGCTGGGCTGAGCAACACCATGATCTGTGGTACGAGGAAGTCAAAATCCAAGCCAAGACGGCTATTGACAAACCCGGTACGGACAAAGCAACTAACCCGGCTGCCCAAGCTTAGGTCACGTCAATCTGGGTAAAAGAGTCCAACCCAAATACTTTCGGTAAAAATGGTGCCGATTCGACGATTGATGTCTTGAATGTCAGTAACCCGGCCGCTCCAAGCTTTGGCTTCGCAATCGGTAATATTACCGTTCCTTATTGTAGATTCTTATGGTTGAATAGTCTTGCATAATTCTAAGGTTTGATAATTTAAAAACTGAGGGAGTCGTAATTCACGATATTCCCACTTTGCTTGGTTGGGAGATAGCTATGAATAGAGATTTCTTGTTCGACCCAGACGAAACTCCGTTCGATCCAAAGGCAAATGACATTACCCATGATAACGCGCTGTTGCTGGCGGCAGCATCGAATCTGGCTTATGAAGATGAGTCCGTTTGTACTGATGCGACGAAAGAATGGGGCTTTGATAAGTTTAGTTTTATTAACAGCAAGGAAACGGAGAATACGGAGAAGCGTAAAAATGACACCCAAGGCTTCGTCGCTGCCAATGATAAGGCCATATTGATAGCCTTCCGGGGAACCGAAAACTTAGAGGATTGGAGGACCAATCTTAAAATCAAATCGGTGAAAGTCCCCATGGGTGAAGTTCATCGTGGTTTCTACAACGCCGCGCAACAGGCTTG
>CAZVFR010000161.1:0-5099 GCA_964626505.1 uncultured Methylococcaceae bacterium
GTTACAAAAGATCAACGTGATTACAGCGAGTTATGCCTTAAGTTAGTGACATTGCCCCAGGGGGTGGGGGCAGAACCACCGCGGGAGCTGACTGGGCTGCCCCATGAATTAGCCCCAGTCCCAACAAGACAACAACTAGTTTTCTCAGAAATTCCATTTTCTAATCTCCTTAACAAATTTATTCGCAGAAATACCCTTTTCTACTCTCCTTTACAATTGCAACCTCCTTGGTTAATTGATGGTGTATTTAGATATAACGTAGGCGCTATGGCGGGAAACTGGTTCAACCGACCAGACTCAGACCTCCCTCCCGGGCTGACACTAAAGATGGTGGATACTTGCAACGATCGGATAAACCAAAATTGTTATTCCCCTCCTTTTTAAAGGATCGCATTTAATAACAACCCAGGAGAGGCAATAAACTACATGTTCTTTGTGAAAAATTCCGTTTACAAATCCAAATTCCTGCTTAGAACGTCGTCATATCCGATAACGAGTAGGGTCATCAACACTGGCCGCAGCAAAACCCTCCTTGCGCAATCGGCAGGACTCACAAACCCCGCAAGCATCACCCGACGCATCAGCTGAGTAACACGAAACGGTCAACCCATAGTCCACCCCCAAATCCCTACCCATACAAATAATTTCGGCTTTGCTCATGGATATTAACGGCGTGTGGACCTTGATGGTCTGACCTTCGACACCCGCTTTGGTGGCCAGATTCGCGAGCGTCTGGAAAGATTCAATAAACGCCGGACGGCAGTCTGGATAGCCCGAATAATCCACGGCGTTAACCCCGATAATTATGTTCCGCGCATTCAAAACTTCCGCCCAGCCCAACGCGTAGGCCAAAAATATGGTGTTCCGCGCCGGTACATAGGTAACCGGAATACCCTCGTGGGCCTCTTCCGGCACGGCGATGCGATCATCGGTCAACGCCGAACCGCCAATAGAATTCAAACCTATCTGGATTATCTTATGTTCTTTCAACCCATAGCAACCCGCTATCTGCTTGGCCGCATTCAATTCTGATCTATGACGCTGTCCGTAATCAAAACTTAAGGCATAACAGTCGTAGCCTTGATCCAATGCCATTGCCAAGGTAGTAAGCGAATCCAGGCCGCCGGATAACAGCACTACGGCTTTAGACTCTGCTGCAACGCTCATCTACCCGCGACATCGCCCCACAGAATTTTATGCAACTGGACTTGGAATCGCACGTTCAGCTGATCTTGTAAAATCCTATCCGCCAGTTCGCTGGGCAACATACGGCCCGTAACTGGCGAAAACAAGACTTCGCACCGCTCTGCCAACCGATATGTTATTAATTTCTGTTTGGCCCACTCATAATCATTTTCGCAACCGAGGACAAACTTCACCTGGTCTTTTGTATCCAGATAATCCAAGTTTTTATAGCTATTTCTGTGCTCTTCAGCGGAACTCGGCGCTTTCAAGTCCATCACTTTAATAACTCTGGAATCAACCTTTGATATATCAATTGCGCCACTGGTCTCCAAAGACACATGGTAGCCCTCATCCGCCAACATTTGCAGCAAATCATGGCACGCGTTTTGTGCCAAAGGCTCTCCACCCGTGACAGTTACGAAGCGTGTTTTGTATTGACTGACCTGTTGCACAATTGCATCCAAGGCCTGGTGCTCTCCTCCGCTAAACGCATACGCTGTATCGCAATAGGTACAACGTAGTGGACACCCTGTAAGACGCACGAAAACGGTGGGCTGTCCAACAGTGTTGGACTCTCCCTGTATTGAATAGAAAATTTCTGTAATGCGAAGCGTTTTCAAGATAATTCCCGACCGTTTGACCGAATTGAACCCACTGGGATCAGGTTAGATTGAAAGACAGAATTGCCGCCGACCAGAGTTTAAAAGTACCGCGGATCCAGCCCACATTCCTCACGCGAATGACAATCCCTCGCTTGATCTTTGCGCTGTCGCGAGAATTGCAGGTAGCGAGGCTATTCAGCGCCTCTCGGATTTCATCAAACTTAGGCGTTCCGTTGCTAAGCGGGCCGCAATCGATTCCGGATATTGATCGATCACTATTTTTAAAGCTTTACTTGCAGCCTTCCACTCCGACAATTCGTAATGGATATAGCCCAGCTTAAGCATTGCATCGGCGACCTTGACGCTATCCGGGTAATTGTTAACAACCTTTTCAAAACTGTCGCGAGCGGCATCGAAATCACGCGTAACATAAAAAGATTCACCGAGCCAGTATTGCGCATTTCCTGCGTATTTACCGCTTGGATAGTTCTCCAATACGTGATTAAACCCCGCAATGGCCTCTTCATAGCGTCCATCATTGAGCAACCCAAACGCCTGCCTATAGGCAGACTCCTGGTTAGCGTCACTAGTTTTTGGTTTATTGTTACCTAACTCAATAGCTTTACTTGGGTCCGCTGGGTCAGCTTGCGGTTTTGGAGCAGAATCAACTTTGCCCGGACTTAGGGGTTGATCTGCTTTCGGCTCAACGGCCTCGCCGCCCTCCAATGACAATAAACGGCGGTCCAGGTCAAGGTACAAACCTTGCTGGCGCTGTTTCATTCCATCCACGCTGTGCTGCATTTCTTCCACTGTACCGCGAAGTTGCTGAACTTCGGCTTGCAGTCTTTCTATCTTATCCAACATTTCCAGCAAAGCTTTGCTGGAAAGTTGCTGCTCCAGTCGTCGCACTCTGGCGACAAGTTCGTCATCCGAATCGCCCGATACAGCAAATGAACACAACGACAGCGCCAATAGCAGGATGCTTCCGCGCATCGTCAATACCTCGAATACACGATTTGAACCCGACGATTCAACTGATACGCGGTCTCGTCCTGGCCGCGCGCGACGGGTTTCTCTTCGCCGTAGCTCACAGTCCTTATCTGGCTATTGCTGACACCTTGCAATCCGATTTTTCTTGCCACCACATTAGCACGTTGCTCACCTAGAGCAATATTATATTCGCGTGTTCCTCTTTCATCCGCATGGCCTTCCAAAGTTACCCGCGCAGTCGGGTGACTTGCCAGATACTTTGCATGAGCTTCGACAACAGGCTCATATTCCGGTTTCAAATCCGCGCTGTCATATAGAAAATAAACCGTACTTTTGGACAACGGATTACGCGGGTCATCGAATGCACCACCAGGATACCCCGTACCATCGCCAATACCTTGGGACTCAACACCCGAATAAGCACCGTTCGCGCCAATCCCCTGAGTGGCGGCATCCTGATCACCCTGCCCGTCTTGATAACCTTCGTCATCACTACCCGTACATCCGCTTAGCGCAATGACAAGGCTGTAAAGTACCACGATTATTCTAAAATTTTTCATATAGATTCTCCCGCTGGATCCAGAATTAATATTTTTTGATTGTCGTTCCTTATCGGTTTACCTACCGTTCTCTAAGGTCTCACACTTTGAGCGTACCCCTATCTACTATGGAGACCAAGCCGGTTCACGCACCTCGCCCGCATCCAACACCAAACGCTGATGAACGCGGCCGTCTATTGATACTGCCGATAGCTGGCCTCGACCGCCTTGACGTGCATACAGAATCATACTGCCGTTCGGCGCGAAACTTGGCGTTTCATCCAAAACACCATCGGTTAACACGCGTAGATGCCCAGTGCTCAACTCGAGCACCGCGATCCGGTACTTTCCACTCACACCATGAACCATAGCGAGCAACTTTCCGTCTGGTGATACATTGGCTTTGGCGTTGTAACTACCCTCGTAGGTTAGACGCCGAACCCTGTCGCCATTCACCGACACCGAATAGAGCTGCGGTTTGCCACCTCTGTCCGAGGTAAAAATAATACCTTTTCCATCGACGGTCCATACAGGCTCCGTATCGATTGCATAGCTACGCGTCAGTCGTTTCAAAGAACGCGATATCATATTCATAATATAAATATCCGGCCCGCCGTCCTTGGACAAGGTCATCGCCAGCTTGCTGCCATCCGGCGACCAGGCAGGCGCACCGTTGATACCGGGATACGCGGTGACCTGCTCGCGCCTACCCGATCTTAATTGCTGGACGAATATCGCGGGGGCTTTCTTCTCGAATGAAACATATGCAATTCGCGCACCATCCGGTGACCAGGCCGGAGACATTATAGGCTCCTGGGAAGTCAAAATGGTCTGGGGATTGTAGCCATCGGCATCAGCAACCTGTAACTTGTACACAGTTTTATTATCCAGGCCGCTCAAACTGGTCACGTAGGCAATCCGGGTGCTGAAAACTCCAGGTTCCCCGGTCAATCTAGCGTAGATCATGTCGCTGATTTGATGGGCCGTGCGGCGCAATTGAGACATCTCACAGGGAATATTGTAATCATCCAACTGTGCGCCTTTAAATACATCAAACAAGCGAAATTTCACCAGACAGTTTCCCGATCCAAGGTCGTTCAGTTCCCCGATTACCAGGTTATCCTGTCCCAGTGCCTGCCAGTTACGGAAATTAACCTCCTCCGCCTGGCTGGGCTTTGCGAGCATGTCCTGTTCCGGCAAGATTTTGAAACGCCCGCTGCGATGCAAATCATCACCAATGATACGGCTGATACTCTCTGTAGCCCTGCTATTCGAACTCAGCTGCGCGCTAAACTTGAATGGAACTACCGCGATGGGTACCGCACCTTCGGCGCCCCCGGTAATCTCGATCGTTAGCCGCGCTTCGGCCAAACCAGCAAATAGTGCAATAAAAATCAGCCCAGCTGACAAAACAGTTTGCTTACTCATCATTTAAAGTCCACATTTCTAACTCGCATTTCATAAGCCACATTATGCAACGGATGCATAGTGCGCAGAATTTGCGCCCACCGCGGAGCGGTGTCAGGCATCCGGTTTAAATTCAAAATCAAAATTACGAAATAATGAAAACAGCTTTGCATCAGTCGGTAACGGCAGCGGTGACGCTTTACGCACGGCACCTTCCGCGGACCGGTCAAACGCTGCATTGCCACTGCCGCGAATCACTCTAGCATCAACCACCTCACCGCCTGGAATCAATTTAACCTGAATCCTACAGGACAAACCTTGTGCAGTGGCTGGCGGCCGCAACCAGTTCCGATCAACCTTTTGTTGGATCAGGACT
>CAZVFR010000161.1:5109-8373 GCA_964626505.1 uncultured Methylococcaceae bacterium
GGCATTAGCGATCGCTTTGCTTGCGCGGTTCGCTGCCGCGGCACGTTCCAGTTCTTCTTCTGCCTTGCGCTCGGCTTCTTCGCGCTGCTGTCTTTTCGCTTCCCGCTTGCGTGTTTCGGCCAGCTCCGCCAAACGCTTTTCCTCAAGCTTGCGTTTCTTCTCTGCCTGTTGTTTTTTCTTTCTTATTTCTTCAAGTCGGGCTTCTTCTTCCTTCTTTTGCTTTTTGAGTAGCGCAATTTGTTCTACTTCCTCCGCCTGTTCCAGCTTGCGCTTCTCCGCCGCTTCTCGGGCACGCTGTTCTTCGGCTTTATGTTGTCGCTTTAATTCAGCCAGACGCTGAGTCTCTTGCTTTCTAGCTTGTTCCGCGCGTTGCTGCCGCAATTGTTCGGATCGCCGTTTGTCTTGCTCCTGCTTTTTTAGCCGATCAACCTCCGCTTTGACTTTGCTTTCATCTAATACGGTTGCGGTTATTGTTTCCGGTTCAGGAGGCGCTTTAAAGGTCGTTGGTGTATCACTAATGGTAATAAAAAAAAGCGCCACAATCGCCACGTGCAACAGCACGGAATAGCTCAGCGGTAAACCTAAACGTTTGCGACCGTCTGTCATTCCGCTAAAGGACTAGTCATCAATCCAACGCTGGGTACTCCGGCTAGTTTGAGGGCTGCCATAACCGCCACGACTTTTCCGTAATCGACAGACGTATCACCTCGTATCAACACCGCGGTATCCGGCTTGTGGCGTAATACAGCCATGACTTTGATAGTCAATTCTTCACTCAATACCGGCTCGTCCTGGCGGTCTCCGATATCTATATAGAACTTACCCGAAGCATCGATTGATACGACCAAGGGCGGTGTTTTTTCTAGCGAAATCGTTTTCGATTGGGCCTTGGGCAAATCCACATCAACCCCGGTCTGAAGCAATGGGGCCGTGATCATAAAAATAATTAGCAAAACCAGCGTTACATCGATATACGGTACAACGTTGATCTCCGCCATGGGCCTTTTGCGCGGTTTACGGACCATTATTTGACGTGTGCTTGGCGTTGCAAAAGGCTCACGAACTCTTCCATAAACACTTCGTAGCGGTTTCCCAGTCGTTCGCTGCGCGTTACAAACCGATTATAAGCAATCACCGCGGGGATGGCTGCAAACAAGCCCATCGCCGTTGCGATCAGCGCTTCGGAAATACCCGGCGCGACCATTGCCAAGGTGGCCTGTTGAACGTTACCCAAAGCACGAAATGAATTCATAATACCCCAAACAGTTCCGAACAAGCCCACGTAGGGACTGGTTGAACCTACCGTCGCCAAAAACGGTAACCTGTCATCCAGGTAATCCACCTCACGAGACAAAGCGATACGCATCGCTCGCTGCGATCCCTCAACCAACTGCAACGAATCAATTTCAGAGTTTTTGCGCAATCGCGCGTATTCCCGGTACCCGGCTAGAAATATTTTCTCCACACCTTCGCTTTGGTATCCCCTGGAACTTAGCTGTTTATACAAATCCGCCAGGTCAATGCCGGACCAAAATCGATTTTCAAATGCGTCAGCCGTGAGCAGGGCAGCCTTAAGCTCGTTGCGTTTAGCAAAAATATAAGTCCAGGACACAATCGACGCCAAAACCAATAGCAACATCACCAGCTGTACTACAAAACTGGCATCCAGGATTAGTTGCAGATATGAACTATCAGAGGTCATTTTTTATCCGTTGGTAGATAAGGTCCGGAATGCTTCGCACGCGAATTTCTTTTGCATCCACACAGGCAATCCGGACCGTCGCTGCGCAAAGCACCGGCTGGTTGTTTTTTTTTAAGGTAATTTCCTGGTCAAATACTAAACTGGCGCGTTTTAATTGAACAATGTCGGCGCTTACGAGCAATTCCTCATTGAATCGTGCCGCCAGTTTATAATCCACATGAATCGACTTCACGGCAAACAGCACGCCATCTTGTAGCCTAACTTCATCCTGCTCGAAACCCATTGAACGTAGCCTTTCGGTACGCGCGCGTTCGAAAAATCTAAGGTAATTCGCGTAGTATACGACGCCCCCCGCATCGGTGTCCTCGTAGTAGACTCGTACCGGCCATCTAAAGTTCGCCATTAATCAAACAAGTCCTGATTGGCTTGACCGCTTTGCGGCGGCGTCAAACCAAAATGCAGATAGGCATGCCGGGTTGCCATGCGTCCGCGCGGTGTACGCATAATATAGCCCTGCTGAATAAGAAAAGGCTCGAGAACGTCTTCTATGGTGCCGCGCTCCTCACTAATCGCAGCAGCCAGGCTGTCCACGCCCACTGGCCCACCGTCGAAATTATCGATCATCGCGCGCAGTAATTTACGGTCCATTTGATCGAAGCCATTTTGATCAACCTTGAGCATACTCAAGGCCTGATCCGCGACATCAGCATTCACGGTTCCATCACCTTTGACTTGCGCATAATCGCGTACGCGGCGTAATAAACGATTGACGATCCTGGGCGTTCCTCTAGATCGCTTGGCTATCTCATTGGCTGCACCGGTATCCAGTTGAATGCCCAATATGCTCGCGGAGCGCCCAACGATTTCGGCCAGCTCATCAACCGCATAGAATTCTAGACGCTGCACGATGCCAAAGCGGTCGCGCAATGGTGAAGTCAACAGTCCCGCGCGAGTGGTCGCGCCGACCAACGTAAATGCAGGTAAATCCAGTTTGATAGCGCGCGCGGCAGGCCCTTCCCCAATCATGATATCAATCTGATAATCTTCCATCGCTGGATACAATATCTCTTCAATCATGGGACTTAATCGATGAATCTCGTCGATAAACAACACATCGTCAGCCTCGAGATTGGTCAGTAAAGCCGCCAAATCGCCGGCTTTTTCCAGTACGGGCCCTGATGTCTGGCGTAGATTGACACCCATTTCGTTAGCGATAATATGGGCCAACGTGGTTTTGCCCAAACCCGGCGGTCCAAAAATCAGCACGTGATCCAGCGCCTCTTTGCGCGCCACCGCAGCCTCGATAAAAATTTCCATCTGCTCGCGCAAGGGCTTTTGCCCAATGTATTCCCGCAGGCGGCGCGGGCGTATCGCACGATCTAATGGCGCATCTTCGACGCTACCCTGAACACTAATGACGCGATCTTTATCAATCATAATTTTGAGCTGGCCCGCATTTCTCACCAAAGGGCAAGATGATTGCGCATAGATTTGTTTTCACAAGGAATTTTCTGATCGAGCGGAATACGGATTGTATTTCCGAGTAAAGAAAATTCCTTGTG
>CAZVFR010000162.1:0-8284 GCA_964626505.1 uncultured Methylococcaceae bacterium
GCAGTGCGCGCCATAGCTGGCAGCGCGATTCGCCGTAGCGATTCCGCCGCTGCCACCGCCAATTACAATCAGGTCATAGTGGGGATTCATAGTCGATTAATGTGCGGTAAGAAGGTGAATCTTGTAAATTTTCGCTTTGAATATCAGGGCTTTCAAGTCGAGCATACCAACGAATTGCATTTGGTTTGAATAACGCTTTAAAATTTACAAAATTTTGTGTGTGAATTGAGTGCTCATGTCAGCGACGAATATTGAAACAGTAAAGCGATATCTTCTCAAGCTTCAAGACACTATTTGTGCGGCCTTACAAAAAGAAGAATCGGTTGCGGAATTTAAAGAGGACCAGTGGAGCTATCCCGGCGGCGGCGGTGGCAAAACCCGAGTGATGGCCGGGGGGGGGGCTTTCGAACAAGCCGGGGTTAATTATTCCTATGTGCGCGGTGATACTTTGCCCGCGGCTGCGACGGCACAGCGTCCGGAGCTCGCTGGGCGAAGTTTTCAGGCCGTGGGTATTTCGCTGGTGGTGCATCCGTTGAACCCGCATGCGCCTACTTCGCATGCAAATGTGCGTTTTTTTATTGCTGAATCCGAGGCTAAACCCGCGATTTGGTGGTTCGGCGGGGGCTTCGATCTGACCCCCTATTACCCGGTTAAAGAGGATGTCATTCATTGGCACCGTACAGCATTGTCCGCCTGCAAGCCATTTGGTGAAGAGGTTTACCCCAAGTTCAAAGCCTGGTGCGACGAATATTTTTTCCTTAAGCATCGCAACGAAACCCGCGGCGTGGGCGGGTTGTTTTTTGATGATCTAAATGAGTGGGGATTTGATAGGTGTTTTGATTTTATGTGCAGTGTGGGCGATCATTTCGTGCCCGCGTATTTGCCCATTCTGCAGCGGCGTAAAGATACTAGCTATGATTCGCGTGAGCGGGATTTTCAGTTATACCGGCGCGGCCGCTACGTGGAGTTCAACCTGGTATACGACCGCGGTACTTTGTTTGGATTGCAATCGGGCGGCAGGACCGAGTCTATTCTCATGTCGCTGCCGCCGGTGGTGAACTGGCGTTACAACTGGCAACCTGAGCCGGGAAGCCCTGAAGAAATACTCTATAGAGATTATTTAAAACCCCGCGATTGGCTATGAGTCATTTGCGGCTGATTGCGCCGATTTATTGTTTTTCTTGGCCAAGCGTGCAATCACGCTGTCCAGCGATCCGGAGCGTGCGACCTCGTTTTTGAACGTCGTCCTATAGTTGTTGACAAAACTTATTCCCTCGATTACGACATCGTAGACTTTCCAGGAACCCTTTTTATGAAACATGCGATAATTGATTGCGATAGGTGGCGCGCCAGGGCGTATAATCTTTGTTTTAACCAACACTTTTTTGTCTTCAGGATTAGTTTTTAGCGGCAGGTAGTTTATTTCCCACTCCGCATATTCGGAGAATGCGACCGCATAAGTACGGATCAGCAATTCGCGGAATTCTTTTTTGAAATTTTGCCTTTGTTCGAGGGTGGCACGCTTCCAGTGTTTACCCAACACCAGGCGCGATACTCGCGTGAAATCAATATGTGGTTCGATGATTTCAGATACAATCTGACTCGCCCTGTCGTAGTTGCCGGATGGGGGATTCAATTTCATCGCGGTCTGCAATTTGCTCGACGTGTCCTGAACGATAAGCTGTGGTGTGCTAAGCGTGGTTTCCGCTTGCGTGTGGAAACTAACCAGGCACAGCATCATTGCGACAAGACTTGCTGGGATAAAGGATTGCTTCTTAGTTTTCATCGACATGCTCCTGTAAAATATATGCATAGGTTAGTTAGTATAAATTGAAAGGCTCTGTTCGCGTTTGCTGTTGGTTTTTCCTACAAGGCCAGTAAATAAGCCGTTTTAAGGAATATCTACACAAGGCGTATTTATTGGGTACCAACAACAAACGCGAACAGAGCCAATTGAAAAGACTCCCTTACAGTCAAAAAATTCAATACTTACCCGCAAATTTACCCGATTACGGCGCCAAAAAAGTGCCGGCGGGTTTGCAACCAATATCACTTTTAACCAGACAGCCTCTAATATCAATAAGGAAAGAAGTTAATGCCTGACATCCCGTATAATCATAGCACCGGATTCCCCAAAATTCGCCTGCGCAGAATGCGCAAAGATAACTTTAGCCGGCGGCTTATGCGTGAATCTGTGTTAACTGTCGATGATCTGATCTATCCGGTTTTTGTGGTAGATGGAAACGGCATTCGTGAGTCCGTCGAATCCATGCCGGGCATCGAACGCATTTCGTCGGACGTGTTGCTCGAAGAGGCGGATGAGCTTGTTAAACTGGGTGTGCCGGCTATAGCGATCTTTCCGGTGACTCCGTTCGCCGTGAAATCTGATGACGCTCGTGAGGCATACAATCCGGAAGGATTAGCTCAGCGTACTGTCAGGCTGCTAAAACGGGAACTGCCTGAACTTGGAATTATTACAGATGTGGCCTTGGACCCGTTTACGTCGCATGGTCAGGATGGCTTAATTGATGAGTCGGGCTACGTTGTGAACGATGCAACGGTCGAAGTATTAGTCAAGCAAGCATTATCCCATGCGGAAGCCGGAGCCGATGTGGTCGCACCGTCGGATATGATGGACGGGCGCATCGGAGCAGTACGCGATGCCTTGGAAACTGCCGGGTATGTGAATACGCGGATATTGGCCTATTCGGCAAAATACGCATCGGCTTTTTACGGCCCGTTCAGGGATACCGTAGGCTCGGCCAGCAATCTCGGCGGTGCTAATAAATACAGTTACCAAATGGATTCAGCAAATTCTGATGAGGCGCTACGAGAGGTTGAGTTAGATCTCCAAGAAGGTGCGGATATGGTTATGGTCAAACCGGGGTTGCCGTATTTGGATATTGTGCGGCGTGTCAAAGACTGCTTCGGTGTACCGACTTTTGCGTACCAGGTCAGCGGCGAATACGCGATGTTGAAAGCCGCTTGCGCCAACGGTTGGTTGGACGAAAAAGCCGTTGTTATGGAGTCGTTGACGGCATTCAAGCGCGCGGGCGCGGATGCGATACTGACGTATTTTGCCAAAGATGTCGCCAGATGGTTGAAAACCGGATAGAGGCGTACGGCCTCCTAGGATTATTCTTTTCGCGCATGGAAAATGAGTATTCAGGGCGCTGTGGAGGGCAAGGCGGGAAATCACCGCTGGAGCCACTTTCAGCAAGACTTTCCAATGCTGCTAGTCCTGAATAGTACATGCATTAGGCGCAAATATTTCATCTGTGGAAAGCATAAGAATGCGATCGTCGTGAGTTTCTAGGTTTTTCGACGGTTTGGAGTTGACGGACGACCTGGCTAGGAGTTAAATCGTCTAATCAGATTTGATTATGCGGTGTGGTCTAAAGAGCTAACCGGTTTTTGGATTTTACTGCTTACACTGTAGATGGATCTATATTCCTTACGCTGAAACGGCAATGGCTCGATCGGAGGAAATGATGGCCCAACAGGAACAGACTATTTCAACTGACGTAAAATCCGCAAGGCGAACATCCGCTTTCCAGGAGGCGGGTTTGATTTTGATGATCCTTTTATCTTTGGTTGGTGTGGGGGTTACCGATTTTTCCCCGGATGATGGTTATTGGTATTGGATGATTATGATCATTGTATTTGGTGTGATTGCCGTTATTACAGGGTTCGTAGAGGCTAAAAAAGGCGACCAACATCTGGTAAAAAAAATCCTGGTGGTACAAGTGATTCACTGGCTGGGGTCCATGATCACGGTTATAGGTGTATTTCTGCTGCTTTACGCGGGTAAGTTGAATCCCGAAAGCTCGGCTTTGGTCATTTTGCTGATTTTGGCGTTGACGACTTTTCTGGATGGACTCCGGCTGGGTTGGCGCTTCAGTATTGCCGGTGTATTCCTCGGCGTAACGGCGGTTATTGCAGCGTATATAGAACAATTTTTGTGGGTGGTATTAATGCTGGCCGTCGCCTTGATCGCTGTTACGTTGTATTGGGGGCGACGCGGTTCGTCCGCACAGCTATCCTAGTGGGTGATGATAAGTATGCTGTATTCGGGCATCCGATCAAACACAGCCAATCACCGAGGATTCACACGCTTTTTGCGCAGCAGACCCATCAACTGAATATGACTTATTCCGCGCAGGATGTGCCGGCGGAAGAATTTGAGCTTTCTGTTAAGGACTTCGTTTCCAATGGTGGACGGGGCTTAAATTGCACGGTACCCCTGAAAGAGTTGGCGTATTCAATGGCCAGTGAGTTGAGCGCGCGCGCGATGTTGGCGAAAGCGGTTAATACGCTGGTCGTATCCGATGACGGGCAATTGTATGGCGACAATACTGATGGTATTGGCTTAATCCAAGATTTAACTCTAAACCTGCAACTGGATTTGGGTGGACACGACATTTTGCTGTTGGGTGCCGGCGGCGCTTCGCGGGGAATTCTGGGACCGCTGCTAGATCAAAGCCCCAATCGTCTTATAATCGCGAATCGGACCGTTGCCAAAGCCGAAACTTTGGCATTCGAATTCAATGATTGCGGAGCGCTTCATGCGCGAAGTTTAGCGGATCTCAAAGGTTATACCTTCGATTTGATTATTAACGCGACCGCGGCCAGCTTAAGCAATGAGTTGCCGGACATACCGCGTGATATTCTAAATAAACACGGCTGCTGTTACGATTTGGCCTATGGGTGTGAGCCAACCGCCTTTGTACGCTGGGGTCTGGAGTACGGTGCATCAAAATCGGTTGACGGTTTGGGTATGTTGGTGGAACAAGCCGCCGAGGCATTTGCATTATGGCGGGGCGTTCGGCCTGATACATTCGAAGTTATTGATTTGTTAAATGCGGAGCGAAATGCGGGCTAGACATTATTTCTCAACAGCGGCCATCTAATCGTCTAAGTTTCCCTTTCCAGTTGAGAATTCGTTCATCAGCAGTAATCAGAGTGGCATCTTTTTTTATCGCCGTGGCGACAATTATTCGATCAGTCGGATCGGGGTGAAAATCTGTCAATTCATTCGAATTAATAGAACATTCCCCATCGACCGGGATTTCCATCAATCCCAGGTCGCACATTTCGTTTCGCCACGAACGGATAGAAGGAAGCTGGATTCTACCTTTTCTTTGCAGCATGGACAGTTCCCAGAATGTAATCGCGGATACTGCAAGCGACTCGCTTTTCAAAGCATTATCGAGCTCGCTCCGCGTACTTTCCCCAAGCAGCGAGTTGCCTTGGTCTAACCAAACGAGAATATGCGTATCCATCACGATCATTTCGTGGCTTCCCACTCAAGGTCTAGTGGAGAAATGATGTCGCCAGTGATGACAATTTTATCTTTGTGTGCGCCAAAAAGTGTATCGGGCCTCCTCTTAATAGGGACAAGTTTACTCACTGGTTTGCCGTTTTTCGTAATGATAAACTCTTTACCGGAAATGTTGACTTCGTCCATCAATTGCAGGCATTTCGCCTTGAATTCCGAAGCTTTTATGGTTTCGCTTTGCATGTGTGCGTCTCTTAATATAGTCATGACCATGGTTATGACTATATTAGCACCGAATCTTAAGAATGGGGCAACATTTGTTGTGGGAGGGATTGATCAATGCAGTGATTACTAATAGTCCTGGATTAACCAACTATCACCAATACATAATAACGCCACTTCCGATTCTATTTTTTTAGTC
Organism: uncultured Methylococcaceae bacterium; assembly: GCA_964626505.1. Lineage (GTDB taxonomy): Bacteria > Pseudomonadota > Gammaproteobacteria > Methylococcales > UBA1147 > CAZUGA01. Next base: position 5,700 of record CAZVFR010000162.1, read on the forward strand.
TAAATGTTTTTCTACACAGCATCATATCTGCAATATTATCAAAGCATATTTTCAGTTGTTGAATTTATCTCGCTGTTGACCGCTATCGTATTGTTGGTTGCGGTTTCTACTCCTCGGACCGCCGATCTTTTGCCGAAGAGAATTCGATTCTCGTGGGATTTTGCCTACGCAGCTTGGTATCGCGACCTTCCTTTATGGCAGGTTTTCTGGCCTTGCTGGATTGGGATGAACGGAATCGTATTTTTGGTCGATATGCTGGTGAAAGCCGGGATTACTTCGGTATTTATCTGGGATACGACTCAATTGCTATTTCTAGTGGTGTCGTATTGGTGGTGTGTAGCAGTCTGGCGGACCTCATCCAATACGCGTCTGAAGTTGTGGGCACTTTTGGCTCGCCTGGTCGTGGTGGTGACATTCCTGGAGATCGCGCACCGTGTATTTATTCGAGTTAAATTTCCGCGAGATTTTTTTAATTGCAACGATATGTTTTTCAACTTTACGAGCTGCTTCTAGCCCGGATTTCTGACTTGAGGACAAAAAACAGTCTTAATTTTCTTTGTTAAATTCGATGGTAGAATCTTTTTCCTACTTCTTTCGAAACATAACGTTGAAAACCAACTACCTGAAAAGCGCGTAGCGATTTGAGGATTGGATGCATTTCCTCGTTAGCTCTTTCTTGAGCTACGGACGGCATCCAGTATATTTTTTGTAGTGGTTTTTGTTTTTATTCCAGAAACATCAAAAGGTGAGGTAGTCATTTTATTTTTTGATTTTAATGAAAATAATGCACCATCTCTTCTGCGAATTTCCACTTCCTCATTTTGAGCTAATATTAATAACTTAGAAAGATTCTGTCGTGCTTCTGAATAAGTAAATATTTTCATTTTAAATTACTCCAACACTTCTATTTCAAGTTCAGTAGCCGCTTTCTTCATGCGCTTATCCAGTGTGAGTAGTGGCTGAGATAATGATCTTGCACACTGTAGAAAATATGCATCGTAGGCATAAATGTTAAAATCCAGTGCCAATTTTAATGCCTTTTGTATATCAACACTTACTAATCGAACAGGAATAGCATTCGCAGCTTTCACTGCGAATAACGCTTCATCAGCTGTAAGTTGTTTTCGCTTAACCATTGCAGAAAGCGCATTACCAATTTCATAAGGTAATATTTCAGGAGCAACTGAATCATTACCTACTGAAAGCTGAATGATTAGATCCTTCTCCGGCGCGTCTAAAACTACCGCTAAAAAGATATTTGTTTCCGTTACAATTGCCATTTAGACAATTGTACAACTATGTCGGTTTTTATCAAGGGCTACCGCTGGCAGCATTGGCAACAAAAAGCTAAGCGATGTGATTCGCATGGCAGTCAACCAGCTGGTGGAAGTCTAGCCAAATCGGAATAGGTTTATCGTGCCGCCTTTCCTTACAGTCCTCGGGGTTAGAATTTGTAGTTCACGACCTGAGCAGTCAATTGGAGTGCTTGGTTAGCGATTTTACTCGTGCATGAGGAATATTGGGACTGGATGGGTCAACGGTAATTGCTTGCCGACTTGGATTTACCACCAAATCCATATCTTCCATTGGTACGGTCCCAAGTAAGACTTCATCTCCGAGAACTAACGCCCCCACATAACGAATAAGGTTAGATTGTGGTTCGCTCCGCTCACACAATCTAACCTTATTCGTTATGCCTGGCATTTAGGGCAGCGCGATTTGTAAATCTCTACATATTTTACGCGCTAAATGTTCATTGATTTCTCTGTGTCGCGGCACTGCAGATGCTACTTGCGCCGTGCGATTTACAAATATTGTATGGTTGCCACCTTCGCGCAGGAATTCACAACCATGATTTTCTAAATGGCGGATCAAGTCTCGCCGTTTCATTTCATAATGTCGATATATCCAATGTCTCCTTCATTACCTCTTGATCTTGAATGGACTCTTCCGTGAGTGTGCGGTTGGCTTCTAGCACTAACGAGACAGCCTCCCGAAGATTCTTTTTTGTCTCGTCTAGAGTTGCTCCTTGCGTATTAGCGCCTGGCAATTCTTCGACAAAACCAATATAGCCTTCTGGTACTTTTTGAAATACTGCGGTGAATTTCATCTTTTTACTCTGATATTTTACTAAAGCTTAGTGTAGCAACAATCGGTAGGAAGGTATAACGCCCTGGTTAACCTGGGCAAAACCCTACCAGAAACTATAACGAATTCACTGAAATTGAATTACATAAAAACCTACTAAGAAACAAAGAGTTTTGCCTCAGGTTGAACTTGTTGTGTGTGCCCGGCATGGGCATGATTTTATGGGGTGCAAGTCCCCTGTACATTTTCCAGGAAGGTGACAAAGAGTCACCTTTAAAAAGTACTAGCCGAAGGCGGTAGGTGTCAAGGTAGTTGTCGCATAAACTAAAAAAGTTAATGAACCGATTGGCCAGGTGAATAGATCGGTTTTTGATCGTCTTTACTGGGATTAAGACAAACGTGTGAACACCAATTCCAATTACGAATAGCTTGACACCTACCGTAAGGTATGCAGATGATCTGGCGATCTTCGTCAAATCAAAGCGTGCCGGAGAACG
>CAZVFR010000163.1:0-2509 GCA_964626505.1 uncultured Methylococcaceae bacterium
CCTCATTCTGGATCGTTTTCGCTGCAATACATTTTAACCAGACAGCCTCTTAGCTTTACTGAATTTCGGTTACCTTGCAAATCAAACTGCCGTGGCAGAGCCGCGTTTCTACGATGTCACCCGTGCTGGCCTGATTACTGGAACGCAAGATTTCTCCATCGTCGCTTTTTGAGACGATCGCATAACCGCGCGATAAGGTTGCGAGTGGGCTGACGGTATCCAGTGCGCGACTTAGTTCTGAGAGTTTGTTTCTTGGTTGTTCTGTCGCTCGATTTATAGCCGTTAATAATCTTTGTGCTAAGTGTTGCTGCTGAGTATTGAACGTTTTCAGTTTGTTGCTGGGATCTTTCAGTTTGGCTGATAATGCTACGAGTCTGGATGTTAATTCTGTTAGTCTGTTTTGGACGCTGCGGTAGATGCGTAGTTCCAGTTCGTCCAGGCGTTGAGCGCGGTCTTGCAAACGTTTGCCGGGGTGAACCTGCTGTAGGCGATTCTCCAGCCATTCGATCGATTTTGCGTGGTTTAATATTTGTGTACTCAGGCACTGACTCAGCTGTGCCTGTAGTTGTGCAAGCTGATTCAGCCAGTCACTTTGGTTTGGGCTAACCAATTCGGCCGCGGCGGATGGCGTTGGGGCTCTGTGGTCCGCGACAAAATCGGCAATGGTAAAATCTATTTCGTGTCCGATTCCCGTTACCACGGGAATGGTACATTCGGCGATCGCGCGCGCGACTATTTCTTCGTTGAAAGCCCATAGGTCTTCCAGCGAGCCGCCACCGCGCGCAATAATCAAAACGTCGCATTCATGGCTTTGCTCGGCTATTTCGATGGCATCGACGATCTCGAATTTGGCTTCGGGACCTTGTACGGATACGGGATAGATCAATACTGGAATAGTCGGAAACCGGCGCTTAAGAACCGTTAAAATATCCCGAACCGCAGCACCTGTCGCGGAGGTGATAATGCCAAGTTGCTTGGGTACTTTCGGCAGTGGTTTTTTCGCTTCGGGATTGAACAGTCCTTGGTCCGCCAGACGCGCTTTTAGTGCTTCAAATGCACGTCGTAATGCCCCGTCACCCGACTCTTCCATGTGTTCGACAATAAGTTGGTAATCACCACGGGTCTCGTACAGGCTGACTTGGGCTTTAACCAGTACCTGCGTGCCCGCGGTGGGTTTGAATGTGAGTTTACGCCGATGCATACGAAACATTGCGCAGCGCACCTGAGCGTTCGTATCCTTCAAGGTGAAATAAATATGCCCCGAAGACGGATTGGCAAGGTTGGAAATTTCCCCCTCGACCCAGACAGACATAAAGTGCTCTGCCAATAAGGCTTTAGTTTCCCGGTTTAAAGCGGAGACTGTATAAACCTGCGCATCCGCGGTTTGAATATCATAGCTGGTTGAGTTTTGCATACGAGGATTTTAACACGCTGGGTTGGTTCCGAGATTTTCTAATTCGCAAGGTGATTGATTTCCGGTTCATTCGATGTTCAGTTGGGTTGGTGCAGAATCGAAAGCCACAATATTGTTATTGTTATCCAATGTTGATTAAGGAGACGGGCATGCGGAAAGTTTTTAGAGAAATGCTGCTATTCGGAATTGTTGTTTGTATGGGCTTGCTACCGTTTAGTTTGGCCCAGGCATCACATGCCGGAAGTCGAATAGATGAAGCAAATGCTCATGTGCAATTTAATCCAGCCAGTTATTCTGAGATTGGACATAATCACCGCTATTCGAATCGTCGACATAGACGTCATCACTACAGCCGTAACCACGGATCTTACGATTGCCATCCGGTAAGCAAACACGGCTATGATCGGCACGGATACCCGGCAAGGATCGGAGGAACCATGTGTTATGACCATTACGGCAACCCGTACGTAGTGTCAGGTAGTCGCTATATAATCGGAAGGTATTGAAGTAGTGCTGTTACCAGATCAAATCATCCGGTATCTGGTATTCTGAATAAGGGTCGTTCTCGTCATTACTTGACGTTGATTTGTCGTTAATCTTGACCACGGCTGTTGCATCCCGGTCAGCAATCTTACGGGCGATTTCTATTGGAATGACTTCATAGCGTTTTTTATATTTGATGATCGCTAGTTGACCACTGATGATTTTTTTGCGGATTGAGTCCGAGACGTATACGCGACGCAGTTTATTATTATCTTCGAAGTTATAGGCGATCCCATTGTCATCTTGTGGCTCCTGGTTATTTTCCACCAGTTGCTTGATTTGTGCGTCGATTTCTTTGCGCTGTGCATTCGCAGTGCGGTCGCGGTTGAGTTGGCGGTCCCGCTCAGATTTCTCCAGTCTTTGTTGCGTTATACTCAGCGTGCTGCCATCCGTGGGTTCTGCTTTGCTATGGCGTTGCTTTTTGGCCTTTTTGCGCTTTTCAGCATTCGCCTTTTTGACTTGATTGGAATCAATCAGGCCGGCCTTGAGTAACTGGTCTTGCAGGGATTTACCCACGTGATATACCTCTATTCAAAGTGGATTGTTGTGCGT
>CAZVFR010000163.1:2609-8210 GCA_964626505.1 uncultured Methylococcaceae bacterium
TTGAAAGCGCTGGTAAGCGACTTCTGAACGTTGCCTGGGACGGTTTCGTAATGGCTGAATGCAATCGTGTAACTGCCTTCCCCCCCAGTCATGGATTTCAAGCTGGAGTGGTAATTTTCTAACTCGCTGAGAGGAATTTGTCCGGAAATGTGTATCTGCCCCCTTGCGCCGCTGGAGGTTCCGTTGATGCGGCCTCGTTTACCGGCGATGTCACCGGTAATGCCACCGACGCTGGAATTTGGCACGTCAATATCGATATTGACTATAGGTTCCAGAACTATAGGATGAGCTTTTTGAATGGCGTTCAAAAAAGCTTTTTTACCCGCTGCGACGAACGCAACCTCCTTGGAATCCACGGCATGGTGTTTACCCTCGTAGACGATAACGCGGATATCTTGCATCGGATAACCCGCGATTGCTCCCGAATCGATGATCTGGTGGACGCCCTTTTCTACGGCGGGAATAAATTGCGCTGGGATTGTAGCGCCCACGACCTTATTTACAAATTCGAAGCCGGAACCTCGTTCACCGGGTTCGATCTTCAATGATACTTCACCGAATTGTCCAGCCCCACCGGTTTGTTTTTTATGCCGATAGTGTCCCTCGGCATTGGATTGAATGGTTTCCCGATACGCGATACTGGGCGGATGCGTCTCGACTTCGACATGGTAGTGTTCTTGCATCCGTTCGAGCAATATACGCAAGTGCAATTCACCCATGCCTCGCAGTACGGTTTCGTTGGCCGCGGCATAATGCTCAATGCGGATACTCGGGTCTTCGGCGGAAAGCTTGTGCAGCGCATCGGATAATTTTTGTTCGTCACCCCGGCGTAGCGGTTCTATTGCAACACCTGTCATGGGCGGTGGTGCAGGCGGCATTTGTAGATGGAAATAATCCTCATCATGAGAATCGTGCAGTACGGCATCGATATGAATGTCATCGATCTTGGCCACGGCGCAAATATCTCCGGGAACCCCGGCCGCTATTTCGATGTGGTTTTTGCCCTGTAATCGAAGAATATGAGCGGGTTTGAAGGGTTTGCGCCCATCCCCAATATACAATTGGCTGTTCGGCGTGATGGTTCCCTGGTAGATACGAAAGATGCCCATTTTCCCCACAAACGGATCCACGGTGACTTTGAATACGTGTGCGATTGCATGGTGTTTGGGGTCGGGTACAACCGTAACGGGCTGAGCACTGTCACCTTCACCTTTCATAAACTGAGGGGGAATACCCTCACTGGGATTGGGCATCAGTCGGTCGAGAATGGACAACAATTGGTCAATACCTGCTCCGGTTCGAGCCGAAACGAAACAAACCGGAATCAAATGCCCTTCTCGCAACGCCTTTTCAAATGGATCGTGTAGTTGTTCGGGGTTTAGTTCCTGGCCTTGTTCCAAATAGACTTCCATCAACTGCTCGTCGACTTCCACGACTTGGTCGATTATTTCTGTGTGCGCTTGGGATACCGACAGGAAATCTGTAGGCTGGTCATCCAAATTGAAAAAGCAATCGATCACGTTATGACCCTTGTCGGCGGGCAGATTCAGCGGTAGACATTCGGGTCCGAAAGATTCACGAATCTGCTCCAGCAATTGCTCCAAATTAATATCCGCTGCGTCGATCTTGTTGACGATTATCAAGCGACACACACCGCTTTCAGCCGCGTTCTCCATGACGCGTTGGGTGACCAGTTCAACCCCCATTTGGGCATTGATCACGACCGCCGCTGTTTCTACGCCGGCTAAACTGCTCAAAGCACGTCCAAGCAGGTCCGGATAACCCGGGGTATCGATTATATTGATAAGTTTGCCGTGATGTTCGAGGTGGCAAACAGTACTGTCCAGGGAATGTCCCAATCGCTTTTCCTGCGGGTCGAAGTCGCTGACCATAGTGCCGCGCTCCAGGCTGCCTCGGGACGCGATTGCACCGGCATGGTGTAACAAAGCTTCGACCAGTTCGGTTTTTCCACAACCGGCATGGCCCAACACGCCAATGTTGCGAATATCTTCTGACTTGCTAAGAGTCATAGTTTCCTCCTGTTTGTAAATTTATTGGTAACTATTCAGTGTCTTTGCCAGTTTGAGATACAGGTGTTTGATTTATCAGGACGCGTGACTACGTCCTTGTAAGCTCTGCTGCAACATCCTTGTTGCAGAAGCCTGATAAATCAAACACCTGCATTTCTTGGATAAAATCACACTGAATAGATATATTTATTATAACTATTCAGCGAGCCTCAAATTCACCCGATTACGGCGTTGATTCACGATCATGATGCAAGCATGATAAAACTAGGCGATACAAGCGCTTCGTAGTCGTTGTAGGTCATACGAATAACCTCAGAGTGTGATCCGGCGCTAAACGCAATATAGGTGTGCTCAGTGATGCTTTCGGCAATATAGATATCCATAGCGTATAAGTTTCCGAAGGGTGGCATGGCGCCAACTTCGCAATCCGGGAATAGTTTGGCGAAATCCTGCTCGCTGGCAAGTTCTACGTTGATTGTTTCAAAAGCGTCGCGCAGCATTTCCAGGTCGATTTTATAAGCGGCGGGTAGTACCGCCATGACGGGTTGGTCATCAATGAGCAGTATTATGGTTTTGGCCATTTCCTTACTCGAAAGGTGTGCGGATTTGGCTATTTCCAACGCCGTAAACGCCATGGAATGGTTTATAGACACGTACCTGACATTTTTGCTGTCAAGAAATTGCTTGAGACGTTGTGCGGGCATCATGTTCTCCTTATGGCAGTCTCTATCAATGCCATCGGTCAAATTTTAATAGTCACAAACCGAAACAGCGATTTTCGTTTTCATCAATTTTGATAGCTATCAGCTAGTAAAATCAGCGGTTCGTCCTATACCGCACGGCCACCTCAGAATTTTCGAGGCACCTTGGTGTAGAATGATGAGCGCGATCGAGGAAACGAATCCGTGCCCGTCGGATGTTTATGTAGTCTATGGGATGCTAAGTTAAGCAATTCAGGCAACGATTTCAAGTGAGGATAGTGTCTAAGCTTGGAATGTTGAAGCTGTCGACAACAGAAAGGGTGATATTGTGAACAACTCATCGAAAGAGCCGCGGCAGGACCCATCAAGTCAAGCCAAACTTTCCCAAGGCTTGGTGTACCTTTTAATCGGCATAGTGTTTATGCTTTTGTTTACCTACGGGCTGTATCTGCTATTTGCCGATAACCCAATCAGTCCCGAGTTGGATCAGGCTACTACACAGATTGAAAAGTCGCTTGCCGATCAAAATGCGTTGGACGCATTGACTATGGAACAACTAGACGATAATTTGTTCGATAATCCTGAGTCACTGGATGAAACGGATGAAAATTTGGACGACACAGGTGCAGCTTTACCGGATCTGGACCACAGCGACTCTCTGGTGCGTGAGTCCGCATTGGGTCTATCATCGGAACCGGCATTGAAAGGGTGGTTGGGTGTTGACCATTTACTACGCCGGTTTGTGGCGCTGGTCGACAATATTCAACGCGGCAGTATTCCGCGTAAGCAATTGTCATTTTTAAGGCCTCAGGGGCGCTTTAAAGTCGCGAATTCAGCCGATTATGGCATCGTTATTGATCCCGCGAGTTATCAACGGTACGACGGTTTCGCGGATGCGCTGGCGTCCTTAGATCCAAGCGCTACAGCAGATTTGTACCGGCAACTTAAACCGCTGATCAACCGTGCCTATAAGGAGCTCGGCAATCCTTCGAGTGACTTTGATCAAGTGTTATTTCAAGCGATCGGACATTTGCAAAAGACACCCATACTGGAAGGTGAAGTGGCGTTGGTTCGGCCGTCAGTGATGTACAAGTTTAAAGATAAAGACATTGAAAGGTTGAGTAGCGCCCAGAAACAACTGATCCGCACGGGCCCTAGAAACACTCGTATTATTCAGCAGAAGCTGGCGGCGTTTGCGAGCGCGATAAAGCAGTTTGAGTAGTTGCTAGCGTTTTAACCCAGAATTCTAACCCTTCCGCGTCTTTCTACAGATGCAACCTAGAGTCACGCCTGGCTATAGCATGTCGGTTGTTACGCCTGACACGGCGTTTCTTCTTGTTCTTATCACGGACACCGCGTCTGTTTGCCTGATTGGAACTTAATCGACGATTACTCGGTTTTAGTTGTTCCCTGTGTTTGCGAGCAGATTGGCCGGCTTTATTGGTTCGTTTGTCGGAATTAGCCGTTCTGGAACGATTGGGTTGACTGTGCCCGAAGCGTTGGTCGCGTCTGTTGCGAGTCTGTTGTTTGTTATTCCGGTGATTAGTCCTCTTTTGTGCATGGTTTTGCCCGTGTCTTTTTTGATGTCTGGCATTTTGTCCCGGGTTACGACCCTGATGATTGCGAGGTCGAAAATGCGTCTGTTTTCCAGCCCTGACATACCTATGCTTTACGTGTTTGTCCGCTGACCTGTGTTTATATTTTTTTCCTAGCGAAGCCGCGTGGCGTGGATGATTCCTACGGGCTATCTGCTTATTGTGGTAAGGGTCGCGACGGTGTTTTCGATAGTGCCGACGTTCTTTCAGAGCTTTCCCTGAATGTGGAGCCAAATAGTGTTCCCCATGATGATGCCTGGGCCGATTACGAATCACCCGGGTGTCATAGTTATCGTTGCTGTAATGACGCGAATGATGTTTATGAGGATAAGCGCGGTAGCCGTTGTAACCTGACGGACTGCCAGCGCTATAGGACGCGTAATAAGAATAACCGGGAGCGGGAGCACTATAGACATAATGACTACTGCTATACCCATAAGTACTCGTTGTTGGCACAGCGGAATAGCTGTCATAGTAAGGCGAATAGGTTGCGCAAGCCTGCAACAATAGCAGCAGTCCTATAGCGGTTAGTTTGGCGGTAATCGTTCTCATTTTGCATTTCCTTCTGTTGCCAGATATGCAGAAAGCATAATCGCCCGACGCTGAATCTAGAATGAACATTATAGGAATTTCCGCCATCGGATCAGGGAAATGTACTACATGTCACCTCGTTCCCATGCTCCTGCGTGGGAACGCATCCGGGAATAAAAATTAGCACAATTATATGCATTCCCACGCTGGAGCGTGGGAACGAGAAACATTCGCCCCGCTGCTTAGCAATCCGGGTTAAGGTTTGTGGAGTAGTTAAAGCTAAGCTTGATAAAGCAGGGGGAACCAGTTATCCGACTAACCGCCGCTCACCGCGCGAGATGCGCCGTTCTGGGTCTAGATGCGGTCGCCGAGATATGCCCAGGTCGATATCACGACGTATGTTGTTACTTCTGCGGTCCGAATGTCGAACGTAGTGGCACCGGCAGTCGTCCGTTCTGTCGCAGCCATCTAAGGGTAGGTCGGGCGCTTCATCGATCAGATACCTGATGTCCGTGATCGAAAGCACTTTCGGGCAAGGATTAATATTGCGCGGTTTGATGGATACCGCGCGCCAAGGGTTTTTCGACTGGGTGTCCTTTTGCCGGCGTTTTGATTTGCCGAGCTTAAGTATAGAAATAAATTTGGTAAACGAATCCATCTTTCCTTGACCTTCTAATTTTTTGTCTCTATTCGGGTTGTCATTGTAAGTCTTTATTTTTGTTAGGAGGTATTGTGATGGATAAA
>CAZVFR010000164.1:0-8185 GCA_964626505.1 uncultured Methylococcaceae bacterium
CGGGGTTTACCCATTGAACGTTACTATATCGAAAAATTTCTGGCCACGAATTGCAATGATGTGAGAGGGCGTTGCCTGGAATTGGGTGACGACTTTTATACTCAAAAGTTTGGCGGTGATACGGTTACGGTCGCTGATGTATTGAACGTGGTTGAGGCGCCAGGCGCCACGGTAATCGCGGATTTAACCTGTGCCGATCATGTGCCCTCGAATACCTTTGATTGCATCATCTTTACTCAAGCGTTGCAAATGATATATGACATGGATAAGTCGTTGGAGCACATATTCAGGATTCTAAAACCTGGCGGTGTTCTATTATTGACCAGCCATGGTATTAGTAAAATAGGGCGTCGTTTGGGTAGAGATGATTGGGGCGAATATTGGCGCATTACTACGCAATCGGCGGAGCGCTTGATCGAAAACTCTTTTCCGGACAGTGAATTTACAGTGGATTCATACGGCAATGTCTTGTCTGCAATGTGTACTCTACACGGCATGGCTTCCCAGGAGTTGTCGGAAAAAGAACTTGACTATAACGATCCGGATTTCGAGGTTATAGTGACCGTACGGGCACAAAAGCCGGAAGCGGATTGAGAGGCTGTCTTGGTAAGCTGTTTGCGGGATAATCGGCAAGCAAATATTTGATTTATCAATAGCGGGGTAATTCCTATGGATGTAGGACAGGATATCAAAACTGAACGAGCCAATTGGAATTTCGGCGAAAAAGTACCGGAATCATTTGTCGATCATGTGCGCCAATCCGTGCCTTCATACGATGACGGTCATGATCTGATTTGCCGGCTTAGCGATTTCTTCTGCTTGCACGATAGTGTCTGTTATGAAATCGGTGTGTCGACGGGTGAACTGATAAAAAAAGTGGCTTTGCATAACAACCATAAACCCGATATTCGTTGGGTTGGTTTGGATGTTGAATCCGCGATGATCAAAAAAGCCGAAGATCACTGCAAAGATCTTGAAAATATCTCTTTGCAATGTGAGGACATCCGGCTATTCGATCTTGAAAAATCGGATTTTATTATGGCTTACTATTGTATCCAGTTTATTCCCGCACGATACCGGCAGGAGATATTCAATAAGATTTATGCATCGTTAAATTGGGGAGGGGCTTTTGTGTTGTTTGAAAAGGTTCGCGCGCCCGATGCTCGGTTCCAGGATATTCAAGTGGCGTTGTACAATGAATTTAAATTGCGCAACGGTTTTAGCGCAGACGAAATCATAAACAAATCGTTGAGCCTGAAAGGCGTGCTGGATCCGTTTTCGACGGAAGGTAATTTAGGGTTACTGCAGCGTGCCGGATTTACCGACACGATGACGATAATGAAAAATATATGTTTCGAGGGTTTTCTAGCCATTAAATAAAGCCCCGCAGCGGAGCACACAACTATCCGCGGATCATATTGGAGATTTCAAAGGCTAATTCTAAGCTTTGCTCGGCGTTCAAGCGGGGATCGCAGTGGGTTGTGTAGTTTCGATCGAGATGGTGATCTTGGATGTCTCGACCTCCGCCGATGCATTCCGTCACATGATCACCGGTTAATTCCAAATGAACGCCACCCGGAATTGAGTTTTCGCTCTTATGAATTTCGAAGAAATAGCGGATCTCTTGAAGTATTTCCTCTAATTTGCGCGTTTTGTAACCCGAATTAGACGTATAGGTGTTGCCGTGCATGGGGTCACAGGTCCATAAAATCTTGCATCCTTCTTTATTGATTTCTTGAATTAGAGTGGGTAACGAAGTTGCAATTTTGTGGGTACCGAAACGTGTAATCAAGGTTATTCTACCGGCTTCATTTTCGGGGTTAAGTTTCTCAATAAGTTTTTTAATCTCATCGATATTGTGTTCCGGACCGACCTTGATGCCGATGGGGTTCAATACACCGCGAAAAAATTCGATATGCGCACTATCAAGCTGACGTGTGCGGTCCCCTATCCAAAGCATATGCGCACTGCAATCGTACCATCCGCCTGTGGTAGAGTCCTGCCGGGTTAGTGCTTCTTCATAGCCGAGAAGCAGTGCTTCATGCGATGTGAACATTGCGGCCTGATTGAGTTGTGGTATGTCAGTGTCTACACCGATGGCTTCCATGAAGCGGATCGCTTGGTCGATATGCCCGGCTAATTGTTCATACAGTTGGCCTTCGGGTGAATTCTTGACGAATTCATTGTTCCAGGCATGTACTCTATTCAGCGCCGCATAGCCACCGCGTGTGAAAGCGCGCAGTATATTCATCGTCGCAGCGGCCAAATAGTAGCCTTGAACCATTCTTTTCGGGTCTGGTATTCTGGCTTCTAGAACAGGTTCGGGGCTGTTAACCATATCGCCCCGGTAGCTTGGGATTTCGATGCCGTTTACGATTTCTTTATCGGATGAGCGAGGTTTTGCGTATTGACCGGCGATCCGACCAACTTTTATGATGGGCTTTCCGGCGGTATAACTCAGGATTATCGCCATCTGTAAAATAACTTTCAGCGATTCACGAATTTCAGGCGCGGTGCAGCGAGAAAATTCTTCCGCACAATCGCCACCTTGGAGTAGGAATGCATTACCCTCTACGGCTTGGGCTAATAGATTCTTTAAGGTTCGTATTTCACCCGCGAACACCAACGGAGGAAGCTTCGCGATAGTATCTATCGCGTCTTGATACTCGGCTTGGTTTGGCCATTGCGGTGATTGCAAGGCGGTATAATTCTGCCAGCTGCATTTTGTCCAATGAAGCGCGTTGTTCATTTTATTTGGTCTCTTGGATATTCTATGCTAACCGCACCATCAAACCGGGAAAGAGATACAATTGTCCGACAAAACACGTAGAACTCTAACAATTACTTAGTTCGATTTGCGATTTTACAAGTTTCGTTTGTCTGAGCGAAACAGTTTAAACCTTCTTGTATCTATAGAGTTTAAATTCTATCCTAAGTCAAGGGGTAACTTTGAATTTTCTATTAGCTGGTCCAGCGTATTATCTACAAGGTAGTGGAGCATAAATTTGTGAATAGATCATCGGCCATTGCCATTGTTGGTGTGTTACTAATCATTGTTGGTGCGTTTATATCATCTGATTCTCTGATCGATTTGATCAGAGGCCCGGCACCGGCTTTACAGCAAAAATTGTTACTCGGAGCTCTGTTGTTCAGAGCGGGCTTAGTCGTGCTGGGTGTTTACCTGATATCGTTAGCCTGGCTTTTCACCTATAAATTGGAGGGCTGGAATTCACTTCCGGTTGAAGCATCCAGTCGTCATGCGCTTCTATTGCTTGCCGGCCTCACGATTATTGCTTTCGGGATACGCTTGTACCGTCTCGACCTTGGTATTTGGCTCGATGAAATAATGACCTTTGTCAACTACATGCCCCTACCCCTGGGTGACATACTAACAACCTACGACGATGCGAATAATCATTTACTGTTTACGCTTTTAGCGCGTTTTTCGTTTTCGGTTTTTGGCGAGAGCGTTTGGTCGCTGCGATTGCCCGCGGTCATTTTCGGCGTAGCGAGCATTCCCGCGCTGTACTTTTTTGCGCGGCAAGTGGCTAGCGGACGGGAAGCGTTGTTCTCCGCGGCGCTGTTTGCGTTTTCGTACCATCATGTCTGGTTTAGCCAGAATGCGCGGGGTTATACGGCGCTACTGTTTTGGACACTGGTTTCCAGTACCTTTTTACTTATAGCGCTCAGATCTAATCGAATACCGCATTGGTTGTTATATGCGATTTGCGCGGCTATGGGTGCATTTACGCATTTAACCATGGGGTTTGTTATTGTCGCGCATTTTTGCATTTATGTGGTCGTGGCTTATAAGCAGAAATCGGACAAAATTGCGGAAAAGTGGATCGGTTGTTTTGTCGGCTTCGTATTCACTGGCTTACTGTGTTACCAACTGTACGCCCTGGTTTTACCTCAGATGGCGGACGGAGGACTTGCGTCTGGAGCGCAGGGAACAGTGTCAGAATGGACCAATCCTCTATGGACAGTGCTGGAAATTGTCAAAGGGATGCAAATTGGTTTTTCAACTGGGTTTGTCGCACTAGCCGCATTTGCGGTATTTGGAATAGGACTGTTCGATTTCTTGCGCAAACGGCCGGTCGTTGTTGGGTTGTTTCTCATTCCGACATTGCTGGGTTTTTTGGTGATGGTGGGCATTGGGTACACTTTGTTCCCGCGTTTTTTCTTCTTCGCTATGGGATTTGCCGTTGTCGTGGTTATTCGAGGGGCAACAGTTTCCGGCAAACTAGCAAGTAAGATACTCCGCATTCCTGCCGATAAGTTTGAATGGCTGGGTATTTCAGCCTGTGCGGGCATGTTGCTTATATCCGCGCTATCGCTTCCGTTCGCCTTTGGTCCTAAACAAGACTATACCGGTGCGCTAGACTTGATAGAACAAAAGCGAGAAACGGGTGATGCGGTTGTGACGCTGGGAATTGCAGGTTTTCCTTTCAAGCAATACTATAAAGTCGATTGGGGACAAGTCGACACGTTGGCGGAACTCGAAGCCACTCGAGCGCATGCGAAACGGACGTGGCTAGTCTATATGATGCCCGTCCACGCCAAATCAGCCTATCCGAAAGTTTTTGCCAGCCTGCAAAAGGATTTTATCTTGGTGCAACAATTTTACGGGACTTTGAACGGCGGTACGGTTGTTGTTTACTTGGCGGATTCGTAAGGCTTGCCAATCGGAGAGGCAAACTGATACAGCTATTCTAAAAATGGTTTTTCCGATTTAAGTTTTTTATCTTTAGGGTGCCTCTATTAATTCATGAATTAATAGAGGTGTCCTTTATTGCAACACAATTTCTAAGTTAACGAGATCAATAACACTATGTGTGGAATCTGTGGAATTATGCAGTTGGGTTCGGCATCGGGCCGAATGGATGACAGTCTAATCAATCGTATGACTGATACGTTAGCGCACCGGGGACCCAATGACCGTGGAACTTGGAGTAATGAACGCATTGCGTTGGGGCATCGGCGACTTTCAGTTATCGATTTGTCTTACGCTGGACACCAACCCATGGAAAACGAGGAAGGAAACGTAAGAATTGTCTATAACGGAGAAGTCTACAATTTTAAAGAACTGAAGCAGAAGTATCGGCTTGAGGAGCGGGGCCACGTGTTCCGTTCGCAAACTGATACCGAGGTGCTCATCCATCTCTACGAAGAGATTGGTTTGGATATGATCGCGGAATTAAACGGGATGTTTGCGATGGCGATTTGGGATGATCGGCAGGGTAAATTGCATCTGATTCGTGACCGTTATGGGATCAAGCCGTTATTTTACCAAACTGATAAGAATTATTTTCGTTTCGGCTCAGAAATCAAGGCGATAGTTGCAGACAACAGAGTTACCCGAAAAGCATCAGTTCAGGCATTGCATGATTTTTTAACCTTTAACTACGTTCCCGGCATCCAAACGGCTTTTGAAGGTATTTACGAAATCCCTCCTGGACATTTCATGACGATTGGCCCGCAAGGTATTGTGCATCAAGAGCGATATTGGGACTTAAAATTCGAGGTAGACGAGTCGATTGACGAGAAGTCAGCCGTGGAGCGCGCCTATGAATTGATGGATCTTTCCGTGCGCCGACGCTTAATCGCCGACGTGCCAATCGGTGTGCTGTTATCGGGCGGGCTGGATTCCAGTACCCTTGTGGCGCTGATGAGTAAGCATACCAATGAGCGCATCCATACCTATTCAGTGGGTTTCGAAGACCAAAGCTTCAATGAGCTGCCCTACGCGAAAATAGTGGCGGAGCAGTTCAATACGATTCATCGGGAAGTTTTGATTACCGCGGATAGTGTCAAAGCTATGCTGCCAAAGTATTTGAGCTACATTGACGAGCCCTACGGCGACGGTTCCGCAATACCCACCTACTATGTCTGTGAAAAGGCCAAAGACGAAGTCGTTGTCGTTTTATCCGGTGAAGGTGGGGATGAGGCCTTTGCGGGCTACGAGACCTATTCGGCTTACCACGCATCAAAATGGTTTCGCCGAATACCGCAAGTATTGCGCAATGGTGTCATTGCACCTTTGATCAACTTACTGCCTACATCGGATAAAAAGCTCAGTCTTGAATTTAAGTTAAAACGCTTTATCGCCGGACAAGATCTAGCACCCGAACTGGCACATCTTTGGTGGCGAATTGTTTTAAGTGAATCGCAAAAACTCAATCTTTATACCCAGGAGACAAAGGATCAACTTGTTCCTGAACCGTCCGATCGTCATTTCAAAGAAGCCTATAAACGATCAGGCGCCAGCGATGTTCTTTCAGGGCTAATGTACATTGATTCTACAGTTTTTCTACCTGACGATTTGATGATTAAGAACGATAGGATGAGCATGGCTCATTCTCTGGAAGCGCGCGTACCGTTCACGGACCCTGAATTTACCGGTTATATGGCAACCGTGCCGCCTAAATTGAAAATGAAACGGCTACGCAAGAAACATTTAATGCGACTTGCGATGCAGCATGATTTGCCGGCTTCGATCGTGAATAAGAAGAAGGTCGGATTAGAGATGCCGTACTCTCGATGGCTAAAACATGAACTGAATGGATTGCTGATGCAATATCTGGGTCCGCAACACATAGAGGAAACAGGGATCTTTCAGCCAGAACCGATAAAAAACCTGATCGATAATCATATGTCGGGCAAACAAGATAATGGTAGGCCTTTATGGGGTCTTATGAACTATATGATGTGGCATGAGCTGCACATCGAAAGTTGAAAACGGCTCAGCGAACTTAAACGTAATTGTTCACGCGCCAGAATGTGGGCTGCGGGATCAATCTGTTACAAATGTGTCGCATACAGCGAGGTTCTGTCTGGGTAATCATCAGAAGACGCTTTTAATGGTTTGGGTTGAGCGGATAAATACTGTTGCATCGCCAAATCATAACCTTGCTCGCGCATCATTTTAATTTTTAATTCGTTGCCCAGGAGTTTCGATACGCTCGTGTTCTGTTTGGCTGCCCAGATTCGTGCCCATTGCGTGATATCATAGTTACATTTTCCATGACACAATTTTAGTGCCACACGAACTTTGTGTCGAATATATAGAATGAGCCTGAGGAAGCACTTGGGATTTAGGCTATTTATTTTGGAAGCGCGGGCGAAATTATTTGAGCTATATTCCCCTAAAATAAATTTGCTCCTGTTTTCTATTCTTTTTTATCGAAATCAAAATCTAAAAGTAAACACTCGACACCCTTCCTTCCCATTTAGAAATTCCCATAAAAAATTATTTATGGGAAAATGTATCGATGAAAACAACCCTAGAATTACCTGATGAACTGGCGCGCCGTGTCAAGATGTGGGCGGTTGAACACGGTCAGAGACTCAAAGACACTATAGCGCAGCTGTTGGAACTGGGATTGGCGAATGTGCCAGAAGACAAAGTGTCAGCGCGCGCGCCAAAACCGGTCCGACTCAAGCGGCATGGGTTGCTAACGATAAAAGATATAGAAGCGGCCATAATGGCCGAGCGCGATTGATTAGACTCCGACTACTATGCTTGTTGTGGATAGCAATATCTTAGCCTATCTACTGATAGCGGGTGACCGTACCAAAGAGGCTCATTCTTTGTACGAAAGAGACGCAAATTGGCAAAGCGAGGCGTTTTTGTTGATTGAATTTACCAACATTCTCGCAACATATCAGCGCACACGAGGCCTGAGCAGTAATCAGTCAGCATCTCTGCTCAATGAGGCTGGAGCCGCATGCATGATCTAATTTCCATTCCACACATCACTGCATTGCAAACTGCGCAACGCTTTATGGTATCCGCATACGACGCTCGGTTTCTTGCTGCCGCTGAAAAATTAGGGACAAAGTTGGTGACCGAGGACGCCAAACTTCGTGCCGCCGCCCCAAACCTGACTCAATCCCTTAAAGATGTTTTGTCTGCCGGTTGAATAGGCATTAGACAAGGGAAAGATTCACGCGGATATAGGGTAAAGAAGCTTATAAATGAGAAAATCGCTGAAATCAAAAAAGAGCAAGAATATTGGCAGAGGCCCGATCGCGAGAAAAGTAATAGCTTCGGCTCAATACCATCTTGAAAGAAAAGTGACTAATTTGTCCGATTGGAGAGAAGCCAAGATATGTGCAGAAGATTTTCAAAAAACCATCATTCCCCAGAATAAGCTTACAGAATACGATCCTGTTCATGGGCTAT
>CAZVFR010000165.1:0-8166 GCA_964626505.1 uncultured Methylococcaceae bacterium
AGTCCTCCTCCCCCTCCAAGTAAAAAGAACCGGACAATCTCGGACCCCCCGCCTGAGAAAAACCTCGGCACATTGGGACACTTATGAATGGCTTTGCAAAGGATGTAAGCCACTCCACCGACGAGAATATTTTCGCAAAGAAAATCCGCCTACCCTTCCGCCAGCGTTATGCCCGCTTCACGCGGCTGGCTCTTTTCGCCGGGCAGGAGGCTCTGGAAGATTCTGGTCTTATTCTAGAAAACGAAGATGTCACCCGAATTGGTGTAGTCATGGGTGTCGGTGCGGGCCCGCTGCACTACATGGGCCCGATCGAAGATGCACTTCGCACCGGTACGGCCGATATAGATAAGATCATGGACCACCATTTCGTGGTCAAAACCATGCTTAACGCACCAACCTGCATGCTGAGCATACGTCATGGATTGGAAGGGCCTTCCACGACGGTCAGCGCGGCCTGCGCTTCGGGCGCTCATGCCATAGCTTTAGGGATGTCTTGGTTGCAAAGCGGACAAGTAGATGTAGTCGTCGCGGGGGGTACCGATTCAACCGTCACCAAACACACCCTTTTATCCTATTACCGCGCGGGTGCATTGACAAATGCCAATGAGCTCGAATCGGCTGCCTGCCGCCCTTTTGACCGGGATCGAAAGGGATTTATTATGGGTGAAGGTTCCGCGGTACTCATATTGGAAACCGGCGAACATGCCGACAAGCGAGGTACGGATTGCTATGCCCGGTTGTTAGGTTCCAGCCTGGTCAGCGAGGCATACCAACTGGCAGCGCCGCGTAAGGACGGAGAATACATGGCGCGGACGATGAATTTAGCCCTGAAGGACGCAGGGATAGAGAACACTCAGATTGCCCACATTAATGCTCATGCGCCCTCAACCCAGCAAGGTGATGCTGCCGAAGCACGGGGGATCAAGGCTGTATTCGGAGCGCACAGCTCAAACATCGCGGTCAGTGCCCCTAAGTCCATGATGGGGCATCCGATAGGCGCCTCGTCAGCGATACAGATTGCCTTGACCGCAATGACCATCAAGCATGGCGTCGTGACACCCACGATAAATCTCGACAACCAAGATCCGGAAATCGACCTGACACTGATCCCACGCAAAGCGCTCGAAATGTCCGTTCCGTATGCACTCTGCAACGCCTTCGGCTTCGGCGGGCACAATACCTGCCTTGTTCTAGGTCAGTAGTTGTATGTTGGCAAATCTGCATTTCTCACCAGAAAATAAGACTAGTAAACTTTGTTAAAGGTTTAATAAAAACGCTTTAAAACAAAGCGTTGAATCATAAAGAAGCGTTATTACTATTTCCCTGCAAATATTCATGTTATTATTATTTTTGATAACTTGGACGCTACAGGAAGGTTAAAAGGAATTATCAACCATTGTTGTCCTGTCGCCGGATAGTTGAGTTGACGACGTGCGATGTTAATTTTTCAAAACAAAGATCGAACTATTTAAGAACTACAAAAACCTGTAAGGCGTTCCTGCAGGCGCGAATGGAAATCATCACATTCACGCTTCGCTGTCACACTGAATCGCGATCTTTGCTCACTGTAATTGTCACCCTTTGATCGCCCTCGTATTGCATGTGGTACCTTAGTTCTTTGTAGATACAATTCTGTTTACATCATTGTTGCACCACGGACGATTTGCTTCGAAAACGGACGCAACGCGGGTTTGCCTGCATGGAAAAGTGTGCGATCATGCAACTGAAAAGATAACAATAAATACTCTGAGATCTACCGTAGATTATACGGGTTAGGGTGAGGGCCGTGTGATAAGTCACTGATTAATCACCGAATACGGTTGACCGAGGGGTAGAGGTAATAAATGACAATATTCAATAAATGCTACGAATTTCGCCGGGTGCATGAGGCGATCGAAGCCGGTTACTATCCCTATTTTATTCCGTTGGATGAAAATGAAGGAACCGTGGCAGCCTATAACGGTCACCGTTTGATCATGATTGGCTCCAACAACTACCTGGGATTGACAACTGACCCACGGGTTAAGGCCGCGGCAAGAGAGGCCGTAGATCGATTTGGTTCATCCTGCACAGGATCTCGCTTCCTGAACGGAACATTGGCTTTACACGAAGAGTTGGAACGTGAATTGGCCGAATTCGTTAATAAGGAAGCTGCATTGGTATTCGCCAATGGCTATCAAGTCAATTTGGGCGTAATCAGTGCCTTACTCGGTCGGCGCGATGTGGTCATCCTGGACCATGATAATCACGCCTCCATCATTGATGGGTGCCGACTTTCGGTCGCTGAATCCCGTCGCTTTCATCATAACGACATCGATCATCTGGAACATGTACTCCGCGCTTGCCCTTCCAAAGCCGGTAAGCTGGTGATCGTTGAAGGTGTCTACAGTATGGGCGGCGATATCGCGCCTCTTCCACAAATTGTCGAACTTTGCCAAAAGTACAATTGTCAACTCATGGTGGACGACGCTCATGCGATCGGAGTCATCGGCGGTGGGCGTGGTTCCGCGGCACATTTCGGTGTTACCGACCAGGTTGACTTAATCATGGGAACCTTCAGTAAATCACTCGCTTCACTTGGGGGGTTTATCGCCGGAGACAGTCAGGTTATCCACTATATTAAACACTTCGCGCGCACGATGATTTTCAGCGCGAGCACCACGCCATCCAATACGGCGGCTGCATTGGCCGCGTTACGCATTGTTCGCGATGAACCCGAGCGAGTTCAGCGGTTAACAAGCATAAGCAAAAGAATGAAGCGGAAATTCAGGAACCTGGGTTTGAACGTAGGTGATACCGAAACACCTATCGTTCCGATAATTCTCGGCGATGAGATGGAAACCTTGGGTATGTGGCGCGCGTTATTCGATGCCGGAATTTTCACCAATGCGGTTATTCCGCCAGCAGTGTCTCCGAACGCTTCGCGGTTACGAACAAGTTACATGGCAACGCACACTGACGAACAACTGGACACGGTGGTTAATACGATTCAGCAAGTTCTTTCCAAATCGGGTGGACAAGCCGCTTCGGGTTTCGTTTAGAGCAAAAAACCACATTTGAGTTATCCACCCCCGACCTTTAACAGGGAACTGACGAAGTTCAGCAAATTGCTACTCGGATCGTACCGGCGTGACACAATTCTGGCCACTCTCCGCAACTAGGAAGTACCTGTATCTCTTGCCCCCCGAATCAACCCTAGCCTGCATTTCTCACCAGAATGAGACGACCTTGAAAGATAACTAGATGGCCAAGGTACTTGTAACTGGAGGCACGGGGTTTATAGGCGCAAATCTTGTCGCCACCCTTTTACAGCGTGGCGATAACGTAAGAATATTGCGCCGAAAAACTTCAAATTTGGCCGCTATTCAAGGATTGGATTGCGAACAGGTCATCGGTGAAATCCTTGATCCGGAAGCTGTGTCCAAAGCCATCGATGGTTGCGATACGGTGTTTCACCTCGCTGCGTTAGTGGCTTATTGGCGTGCCAAGACCGATGAGGTTTATCGGGTTAATACCGAAGGAACCCGCGTGGTAATGGATGCTTGCCTGCGTAAAAAGGTGCCGCAAGTTGTCTATACCTCATCAGTATCCGCGATTGGAATCCCCGAACCCGGTAGCTGGGCGAATGAAGAAACCCCTTTTGATCCACGCAGCAGTGAAATAGCCTATGCAGACAGTAAGCGGCTTGCTGAAATCCATGTGCGCCAAGCGGTAGAAAAAGGGCTCAATGCGGTGATCGTCAATCCGGCGCAAGTTGTCGGACCTGGCGACCACGGGATGTATATGGGTAATGTCGTCCAGTCAAGTAAACGCGGTACCGTGCTAGCCGTGCCCTCAGGTGGAATTTGTATGGTAGACGTACAAGCCGTGGTACAGGGGCTGCTGGCTGCAGCCGACAAAGGACGTTGCGGTGGACGTTATATTCTAGGCGGCGAAAATTTGTCTTATATGGAGATCGGCAAGATATTGGCGACCCTGGTTGGAAAAACGCCGCCGCGTTATATTTTACCGACATGGCTGCTCAACCCGGCTGCTGTAGCAGTGGATACCTATAACCGTGTAACTGGACGTGCGGCGACGGTTTGCGGAGAGCATGTTCGCTTAGGCGCGGAATTTCTGTATTACGATTCCAGCAAGGCCGTAGCTGAGCTTGATTACTCGATACTACCGTTTTCCGAGGCTTTGAAAAACGCCTATGAGTGGTATATCGCCAAAGGCTATATTCACTAGGCTTTAGCCTGTACTCTGCTGAGTTAGAAATCCCCTTATGAAAACAAATCTCTCGTCTTGCCCCCTGGCAAGAATTCCGAACTAGGAGGCTGTCCGAGAATAGAAGTCGTCGCGAGGGGAAGCGGTTTTGAGACCATTTTTTCGATTAAAAGAGGCGAATATTGGGTATATTTAACGATTTTAATCGGTAAAATGGGCCAAAATCCGCTTTTCCGCAGTAGGCTCTCTATTCTCGGACAGCCTCCTAAACACTTTGTAGAGGATATTTCCGTTGCGGATCGCTATTTTTACTGATTGTTACACTCCGGTTAAAAACGGTGTTGTAACGTCGATCGGAGAGCTTAAAGCCGGGCTTGAAGCCAAGGGACATCATGTCATCGTTTTTACAGTCAAGGTAAAGGGTTATGAAGACAAGGAAGAGGGCATCATACGATTTCGATCAATTCCAGTAGGGTTAGGGACAGAAGTCGCTTTCGGATTGGTCAATCAGTTCAAGGTCAACCGGATGATTAGATTCCACAAAATTGACATCATCCATATTCATACCGAACTTAATCTGTGTATCAGTGGTATGCTTGCGGCGCGAAAGTTTGCTTTACCGCGTATTCATACAACACATACTCTTTGGGAGGAATATCGCCATTACCTCCTAAACGGGCTTCTCCTTCCTCCGACTCTGATTCGGATACTCGCAAAATTAATTCTGGGTGGTTCCGCCGGTTTGGTTGCGCCGTCCGTTAAAGCCCAAGATTACTATCAATCCATTGTGCCTGATACACCTTTTGAGGTAATCCCCAATGGTATGGATAGAACTAAATTTGGCTGCAAACTTTCCACTCAACAAGAGATCGATGAAATCCGCAAGCGCTGGAATATCACCCAAGATGACAAAGTGATTTTGTTTGTCGGTCGAATCGGCAAAGAGAAAAGGGTCGTAGAGTTGTTTGACGCCATACTTCCGGTTTTGAAGGCTAAGCCTGATACCAAGATGGTTTTCGTGGGCGACGGCCCCCTGCGCAAAGAATTAGAATCCAGATCCCGCAACTTGAATATGCGTGAAAAAATACTCTTCACGGGCTACGTGAATTGGGATTCAGTACACGAAATATACAGCCTATCAAACCTTTTTGTAACGGCTTCGCTGAGCGAAGTACACTCCATGACCATGATAGAGGCGATGATGTGCTCGTTGCCCATCGTGGCCAGACGCGATGAAAGTTTTGTCGCGTCCGTAACCGATGGCATCAACGGTTATCTTGCCGAATCGGATAATGATTTAAGCGAAAAAGTAATGCAGTTAGTTAGTGATGAAGAAAAATTGCAGCGCATGGGAGAAGAGAGCCTGCGTGTTTCAGAAAAATATAGCGGCATGGCCCACGCAAACCAGATGGAAAAGTTTTATAAGCGCATTCTCAGCCGTGACACCCGCCAAAACAGCGCACACTAATGCATTCCGGTTGGCCGAAGCGCTCCGAGGTGTAAGCCAAAGAATTGTTGTTGGATAAATAATGAAACCACAATGAGGAAACTTCAGTTAGATGGGATCAGGTTTGTACTATTCCTGATGGTATTTACAACCCATTATTACCCTCTACCCGCGAAAGTTGACTATTTGGGTTATGCCCTGCCGGTTTTCTTTGTCATGAGTGGATTTTTGATAACCAACGTGCTGTTGTCGTCTGACGACCCCAGCCTATTAGGAAAACTGAAGACCTTTTATCTTCGAAGAATTCTTCGAATTTGTCCGTCTTATTATCTTGTCGTCGCTTTGTTGATCACGGCCGGAACTCTGACCTATCCCGTTCAGTATCTGTTTTACTGGGTAAATATGCAGCTGTTTGGCTTGAGTATCGCGGACAACTCCGCTGGCATACACGGTTGGTTTATGATGGCCTGGCGCAAAGAATCTCTACATCTGTGGTCGCTAAGCGCGGAGGAACAATTTTACATTATTTACCCGCTGGTGTTGTATCTGACCCCGATCCGATTGCGGATCTTAATGCTATTTCTAGTCTTAATTGGCAGCATCGCCGCCAGATTCTGGTTCATGGCCCAATACCCAAGATCATTCTACGGCGTTTTGCTCCCGGTATGCGCCGAGTATTTTGTCTGGGGTTGTATTTTTTCGTGGCTGGACGCACGCAACCGATTAACCTGGCTACATCCGTCATGGACATTAAGCCTTTCTACCCTGGCAATTCTGGCGCTGATCGCAACCGAGCACTATTTGGGACACCAGGGGTTTTTCCAATTCACCACCTCGCACTATCAAACACCCATCGCGCTGGCCATGGGCTTTTTTATCTGGGCGCTTTGGGCGATCGAAAACAATCATATTGTCGCGCGCACGCTCAGCTGGAAACCCTTAGTCTATTTCGGCGGCATGAGCTATACGCTTTACTTGGTTCATCTGTTTGCTTTGGACATCTATAAAGCCATGAACATTGAATTACCGTTTGAGACCTCTATTAATGAAGCTATTGGCGCTTTTGTGATATCACTGCTGATGGGAATGGCCATTTGGCACCTGGTTGAAAAGCCAGTCTATTCGCTACGGCGTTACGTTCCCTATTTTAAGGGTACCTCTATTAATAAATGAAAAAACTATTTATTGCATTGCTGATAGGCGTTGGAGTTTATGGGTATATACAAAATAATCCGAATGTCATTCCCTCGTTTACTGAGGAAAGCATACAAAGCGATCAAACAGTTATAGACGCGTATCAGGCTCAATTAAGTGACATACAAGTCAGCGGATCAGGAAAAGTAAGCCGCATTCTCAGTGATGATAATAAAGGTAGCCGTCATCAAAGGTTCATATTAAATCTATCCTCTGGCCAAACTATATTAGTTGCACACAACATTGATTTGGCACCAAAGATAAACACTCTACAACAGGGCGATGTAGTACAGTTTTTTGGTGAGTATGAATGGAATGCCAAGGGTGGTGTTGTCCATTGGACACACCATGATTCAGGTGGTCGGCACGTAGGCGGTTGGCTTAAGCATAATGGGCGCAAGTATGAATAATCATATAAAAAGGAAATTTATGGAGGCAAACAGCGCCGCTCCATCGTTGATTTGTGGCTTGCACTAGGTCAAAAGACCTCAACCATAGGGAAAAGGCACTGGTAGAAGAAGCCACTGCCTTATTGGTTCTGCAATATAAGTTCAACACGTTTTGGGAGGAAATAGAAGAAGGTGGCAGATTTACTTCCCCAAGAGATTAGCAGCTTATGGGTTTGTATATATATGTAAAGATTCGACCCGTTTCCCGATTATATGTAAAGATTCGACCCGTTTCCCGATATGTAAAGATTCGACCCGTTTCCAAATTGGAGCTAGATTTTGAGCCGATAATCGGAAAAGTCAATATCCGACTCCGTTTTACCCAACGTTTATAGCGCTCTAGGTGACCAGTGGGACGATAAGTTTACGGGTTTTGTCGGTTTATCGACGTTTTTTTCGCTTGACACAGGCAGCATGGAAACCATAATGGAACCATATTGGTTTTCCTTGAAGGTGTCCTATGCCCACATTAACAGTTAAAAACATACCTGACGAACTTTATAACCGTTTGAAAGAAGCGGCTCAATCTCACCATAGGAGCTTGAATAGCGAAATCCTCTATTGCGTTGAAAGAGCTGTCTGTCCACGCAAAATTGAGATTGACCGGCATATTTCTACGGCTAGAAACTTGCGTTCTAAGACCGAAAAGCACCCAATAATCGATGAAGAACTTACGGCCTTCAAAAATAATGGCCGACCATGATAGTCGTCGATACCAATATCATTGCTTACCTTTACGTCAGCAGTGAAAAATCAGTTTTGACGGAGCGTCTATTGAGGTTGGATTCCGATTGGAATGCACCGGTATTATGGCGTAGCGAATTTAGAAGCGTTTTGAGTCAATATTTAAGAAAAGGCATCCTAACT
>CAZVFR010000166.1:0-8163 GCA_964626505.1 uncultured Methylococcaceae bacterium
ATATAGCCTCGATGTCGACGGGACCAATTTCTTTGATCAAACCATCACTGCATAACAGGTACAGGTCTCCTTCTTGTACCACACGGGATTCGATGTCCAACAAAAGTTCCGGTTCGGCACCGACTGCACGAGTAATTACATTAGTACTGAATTGCGAATCAATAGTATCCAGCAGCAATTCTTCGCTATTCGACTGGATGCCAAGCGACGAATGATCTAATGTCATCTGCATTAGACCGTGATTTCGGTATCTGTACAAACGGCTGTCTCCGGCCCACAAAAATGTACATTTGTTCCCTCTTCCAATCAGCGCGACCACAGTACTACCGATGACCTGACCGGAGTATTCCTGAGCGGCAAGGTCGTTCAAACTACAATTAACGGCTTGTAACAGTGTCCCAACTTGTTCGGCCGCGTCAGCAAGTTCTTCAGCAAGATCAATCTCACCCAGCCGTTCCGTGATCATTTGACTCGCGCGTTCCCCAGCCTGATGACCTCCCATTCCATCGGCAACCAGCCAAAGCCCGGTCGTATCATTTGCGACAAATGCATCTTGATTAGAGTCTCTTTGTGTGTGCCGACATCGGTGCACGCTGTCGAGAACCAACGCAAAGATTCACCGTCTGCAATCGGCTCAAGACCAATCTCCTGCTCCACCGGCTCTGAATCAGTTTCCTCAAGCTGGTCTAACGGGGCCACAACTTCGGGCACCAACACGGAACTCGGTACAGTGCCTAAATCTGGAATGGAAGATGGCGGAGTTTTTGCGCCACTTTGGCCCCAATCTCCACGCATCAATGCAACAAAGGTTTCAATCGGAGGTAGACCTTCGCACCCAATCAAGGCACCTTCCGCCTGTACGGAAGCCGCAGTGCTCCATAGGCTAAAAGATGGCATAAATCCTTGCATGATTTTGGAACCCAGTCGAGTCAAGCCTAGAAAGATATCCTCTGATTTTTTCACCGGGACGAAAAACGATGCTTTGCCATGACCAGGGGTAATGCCCGCACTACTTAAACGATCAATTTCTTCATCTTGATTGTGTTCGTCTGACAAATACATCTGTTGCAGCGCATCATCAAATTCCTCGACATCAAGATCGCATTGCAAAGCCGATAACGCCAATTCGCCTACTCGTTCAAACCATTCGGTGGCCGTGCCCATAACCACGGCCAATTCTCCAGATTGCGGAATCTGCACTGCAACTGTCAGTGGAAAATATCGCCCGACGCTGTCTACGCTTGGCATCATCATTCCCGCCCATCGATTGCGACCACAAAGACCCGCATTTAAAACAAAGCGCCATATCGGGCTGGTCAAATAAATATCCAGCCACTGTTCCCCAAGTTGTTCTCGGCTTGTATTGATCGCGTGCTGCAACCAAAGATCCCACGCGTTGACAAATTCGGAGGGTAACCGTCTGGACACGAAATCACCACGCACCGGTAGCTTTCCGTAAAATCCGGGAGCCAATCCGGGCGTAGCACTTATAGGTTGTCCGGACACCGGAATTTTTCTAATTCAGCCAGTCTAAAGGGATTCACTACACTGCGTGCGTATAGCTCGTAGCGCATTCTGGCACCCGACACCGCCAATGTAATTAAATAGCGATCAGCTAGCGATTTTTGTTCTATTTCGGCTTTATCCAAAGTCCTAAACCAAGCCCATGGCCCTTCACCGGTATGGCTGTTTAATTGGCCATTCAGAGACATGAAAACCAATCGTACATTGCCGGTGCTATCAGGTCCCGGCCACTGAAACTGTTTCGTTACGGTAGGACCATGTCTATAGGTATTGGTTTGACCGTTAAGATTCAAGGTGAATTTAGCGACATTTGCATCCAAATAAACGGGTTTTAAATTAAATTCAACCGACGGCAATTCCCCACCACCGCCAAAAAAAACCTCTCGAATTTTAGCTGCGTATTGGAATTGCTTCAGCGTTGCCTGGGATACGCCAATGGACTGCTTGTTAACCGCTTTGATCCGCCATGTCCCTCTACCCGTATCGACAAAGGGTTTGAGGTGGTTATTGAAAAATGTGTCCATAACACCATTGGCAGCAAAAAAACGACCGAAATCATGTAAGGTGGCTTCACTACTGCTATTACGGAATAACGGGTAGCGCCCCTCCAATCCGGCTTGGTAAACGGGTAACACATCACTGCGCCAAATTTCATTGAGTTTCGATTTGGCGCCGGTCAAGATAACCGATGAAGATTTTATCGAAAAAGATTCTAACCAGCGGCGCAATGGGTCCGGAGCATGAATCGATTTCTGCCGCAAACGAGCGATGACATCCCCGCCACCTGCCGCCTGGCCGGCAGCGGTTTTGAGTACCGCATCACCTCCCGAGGTGCTGGCGACGTCACTCATATAGGCGTACAAATCGGCTAAATTGGCCAAAATCCTATCGATGGGTGGAGTCTCTCCGCGCATTTGTGCGTTCAATCGCTCGAAATGCCTATCGACTTCCGTTAACGGATTTTTGGCAATGGGGCTTGGCTGATCATCGTTTTGTTCGCGAACCAGATCCAACATTTTGCCCATTCTGTCGGTTATACCGCCGGTTTTTTCTGTAACACTGGCTATTGCGCCCGCCATACCTTCCGGTAACTGTGCCAATGATGTATTTTTCTCCACTGCTTTTAGCAACGCCTTGATTGGGGAATTAGGCCCGGATGCGTATTCCAGAACCTCCAAAGTCTGGCTGAGATTTTGAACTCTGCGGATTTCAATTTTTGCCAGTAGTTGGTCCCACTGTCGTATATAGTCCGCAAAGTAAAGTTTTCGAAGATCTTTTTGCAAACGTTTAATTTCGCCAGGATCAACCGGGTTGGAATCACCCAATACCCAGTCAAGCTCGATTTGTTCTTGAGCCAAGGCGGCGCTTCCTTTCAAAAAAACGGAATAATATCCCTTGTGGGTAAATAGACCCGGGACAGCCAATTGCTGGAGCTGGCCAGTGCGGCTGCGGAATACTCTATCGCCGTCCGGCCCCAGTGCATCAAGAATACGAAAATCTGAGGTGGTA
Organism: uncultured Methylococcaceae bacterium; assembly: GCA_964626505.1. Taxonomy (GTDB): domain Bacteria; phylum Pseudomonadota; class Gammaproteobacteria; order Methylococcales; family UBA1147; genus CAZUGA01. Next base: position 3,034 of record CAZVFR010000166.1, read on the forward strand.
TCGGTCAAGGATTCGCTTTTCAAGCGCGCATAAACCTGCTCGGCTACCGGGATTTGGGTCAAAATGCGTTGTGTTCTTGCAATTAAACTTTGGTCCAAAACCATGGATTCGAGCTCCATAGCTAATAAGTTATCCAAATGGACGCCTAAATCGGCTTGAACCTGAGGATCTCGTGGGTACAAATTTTCCCAATCGACCCGAGTCCAGAGAGTAAATAAATTCGGATCAAATCGTTCAGAATCGCCCAGCATCATATAAATCCGCAACAACTGATAGAGTATATCCGGATTCTTGTCACTTCCAACACGTATGCGCTTCTCTAGCCGAAGCTTAAGCGCAGGCAAGAAAAAGTTACGTAGAATCCGTTTATATCCAGCATCCGCGGGAGGCCTTAGTTTATCACCTTGATATAAACCAAAACTGGACAACCATGGAGTGTCTTCCGGGAATATTCCGCGCACAACGTAGGCTGCGTTCATCCGCGGAAGTAACTGTTTAAAATCGTAATCAATGTCCGGGTTAGCCGCAACCGCCTCTTGATAGCCTTCAACAGCGTCATGTTGCTGCAAAATAGCCGCTTCATTTTGATTGAAACTGATCAACCACAGCCCAACAACCGAGAAAGTTAAGAGAAAGGCCCCCATGTACGCAGCCCTCTGTATCCAATTTCGTCTACGCTCGATTTTGTGATCGACTCCGGCTATCCCGGCTTCTTGAAAAATCACATCATTCAATAAGCGCCCGATAAAATAACTACGGCCTTTCCCGCTATACACCGGTGCGGCTTGCCTATCCAAATTAAATGACTTCGCCAAGCTTCCCATTAAACGGTCAATAGGAGAACCTTCCTGAGTACCACTGGTAAAATAAACACCTCTTAACAGCGGTTGATCTTGATAGCGCGAGGCACCAAAGGCATCGCTCAAAAACTTGTGGATAGAAACCTTCAATGTTGCCATTTGTTGAGGAAACCCAAAACTCAGACTCCGGCGTTGAATATCACGTTCTTCCTGGACCCTTTTAATCAATCTGTCATTTAGACGCTGAATCAGTTCATCGAATCTATCAATGAAAACTTCGACAAAGTCCAGTGGATTCTGTGGCTCTTCTTCAGGAAAGGTTTCACCCCATACTTGGGATCTCGCGTCTTGTCCCAAATCGCCAAAGAAATCGGTAAAACCCGCGATCAAATCAGTCTTGGTAAAGAGCATATATATCGGCAGACGGATACCCAGTCCCTGAGTCAATTCATCGATTCTCTGGCGTATCGCACGTGCATGTAGATTTCGCTCTTGTTCGGTTTGTTGGATAAGATCAGCCAAGCTCATCGCAACCAAAACCCCATCGAGTGGACGCCGAGGCCGATGATTCTTCAATAAATCCAAAAACCCCTGCCATTCAGCTTGATCCACGGCTTGGTGACTATCCTGTGTTGTATAGCGGCCAGCCGTATCCAACAATACCGCCTCATCAGTAAACCACCAATCGCAGTTGCGCGTGCCACCTACCCCTCTTACTTTGTCTTTACCAAATTTGTCCAGTAATGGGAAATTCAACCCGGAATTACTCAAAACCGTAGATTTACCGGAACCAGGTGGACCGATGATCATGTACCAGGGTAGTTCGTAGAGAAATTGATTACCGCGCGATGACTTGGCCCGGCTTTGCTTGAGTAGACTTAAGGCTGTGTCAAAATCCTTGCTGAGATGATCTATTTTCTCATCCGATACCTGATCGAGTAGATCGCTATCCGCCGCCGCCAGTCCGTCAATCATTTGCTGGTCGTTACGGCTGGCGGTGATTTGCGTTCGTAGGTTATTCAAGCCCCACAGCACGACGATCGCCAACATCGTAAGCATTCTACTCATTTCAGACCCGAGCAGATCGACGTCAGCGATCGAAATTAGCGGTCCTACATACCAGATCAACAGACAAACAGCGACAATGCCGATGAATTGAATGACCCACTTACGTTTGAAAAAATTAATAATTGCTCGCACGGTCTCTACTTGACAATAATATCCAAGCGACGATTAAGTGCGCGATTGGCGGGTGTATCATTAGGCGCGACAGGTTCATTGTCCGCGCGCCCCTCGGAGACCACACGATTTTCCAACCGTCCGTGAACCTTAATGACCTTACTTACAGCTTCGGCCCGGGCCTGTGACAGTGACCAGTTGGATGGAAAGCGCGCGGTAAAGATTGGGATGCTATCCGTATTACCGGCAATGATAATTCGGCCGGACACTGTTTCCAATGCCTGAGCCACCCGTCCCAACAACGGATAAAAATCCTTTTTTACCCGATCTTTTCCAGATGCAAAAAGACCGCGTATCCGAACGACAGTGCCTTCTTGGCTTTCCAGAACTTCAAGCAAACCTTGAGCAATTTCACGTGCCAGGAAGCCTTGAAGCTCATCTAAGTCCGATCGTTCCGCTATAAGTCCGACGGGTACGGGGGAAGCTAACTGAGGCGGTGTTTCTTTACCGATAGAATGAATGGCTTTTAGGACTGGATTCGAATCACGATTAACTACGAATAAAAAGCTCAGAAAAACAAGCATTAACAATAAACCCGAAACCGCCGCAACGACCCATAGAGGGACGTAACGGATCAACTTAATGCGCTTATCTTTAAATCCTTCCCATCGGAGAGACAATTGAGTTTCGATGTTGCCGCGCTGACGCTGTAGCAAAAGGTATAAATTTTCTCTGAGTTTTTCCAGCTGCGCCTGGCCTTGTTCCTGAATTCTGTATTTTCCCTCGAAGCCCATGGCCAGACAATAATAAAGCAACTCCAACAAGTCTCGTTTTGCTTCTGGTTCTCGGGCCAATTGGTTGATTATCTGAAAAACTTTCTCACCGCCCCAAGCTTCCTTGTGGAAACTAATCAACAAGCTCTTGTGGCTCCAATTGCTGTTGCTGCCCCACGGTGTATTAAGAACCGTCTCGTCAATCAGCGAGCAAAGCACATATCGCGCAGCACGCACCTGATCTTGTGCTACACCTTGTCGAATTGCCGAACTTTCGAAGCGCCGAATTTCCGCTACCACATGGTTATGCAACCCTTCAATATCGTGATGGGACGCGGTGTTTCTTAACTGGCTAACAAGCGTTAACAGCGAAAAAGCATGCGTCAATAAAGCATTATTCTCGCCCTTGGGAATAAACCAATTTTCATGTTTGGAGAAATCTGTTTCATCAGCCGGTACTGGTACGCTTTGTACCGGTTGCGATTGTTGGCGATGTCCACCCGGTGTCGGCCGGACTATAGTACGGTCGTTCTCGGTAAAATCTGCAAATGGATCGTCTTCACCCACGGCGTATCATCCGTTCTTTATTGCCCAAAATTCCATCTCAAGACCTGGAAATTCGCCACCAATATGAAACGCAAATCCACCCGATGTTTTCATCGAGCCCCACAAATCACCCTGCTTACTCAACTCAAAATAGGAATAACCCGCGTGAAATGGTATTTGCCGAGGTGCAACCGGTAATGGAACTACGCGGATACCCGGTAGAGCTGACTGTACCAATTGTTGGATCTTTTCGACCGGGCCAATTTTTATCTGTGCTGGAAATCCACTGCGAAGCTGTTCAGGAGACACCTGGGCGCTCGCTGCCAGCACAAATACCGCGGAATCCAACAAATTTAAATCCGGTAACCGAGCCCCATAGTAACCAGCCTTAGGCTTGCTGAGCGGGATTGAGATCGCATTTTGCTCCAGTATTGTACTTAGGGAACGCCTTAATTCTTCCATCAGCGGTTGCAAAGTCGCTTGAAGGTCGTCGTGCTTGTAGCCAGGGAACGTTAGGGACCGTTTTTCAGGTTGGGTAAATGTCGCCAGTTCGCCCGCGAGTTGAAGCGCCTCCCGATAAAACATTTCAGCGTGGAATCCGGCTAGATTGGATAAATGCTCATACAATGGAACGCTGCGATTTACCACCTGTAGCAATAAAAAGTCTGAAACCTCGGCAACACCACCCCGCCCTGCTTGTGCAACACGTCCGGCTAGCGCTTCGGCCCGTGTCAGCAGTAATCCATGAAGTTCTTTGATAAAACCGGACAACACTGGATTGGCCAAACAATTTAAGGTAGGGCTGATATAGACATTATCGAGAACAATGGTTTTGTCAGCTCTAGACTCTATGACTTTTGCGATACCCAGGCACAGGTGGCCAGACCGTTCCTGTCTTTCCAGCATCAAGTGAGAACGCAACTGGCCAACGTGCAGCACCGGTTGCCCCTCACTCCCCATATTGTTATCGCGCACCTCTTTTTCACTAGCATGGTACCTCGCCATAGGATCAGTATACTGTTCGCTATCAGTTTCCACTGATCCGGGCCTGCGCACCGGTATAGAAAGGTAGACAACACTGTCTTTTACATCTTCAGGCACATCCACCGGCAACGGCAACGGATTATCTTCGGGTAAATCGAATGGCGTACCGTCTTGAAAAATACCTTTACATTCCAATATCGCAAGCTTGCCGGTAGCTAACTGAGATTGATCAATCTTGAGTGAGTAAATTCCCCAATCATAGGGCGTTAGGCCGAAACACCGGCCATGTACCAAACTTTCAAAGAAGCGGTCATGTTGCTGAAAATGCTGAGGCCTTAAGAACATCCCCTCAGTCCACACGACTTTATTATTACCCGCCATCTGCTAATGTCCTTTTTAATTAAATCAGGTAAACCCCCGGCTTTGCCGGGGGACTCTCAGAGGTTTGACCGTTCCCACGGTCTTTCTATCCTAAGTTGCTCTACCACAAGTAACGAAGGAAAGAACGATGAGAGATTACAAGAGTCTTGCACATACGAAATGGGATTGTAAGTACCACGTAGTATTTATACCGAAATACAGGAAGAAGGTGATCTACGGTAAATTGAGAACTTATCTTGGTGAGATATTTCACGAGTTGGCGGAGCACAGGGAGAGCAAGATTGAAGAGGGGCATTTAATGGGCGATCACATTCATATATGCATAAGCATACCGCCGAAATATGCGGTATCGAAAGTGGTGGGTTATATGAAAGGAAAAAGTGCGATTATGATTGCGCGCAAATTTGGCAAGAAAGCGAGGAATTTCAAAGGCGAAAGTTTTTGGGCGAGAGGCTATTTTGTATCAA
>CAZVFR010000167.1:0-8056 GCA_964626505.1 uncultured Methylococcaceae bacterium
CTGATTTCGTTTCCAATTTCGACACGTTTCATAGCAAGGGCGACAGGATCTATAGCGTTGTGCAGGTTCTTCCCGGCGGCATTGATGGCGACCAGCGTTCAGCCATCATGCCGGCGCCTTTTGTTCCGGCATTGATCAATGAATTTCCCGAGATAGAGGTTGCATCAAGATATTTCCCACCCGGTAGAAAAATTGTAAAATTTCAGGAAAAAATATTTTATGAAAATGGCATCCGGTTTGTGGATCCTGACTTTCTCTCCATTTTTTCATTTAGGATGAGAGTGGGGGATTCTAAGACAGCGCTTTCTAAACCGTATTCAATAGTTCTTACCGAGGCCTCTGCAATAAAATACTTTGGTAGTGAGAGTCCTATCGGTAAATCACTTTCCCTCGATAATAAGGTGGACGTTACCGTTACTGGCGTCATTGATAATATTCCGAAGAACTCTTCGATCAAGTTTGACTTCCTGGTCTCAATGGCTACCGCCAACACTTTATATGACTGGATGAATAATTGGAAAGTGAACAACCAAGCGGCATTTTTACTTCTTTCCCAGGGAACTGAGCCCAAATTATTGGAAGAAAAGTTCGCATCAATGATTGAGAAATATTATGCAGATTCACCGGATTCCCCAAAAAGTTTGTATCTGCATCCACTATCTGATTTCTTTTTGCAGTCAAAAGGTATCGAAAATAATTGGCAAAGAGGCGGCGCTAATTTCACTGTATTATGGATCGTTGCTGTATTATTACTGATTATTGCCAGTATCAATTTCATGAATTTGTCTACCGCTCGCTATATAACGCGAGCGAATGAAGTCGGAATGCGAAAAGTTATTGGCGCAAGTAGGTTTCATTTAATTAAGCAATTTCTAGGCGAATCTATTCTCATGGCCTTCATCGCATTACCTTTTGCCATATTATTTTTTGTCTTAGTACGTCCGGCATTTGTTGCTTATGTAGCTAATGCTTTTGATCTTTCACTCAACAATCCAAGGGTATTGATTTTGACTTTTATTGTCACACTTCTTACCGGAATTTTTGCAGGAAGTTATCCGGCATTTTATTTATCTGCTTTTAAACCAGTCCAGGTTCTCAAAGGCAAAATACAGACAGGAAAAAGAGGCGGCCGCTTGCGTAAAGCGATGGTTGTTGTACAATTTTCCTTTTCAATTATTCTAATTATTATGACAGTGGTCAGTGTAAAGCAATCAAATTATAATTCAAAAGTAGATTTAGGCTTTGATCGAAGCCGGATTATAGCAGTTGAAATTAGCGGTGATGCTCGTGAAAATCTTGACATTCTAAAAAAGGAATTAGTCGGCCATAAAGATATACTGTCCGTATCTGCATCGACGGCTTTACCCATCGAATGGGAAACAATACAAAAGGTCTTTCCTGAAGAAACCAATAAAGATGAATCGTTGAATATGAATGTCTATGGTATTGATTATGGTTTTGTAGAGATGCTCGATCTAAAAGTCCAGCAAGGTCGTAGCTTCGGCCTCGATTATGATGATAATGAAAATATTTTACTAAATGAAACCGCTGTAAAACAATTACAATGGGTGAATCCAATTGGAAAACAAATTACAATTGAAGACGCAAAAGGGACAGTAATTGGAATTGTAAAAGACTTCCATTTCAAATCGATCTTTTTTAACGACATTTCTCCAACAGTTCTTCGTCTAGCTCCTAGTGAACTTAATTATATGCTGGTCAAATATTCCACACCTGATAAAAGGTCAGGTGTCCTCGATTTAATAGAAAATAAATGGAACAACTTAAATCCGGATCTCCCATTCGAATCTATGACGCTTGATTACTATTTCGAGGACGTTTATAGTGGTGACAAAACTGCCGAAATGGCTGGTGTTATTGGTTTAATGGCAATTTTTTTGTCTTGTATGGGATTACTCGGGCTTTCGTCTTTTGCCGTGGAACGGAGGATAAAAGAGATTGGTATCAGGAAAGTACTTGGCGCATCGGTCAGTGGTATTATCAGGATGCTGACCTATAAATTCATGAAATTAGTATTCATTGCCAACATCATTGCAATACCCATTGCATACTTTATGATGTATAATATGATCCATTTTCTCTATGCTTACCCGGTAGATATCGGTATAGATATTTTTATTTTTACCGCAGTTATTACCTTGTTTATAGCATTTATTACGGTTACATCCCAGACATTGAAAACGGCTCATTCAAATCCGGCAGATTCATTAAAATATGAATAAGATCCGGATAAGAATAATTAAACATCATTTCAGGTAGAAAAATATGCCAAAATAAAAATATAAAATTTTAGATTTTCAAATCATGAAACCTCCGTATTATAGATGCCAGATTTTGTGATTGTGGCCCAAATTTATATTGGCGTTGGTCATCCTGTAGAGACGCAAAATTTTGCGTCTCTACATTTTCTACATCCATATGGGTTTGCGTATTTTGCGTCTCTACATTTTCCACATCCACAGGGATTTACATATTTTGCGTCTCTTCCGTTAACGAATCCATATTATATCCATCATTCCTTCCGTCATCCATTTTATCAATAATAATTATTCCATGCACATGGTTGGGCATCACTACAAATGGATTCAATATCACGAATGGGAAATAGTTTGGAATTTCACCCCAAAAACACCACGCAATTTTCCCAATGTCTGACAAAACCATTTCACCATCTACAATTGCGCCAAAATAATGTTGATTATAGGTGCAGATGGTTACAAAATAGGACGCATTCCAACCGTAATTCCAATGTTGCAATCTTGTAGATGGTTTACGGTATTTATTTTTATATTTTTCTGTCATTATGTATTTTTTAAATATTCGTAGTAGAGACTCCCAATGTGCTTTCAGCAAATTCCACAAATTCATCGATTGAATTAAATGATCTTGACTGGACTGGGACAATTGATCGAGAATCATATGACTTCGCTTCCACCAGATTACCATCGGTGCTAACTGCTAGTCTGGCCTGAGGCAGGTTTCCGGTATCTTGCACTGGTGGCGGAATAGGAACGCTTGGGGTACACGCGCAAACCAAAGCTAGAAGGGAAACTAATACCCATCTACAATTCTTATTCGTGACTCATAAGAACCATCTATGCTTTTGTGAATAAGCATCTTTTCCTCCTTATTGTTGGTTAATACTTCCAACCAAATATCATGATCTCCAACAATTTATTTATCTTCTAACTGCATAAGCGGTCATTTGTCATGTTTATCCGACTTGATGAAAAGTCAAGGAATGTTTATTCACCTATAATTCAATTATCAAGAAAACTTTTTACGTAACAAAGCTGAAATCTAATCAGTGCCGGGAACACAATCTGAATCATATTGTTTTTGGTATTGTCGTTCGCAAACGATCGCATTGGTACCGGGGAAAATCGCTTGGTTGATGCTAATTACAGCATGGACGCGTGTCTTAGTACCACACGTTGCATAATCAGATTGAGCTTTTACGAATCCGACGAAGAAACTTATGTTGACGAGTACTGCCAATGAGAAATACCATGCAGTTTTCATTTTATTCTCCTTCTTCTGCTAACTCTAATATAAATCCCCCAGAGCTTGCGAAAAACTCTGGGGGAAATCTTAACGCAATTACCTGGATGATCAATATCGGTATCAGGTATTCGGAATTTACTTCATCAATAACAGCTTCTTCTGCATGGTTACCGAACTAGCTTTCAGCACATAGAGGTAGATGCCGCTGGCAACACGAATGCCTTTTTCATCGGTGGCGTTCCAGGTTACGCTGTGGTTGCCTGCCACTAACTGGCCGGAAACCAACTTCCGTACCAGCTGGCCGCGCAGGTTATAAATCGCAAGCGCAACTTCTCCCGCTTCCGGCAGCGCAAAGTCAATCGTAGTGCTGGGGTTAAACGGATTCGGATAGTTCTGTTCGAGGGCATAGCTTTCGGGAATGTCCGCTTCCGGATCAGCTTCGCTGAAATCCGCAGCAAGCTTTGGAGCTTCACCGCAATCACCCTCTACGGTGTAGCCCGCTGCCGCGCCATCATCCACAGCTGGGGTACCGCTTTGATCATGTGGTACAGTAACCAGGCAAATGGCTGTTCCTTTATTGCCGGCGGCGTCAGTAACTGCCAGATGAATAGTGTAAACCCGGCCATTGCCGCCGCCCTGGCGTTCACTACGCAGATCCACCGAACCGCAGTCGGGAGCTATCACAATATCATCATTGGTATTTCCATCGCCGCCGCCTTTGACATCCTCAGGTTCGTCACTAGACACCTCCGTAATGACCACGTCGCTTATCGATAGATTGGTGTCGCAGTTGTCGGAAATCGCAGTAACGCACTGTGCCGCTGTAATTGTGTGGTAATTATGGTTGGGCGGCCACAGATCAATCGGGTTGGAGATGGTCGTTATGACCGGTGGTGCGACGTCCAAATACATCACCAGCCCGTCATGGTCGGAGGAGCGGAGCGAGGTGGTGTCAGAGTTAATGAGGTCAAAGGCGGCGTCAGCATTGCCACGTCCATAAGCGAAACCGTAGACAGCAGGGTTGAGCACCGTGGAGGTCAGCGCATGGTCAAGCACCTGGGCGCTGCCCCGAAAGATGAACGAGTAGCGATCTGGGGCAGGAAGGCTCAAGACCTGGTTGGTCAGGTTCGGATCGACCAGGTCTGGGCCGCTCAGCAGGTTTAGCGACGGATCGAAATCGCCGCTGATCTGCCCGACGGCATCCACGTAGCCGTCTGTGAACTCAAAGTCGTTGAAGTCGCCCGTGACAACCAGGCCCACACCGGTGGCCTGGATCAAATCTACTTTCGCGGCGATGGACTGGGCCTGTTCGAGGCGTTTCACGCGCACGCGTTCGGCCTGCGAGCCCTCGATGCCGATGAATGATCGGTTATGAACACCCAGCACATCGATGGGCAACGTCGGCTCGCCGTTGAAGATGAAGCGGCCTTCGAGCAATAGTGGCGGCCGGTCGTGGAGGATATCATTATTAAGTGTAATCGGATTGACGAAAGTTTCGGTTAAGCCGAGCTGAGTGATGGCATCGACCTGCACAAGGTCTTCGCGCACAAGGAAGCCGACGTCGATGGTGCCGATGTCGTTGCCCTCAATCAAAAAGGCGGTGTAGACAACGCTGGCATCGACGGCGGTGATGTCTGCGGCGAGATCCTGGAGCACGCCAAGCTTCTCGGTCTCCTGAACGGCCAGGATGTCAGGTGCCTTGAGCACATCCAGGATATACTTGACAAACTTGGCGCGCCGTCGCGCGTATTCAGCCGTGCTTACGACCGCATCGTCGCGGGTTCCGCCCTGAAAGTTAGTACTCGACGGGTCGTCGACATCGTCGAAGAAGCGGAAGAGGTTGAGCGATCCGACGATGGCCTTGCCGGGATCGCGATCCGGAACGGCAACCGGTAACGTTGCCGGGGCAACGGTTAGCTCGTTGGGCCACAACTCGTAACCGCCGAACTCAAAGCCGAGTACGCCGCGGGCGTCGAATGATGAGCCGGCGGGGATGATTAGGTTGGGCAGGCCCAGCTTGTCCGGGTCTAGTTCGAAGACCTCGGGGTTGCCGTCCCACGTCGGAATCGGAAACCCAAGTCCCGGAAACTCGACACCGGGTTCACGGAACGCACGATTAGGGCCGGCCACGATGTGGACTTCGGCGACGGGGTCAGGAACGAAGCTCTGGTTTGGCCCAGATACACTGCCGCCAGTAACCTCGATCAACATCGACTCGAAGCACTCGAAGTTGTTGACGCTGCAACTGGGCGTGTTCGGGTCTGGCGATGGCGTTGCCGCGTTGAAAACCACAGCATCGGGCACGCTGCCCGTGCCATCGACCGAAACGCTCGGCCCATTACTGAACTCGGTGAATCCAAAGAATTCGATCACCAACCCGGTGACATCCACCAGGTCACCAACGCCAACAGTTGGCGCGCCTCCCGTGAAAACGAAGATGCCATCCGAAGTATTGATGTCACCGTCGGAACGGGCTGTTGGCGTCTGCATGAAGAACCCATTCGTCGCGAGGCAAGTCACGACGTTATCCTCTGTCGTGACGGTTTGGCTCTCGAAGGGCGAACTCGGGCCGGAGCCCTGAATCTCGTAGATTTCCGCCATAACCGGAGGGAAGCCCGGGCCGGGCGAGCCGACGTCATCACCGCTGTTGCCGCCCGCGCTCTTGCTGATGTACGTGTCGAAAGCCGGGGTACTCGCCGGCACCGTGCTCAAGGCCCAGTTCGCCCCGTCACTTGCATCAGCGCTCAGATCCGTCAGATAAATCGAGCTGGCGTTGTTATCGACAGGCCAGGGACTGCTGTCATCGAAATCGACGCCCGCCACGACGTTGGCGTGCGTAACATTGTCGCCGCTGTAGCTGGTAAAACTCGACCACAACCCGACCTTGTCGCCGCTGTTGTTGAGTACACCGGTGCTCCAACTGGTAGTCGCAACCAGGTTGATGCTCGGCCCCCACGCCGCCGCAAAGTCCACAGCCGTGACGTCGTCGGCGTTGTAGAGAATAGCCGTCTCGCCAGGGGAAATCGAGCCGCTGGCGATGTTGGCGTTGGCGTGCGCCGAACTATTGTTGTCATCTAAGACATAGCCCGAGAGACTCACGGTCGAGGCACCCGCGTTGTAGATTTCAACCCACTCCCAGTTGTCTTCCGAACTGGCCGGGTTGTACATGATCTCGCTGATAACCAGATCCACAACTATAGGAAACCCGGGGCCGGGTGAGCCGACATCGTTGCCGCTGTTGCCGCCCGCAGCTTCGCTCTGATACGCGTCAAAAGCTGGTGTACTCGCCCCAACCGTGCTCAAGGCCCAGTTCGCTCCGTCGCTGGCATCAGCGCTCAGATCCGTCAGGTAGATCGAAGCACTGTTGTTATCGACCGGCCAGGGACTGCTGTCATCGTAATCGACACCCACCACGACGTTAGCGTGCGTCACATTGTCGCCACTGTAACTTGCAAAGCTCGACCACAACCCGACCTGATCGCCGCCGTTGTTGAGCGCACCGGCGCCCCAGCTGGTAGCCCCAACCAGGTTGATGCCCGGACCCCACGCCGCCGCAAAGTCGATTGCCGTCACGTCGTCGGCGTTGTAGAGAATAGCCGTTTCGCCGGGGGGAATCGTGCCGCTGGCAATATTGGCACTGCCATGAGCAACACTGTTGTTGTCGTCGAAGACGTAGCCCGCGAGACTCACCGTCGAGGCACCAGCGTTGTAGAGTTCGACCCACTCCCAGTTGTCTTCGGAACTGGCAGGGTTGTACATGATTTCGCTGATAACCAGATCAACATCCGGCGGGAACCCGAGGCCGGGTGAGCCAATGTCGTTGCCGCTGTTGCCGCCTGCCGCCTCGCTCTGATACGCGTCGAAAGCCGGCGTGCTCGCTCCTACCGTGCTCAAGGCCCAGTTTGCCCCGTCGCTGGCATCGGCACTCAGATCCGTCAGGTAGATCGAAGCACTGTTATTATCGACCGGCCAGGGACTACTGTCATCGTAATCGACACCTGCCACGACGTTGGCGTGCGTAACGTTGTCGCCGTTGTAGCTGGCAAAACTCGACCATAACCCGACCTGATCACCGCCGTTGTTGAGCGCACCGGTGCTCCAGCTGGTAGTCGCAACCAGGTTGATGCTTGGACCCCACGCTGCCGCAAAGTCGATTGCCGTCACGTCATCGGCGTTGTAGAGAATGGCGGTGCCGCCGGGGGGAATCGTGCCGCTGGCGATATTGGCACTGCCATGAGCAACACCGTTGTTGTCGTCTAAGACATAGCCTGAGAGACTGACCGTGGAAGCGCCCGCATTGTAGATTTCCACCCACTCCCAATTGTCTTCCGAACTGGCAGGGTTATACATGATCTCGCTGATAACCAGATCAACATCCGAAGAAAAACCGGGGCCGGGTGAGCCAATGTCGTTTCCGCTGTTTCCGCCCTCAGCCTCGCTCTGATACGCATCAAAAGCCGGCGTGCTCGCTCCCACTGTGCTCAGCGCCCAGTTCGCCCCGTCGCTGGCATCAGCGCTCAGATCCGTCAGG
>CAZVFR010000168.1:0-7974 GCA_964626505.1 uncultured Methylococcaceae bacterium
GATTAATAGGGTTTTTTGGACAACTACTTTGACAAACACCGCTAACGGTTGGGTTATGTTGCAAACGGTATCCATGGGCTTTGAACTGTGGCGACAACTCAACGCCTTTCCGCCGTTTGTTGAGCCTCCGGCAAAGGCAGCCGGGGGTTCGCAATTTGTTTCCGGAAAAAAACAATGAGCGGCAATCGATGGATCTGAAAATTACGCTTTCAGCATTCGTGTTGCTGTGGGCGGGTTTCAGCGTGTCAGCCGGAGTGCAAAGCGCGCAAACCGGGAATGCGCAGCAAAAGCCGGTACTAATTACGGAAGCGTCGTTTTTGCAGCAGGTTATACGCAATCATCCGCTGCTGAAACTGGCGCAACTCAGGCAGGAGGCGGCCACGGCCCGGCGTCTGGAAAAACAAGGCTCCTTCGATCCGGTCATGACGGCGGGCAGCGGTTTTAAGCGCTTTAACAGTTCCGCCCAATTGGGGCGGGTGCAGGAAGTCGTGGAATCCCGGTTTTCGGTGGATTTTCTGACCCGCTACGGCATCCGAATCGCCACCGGCGTGAAGCAGGCGATCGGCGATATCAGAACCCCGGTGTCCCCTACCGGCGAAGCGGGTGAATACTTTGTAGACTTTACTCTGCCGCTGTTCCGGGGCGCTGGTATTAATCCCGAGGCCGCTGGAGAGAGTAAGGCCTATTTGCGCGAGGATCAAGCCGACTATCTGCTGCGCCAGACCGAGCTGGTATTGCTGCCGGATGCCCTGAACCAATATTGGCGCTGGGTCGGTACCAAGAAAAAGCAGGAGGTGGAAACCGGTTTGCTGGAAATCGCGCGGTTTCGAGCTGGGGCCGTGCGCCAGAAAATCGACAAGGGTCTGCTGCCGGAAATTATCGGTATCGAAGCCGAGCGGGAAGTGCAAAGGCGGTTGGGGCGGATATACAAAGCCGAAAGAGCCCTGCAGCAGGCCGCCTTCGAGCTGGCCCTTTTCCTGTGGCGCGAGGATCTGGAACCGGTGCCCACGCCCGTTCCAGCTCAAGTGCCCGGGACCATCGCCATACCCGTACGATACAACCGGGAAATCCTCGACGAAGGTAAACTTGAAGCCCTGGCTAATCGTCCGGAAATCCGGATTCTAGATCTGGCTAAAAGTATGGCGAAGATTGACCGGCAGCTTGCGAAAAATACCCTGCTGCCACAGATCGATTTATTCGTGACTCCGGGTTACGAAGTCGGGCATGGGGCTATTGATGGGGGAGCTGTCATCGTCGCGGGAGTTTCCATGTCACTTCCGTTATACCAGCGTAGCGCGCGGGGTCAGATCGAACAGGCCAGAATAGCCATCGAAAACCTGACCATACGCGAGCGCCAGACAATCCGGAAAATAATGATCGAGGTTGCGGATCAGGTTTCGGCGGTAAACGCGACCTTTGACCGTTATCAGGCCGCGGAACAGGAGTTGAAACTTGCCGAACAGCTCGAAAGCGGCGAAAAAATCCGTTTCGAGTACGGCGACAGCACCTTGTTTTTGGTCAACCGTAGGGAGCGGGCCAGTGGTGAAGCCAAGTTCGGGCTCATCGACGTTTTGGTCGAATATCATCAGGCCGTGGCTGACTTCCGTGCGGCCACCGGAAGGCTTTGACCGGTTCGATTTTCACGACCGACCGTTCCTTCCTTAGCGTGCAAGATTACACCGATCTGGTCGGATCTAAATAATTAAAAACGCCTCCCAATCGGAAGCCGGATTCATACAGCGGTTGTTTCCATCTGATAATGGAATGCCTGGCAGCGGCGGTAGAGTTCCAGTAAATCGGGCACCCAATGAAAGGATTCTATAATGCTCTGAAATGCGCAGCCTTCCGCGAGTAATACCGGCAGATCTTGTGATAACCCCACGATGTGAACATCGTGTTTGCGTGCGATTACCAGGTAATACAGATAATGAACCGCACGAATTGCCAGCTTAGGGTCGTTGAATGCTTCGTGTATTGGAACCAGGAAAGCGACTTGCAATGAGCGTGCGCGTTCATCAAGCACAAACTTGCCCTGCTGTACGCTACAGACCATCGGCAACGCTTTTATGGTTTCATGATCGCTGAAACCGATTCCGGGCCATTCGTTATCGGGATGATCCAGGCTGAAGATTTCGGCAAACGCTTTTTTATACATCCAGCTTAGGCTGCAGGCCACCGGGTCGTCGACGGGAGCTGATTCGGGATTTGCAAATTCGTTCAGTTTGGGTATCAACGCGCGGCGCAAATCATTTAGTGAAACGTCACCGGGTTGATCGGACAAAATTCGGTAGCCCAGTCCACCCAACAAGACCAGCCGCGACAAAGGTTCAAAACCCGCAATCTCACCCAGTAGCAGTTGCAATGCCATGGGTTCAATGGCTGTGCGTGTCCAGGTCAGGAAAGCGATTACGTTGCCGGTTACGTAAGTATTATGATTTTTCCGCCAATTTTCGAATAACGCCTGCACACATGCTTCAGTAATTATTCTGCTGCCGAATGAATCTCCCGCAATGCGATAGATACGCGAATGGAACGCGGCGATACCGAGTTCGTCGAAATGGTGCATACGGATGCAGAATGAAAGGTATTGCCCTAACAAAAATTCCTGCCATTGACGGTGAACGAATCGAACGCTGTTGGGTCCGGTTGGAACGAATAGTGTGCGTTGGACCAAACCGTTACAACTTTCGGATTCTTCCACTACGCCAAATCCTAGGAGAACTTCGTCTCTTATCGGTGATATGGCCTCCAGAAAGAAGTTTTCGTTGGTGGCTTGGGTGTGGTCGAAATACTGTTCCCAGCGTTGTCGGAGTTGAGTCGCTTCGCGGCGTAGACTATCTACGCTAATTTCTCCGCGTGCTTTATGGAAGAACAGCCAGGCTATAAACATCATCGAGCGACCGAGATGATCGATCTCTATCGAATCACCGTGTTGATTTTGTATGCCGACAAGATGGCTACGGGCTAGTACCGTCCGCATCGTTTGACAAAGTAACGCAGCTTGATTGGTTGGTTCATCGGCTATTTCGCAGCTTGGATCGGGTTCATAATTGGAAAGAATCAAGGGGGTTAGGATGAAATCCAATAACTCTCTGTCTTCGACACGGTCTATCCAACTACGACAGGTTGGGTATATTTCTTTAGCCTGTGCAAGGGAAAGGCGCAAAATTTCAAAAATGTCTTTGGGATCGTTGACCAGTCGCTCTATGCCATGGATACTGTTCCTAACACCAATTACGATAGACAAATCGGGGTTGTCCGCGTAACGTGATAGCGCATCCCGTAACAGTTTGGTCAGGTTGGAATAGCTAATCGATCTGTGGTTATGCAGAAAATCGTCCAAGCCGTCCAAAACGATCGTGACTGCTCCGGTCCTGAATTTTCGTTCCAGCCATTGCGCATCTAAGCGCATTTCCGGGAATAAACTGGTACCCCACTCGAGCCACCACTGCCACAGGCGTTCCCACGTATACATCCCGTCATCTAATTGGTTAGTGGTGATTTGTTGCAGCGGAACAAACAGTGGAATTGAATCTTTTTTGCCGGGATTGGCCAGATAGCGAACACCGAGTTGCCAAGCAATCATCCGCATTACCGATGACTTGCCTACACCCGTAGCGCCTGTGACAACCAATTGTATCGGGTGATCGCTGGGTTTATGAATCGTAGCGATAATCATATTTGCCACTTCCGCCTGAGTTCCATACGACGATGAGGCAAAGTTGGGTTTGGGCCGATCTTCATCATTTCCAATCCCACAGACCGTGGTTTCAATGAGTGAGTGCGTCGAACTGCTGCGGTTGACCAATTCAATGCGGTGCAAAGATCCGTCGACTACATCGACGCCCATATCGCTAGTGTAGCGTTGTACCAGTTCGGCCACGATCGACACAATCGGCGCGTTGATGCGCTTGGGTATCTTGATGGATTTGTGGGTGCCGCGAATGAACAGTTGCCGGTTTTCTACGCTGTTCTCGTACGACACGGATAGGTCGGTTTTGGCACAAATATCCTGAATTACGGGGCAAGGCTGGTGATTTGCGCGCGCTTGTTCTTGGTATTCAATAAAATCGTTCTCGAGATCAAGTAGCCAGGGGTTTTGCCAGCTCAAAGCCGGTATGATCTCGTTTTTCCCCCAATCTTGGCTGCCTTGCGTCACAAAACGCGCCAGGCCGAATAAGGGTGCCATCAGTGTGTAGTAAGTTAGATAGGTATATTTACCGGCTCGGCTTATGAAGGGTGAACCACCGAAATGCGGAACAGCGATGTTCAAAACCCTACGGGTACGTAGCCACAAAGATTCAGAACGGGCAAGTTCGATGCCTTTTTTGCGTTCGTTTTGGAGTCGCTCGGCGGACTGCTTCAGCATCAATTTTACGATTAATCCACCGGTACTGTGGGTTACAAACAGCAGATGGCGGTGATCTTGGAACTCGGTTTCCAACCAGGCTTTGAGGTCGTCGGCAGCTTGCAATATGCTGGTCCGCTGCCAGGATCTTGATGGATAGGCGAAGGAAATCACATCAACATCGACCTTGGCGTTTTCCAATACCCATTGCGGCATGGTGCCCCAGGTTTTACGGCTTTCTCCAAACAAACCGTGTACATAAACCACCAAACAGCGATGGGAGTTTCCGCTCTTGTCACATTGCGCTTTATGTCCGGCGCCATAGCGACTTATATCGGTCCAAAACGCATTCTTGCTTTTCTTCATAGTGTCTAGCGTTGCAGTCTAAGCGAGTTGTTTATCGTTTGCTTGGAGGCGTGACAGGCAGAATTGGTTCCATATAATCAGCTTTAAATTTTGCCGCGGTTTATATCTGTGACAATCTACGCCTGAGGTGATAATCGTAGTTTGTCAGCTTCTTGTTCGACGTCATGTGTAGAGGGGGTAGCTACGACGACGCGTTTTCGTATTCTTTCACGATCTCTCTGGCCCGGTCGGCACCTTCGTCATCTACCCAAATTGAGGTATTACCCGCAGGTGGGATTTCGCCCACGCCACCTTGCAGATAAAATCCACTCACGTATACCTCGATATACTGTTGTTCAAGCAAACCTTTTACAATATTCGCTTCGATTAAGTCGCTGGCGTCGTAGATACGTTGCATATTGACCACTAGCCTACTTCATAACGAGTATACACTTGTTTTGCCTATAGTCTTTCCGTAGGTCTGTTAAACAGATTGCACCCGGATCAATTGAAACTAAATGGCGGCTCGATGAGTTCAATTTCTACGCTTTCGCCGTTTTGAACACCTTGGCAGTCAGCCGCCAGGATGATAAAACAATTGGCGTCAACCATGCCGCTGAGATTGTGTGATTGTTGTTTTTGCGCCGGCTCGACGACAAGTTTACCGTTGTTGTCCATGCTGACACTGCCTCTCTGAAACTCTTGCCGGCCAGGGGTTTTCTTGATTGGTGATCCGCAACGCGCCTTTAGCCGCAACGGTGGTTTTGGAGTCGTACCCATTAATAACAACAACGCGGGGCGTACAATTTTGTAAAAAGTAACGATCACTGATACCGGGTTTCCCGGCAGACCAAAAAAAGGAGTACCCTTTATTTCACCAAAAGCTAGCGGCTTGCCGGGTTTCATGGCGATCTTCCAAAAATCTATCTTTCCGACATCGTTTAGCGCCGATTTAACCAGATCCGCGTCGCCGACCGAAACACCACCCGAGCTGATGATGGCGTCACTAACCGATGACGCTTCCATTAATGTATCAACAAGCATTTGTTTGTCGTCGCCGACAACACCCAGATCTATCATATCGACACCAAGGCTTTGCAGCAATGTGTACAGTGTATATCGATTACTATCGTACAGTTCGCCCGGGCCGGGTTGTTCATGTAGCGGGCGCAGTTCGTTACCCGTGGAAAAGAAAGCCACGACGGGTTTTTGTATTACCCGCACCTCGCTAATGCCCAGTGTGGCTAGAATACCGATGTCCGCGGGTGACAAACGCTTACCTTTCGCTAGGATTAACTGCCCGTTAGCACAGTCATCTCCTGGATATCTTATATAGCTTTGGGTTGCGGATGCTGGCGACAATTCGATCCAATCTCCGCTTCGCTTCACATCCTCCTGAATGACAATAGAATCGGTCGTTTCAGGTAAAACGGCGCCGGTGAAGATTCGTACGGCTTGGTCGTTTTCAACGTTTCCCAGGAATGGTTCGCCAGCCCAGGATGTGCCAATAACTCTGAGTCTGGTAGTTCCTGATTTTGGGAGATCTGTTTGTCGCAGTGCGTAGCCATCCATTGCCGAGTTGCGGTGTTGCGGAATGTCTATAGGAGCGTGAATGTTACTAGCGAGTATTCTGCCCAGGCATTCTTTAAGCGGCAGCGTTTCAAACTTTATCAGCGGGTGGATCTGGCCGGTGATTTTATGTAGTGCGTCGTCGACCGTAAATGCAGCAGAAGCAGGTTCAGCACATACATCGTTAATATTCATGGTTTAAAAAATCGCGGACGATAAACGCGGTAATTTGTTCAGGGTCGTTAATATTGAGTACCTTTAAACCAGGTGGTGCGCCGCTAAGATCAGAATCAGTTGCGATCGCAATGATCGAACTATCGTTTGGGAACAATAACGGTTTCCCCATACTGGGTCGGTGAAGTTCAATTTTTGGGAATCTTTCACGCTTGAATCCCTCCACAAGAATCAGACCCAGTAGCGATTGATCGAATTGCATCAATTGATCGGCTAAAGTCGGGTCGTTGGGCTCTGGAAACTCAGTAATTGTCGCGCGTCGGGAGTGTGAAACCAGCATGATTGGACTCGCGCCGGCCTGGCGCAGTTCGAAGCTGTCTTTTCCGGGCTGATCTATTTCAAAATTATGGTGGCTATGCTTTATGAGTCCTACCCGTAGGCCCTGGCGTTTAAGTAGCGGAATTATGTTAACGAGTAGCGTAGTCTTCCCCGTTCCGCTAAATGCGGCAAATCCCAATATCGGAACTTGAGCATTGTCCATCAGTTAATCTGGTAAAATTCTTTATACCATTCCACGAACCGACTGATTCCTGTTTCTATTGGCGTTGACGGTTGATAGTCAACATCTTTTATGAGATCCGTCACATCCGCATAGGTGGCCTGTACATCACCTTCTTGCAGGGGCAGAAGGTTCTTTTCAGCTTTCATGCCCAGGCAGTCTTCCAACACTTCTATGAATTTGATCAATTCGACTGGGTTATGATTACCGATATTGTACAAGCGGTAAGGCGCTTTGCTGGTACCCGAATCCGGCATATCGCCACTCCAATCCGGATTGGGCTGGGCAACCTTGTCCAGTACTCGCACGACGCCTTGCACAATATCATCGATGTAGGTGAAATCCCGCTGGTGATTACCGTAATTAAATACGTTGATCGGTTTATTTGTCAGGATGTTTTTCGTGAATATGAACAAAGCCATGTCGGGCCTGCCCCACGGTCCATAGACGGTAAAAAATCGTAAGCCCGTGGTCGGCAAATCGTACAGATGGCTGTACGTATGAGCCATGAGTTCGTTCGCCTTTTTTGTAGCGGCGTAAAGGCTTACGGGATGATCTACGTTGTCGTGTACTGAGAATGGCATTGATGTATTGGCACCGTAAACCGAACTACTGGATGCGTAGACGAGGTGCTGGACTTCGTTATGCCGGCAGGCTTCCAGGATGTTACAAAAACCCACTAGATTCGAAGTGATGTATGCGTGCGGGTTTTTCAACGAATACTGTACCCCGGCCTGGGCGGCCAGATTGATTACCCGTTGAGGTTTGAATGACGTGAAGGCCTGATCGATGATCGGCTTATCTTCCAAATTTGCTCTAAGCTCGGTAAAGCCTGGTCTCGACTTTAACCGCTCCAAGCGTGCTTCTTTAAGTGTTACATCGTAGTAGTCATTGACACAGTCGATGCCAAGGATTTCATCGCCGCGATCCAAAAGCTGGGATGCTACGGCCGAACCGATAAATCCGGCGGTACCGGTAA
>CAZVFR010000169.1:0-7944 GCA_964626505.1 uncultured Methylococcaceae bacterium
ACCGAACTGCGCTTTACCTCCCAGCGGCTGTTGCGTAACCAAGCTATATGGCCCTGTTGATCGTGCGTGCATCTTATCGTCTACCAAATGATTTAGTTTCAAAATGTACATATAACCTACGGTCACTTGGCGCTGGAAAGCGTCACCGGTACGCCCATCATACAATGTTGTTTGCCCGCTTTCCGGAAGCTCGGCCAATCGAAGCATGGTCCGAATCTCTTCTTCTGAAGCGCCATCGAACACAGGCGTTGCCATGGGCACCCCATCTTTTAGATTTGACGCAAGTTCTAATATTTCTTCGTCCGACAAAGTATCCAGCTGCTCTTTTTGGCCACTGGTATTGTAGATCTTATCCAGGTACTCACGAAATTTCGCTATCGCAGCCTTAGCTTGCAACATCTTGCCAATTTTTAAACCCAAGCCTTTCGCCGCCCAACCCAAATGGGTCTCCAAGACCTGGCCTACGTTCATTCGGGACGGCACGCCTAGCGGATTTAATACGATATCAACCGGAGTGCCATCTTCCAGATAGGGCATATCCTCAACCGGAACAATCTGAGAAATCACCCCTTTATTACCATGTCGACCGGCCATTTTGTCTCCCGGTTGAATACGTCTCTTTACGGCAAGGTAAACCTTTACCATTTTTAATACACCTGGGGTAAGATCATCGCCCATGGTAATTTTGCGACGTTTTTCTTCAAACCGCGCATCGAAGGCTTTGCGCTGCACATCAACCTCTTCAGCCATGGCTTCGAGCTGAACGTTTAATTTTTCATCCACAACTTCTATATCGAACCACTGTGAATATTTCAAGCCGTCGAGATACCCTTTGGTGATCTCAGCACCGGATTTGAGGCCATTCGGTCCTCTCCCAGCACCTTGGCCAACCAGCATTTTTTCTACGCGAGCATACAAGTCAGCCTCAACAATCCTGCGTTGATCATCAAAATCCTTTTTAGCTCTATCTATTTCAATCTGCTCGATCTGCAAAGCTCTTTCGTCCTTCTTTACCCCGTCGCGCGTAAAAACCTGAACGTCAATAACGGTCCCGTCCATACCGGATGGAACACGCAATGAGGTATCTTTAACATCAGATGCTTTTTCTCCAAAAATTGCACGCAGCAGTTTCTCCTCGGGCGTAAGCTGCGCCTCACCCTTGGGTGTAACCTTACCGACCAAGATATCGCCGGATTTAACTTCCGCACCGATATATACGATGCCTGATTCATCAAGCTTGGAAAGCGCCTCTTCTCCAACATTCGGAATATCCGCACTTATTTCTTCGGGCCCCAATTTGGTATCACGCGCGACACAGGTTTTTTCCTCAATATGAATCGTAGTGAAACGATCCTCTTGCACTACGCGCTGCGAGATGAGTATGGAATCTTCAAAGTTGTAGCCATTCCAAGGCATAAAAGCAACAAACAAATTTTGCCCTAATGCGAGTTCACCCATGTCCGTTGAAGGACCATCCGCTAGTACATCACCTTTGCTAACGACATCCCCCTTATTCACCAAGGGCCGCTGATTTATACACGTATTCTGGTTTGATCGCGTATATTTTGTGAGACTATATATATCCACGCCAGGCTCCGCGGCCTCAGTTTCATCATCGTTTACCCTAACAACAATGCGGCGCGCATCGACCAATTCAATTGTTCCACCACGATTGGCAACAACCGTAACCCCGGAGTCTATAGCAACGGTTCTCTCCATACCGGTACCCACCAGCGGTTTTTCAGCTCGCAACGTAGGCACGGCCTGGCGCTGCATATTGGAGCCCATTAGAGCTCTGTTGGCATCATCGTGCTCCAAAAAAGGAATCATCGAGGCAGCAACCGACACAATCTGTTTAGGCGAAACGTCCATGTATTGAACCGCATCAGATGCAGCCAGCGTAAATTCGTCTTGATGACGACACGATATAAAATCATCCAACAACTTGCCTTTTGCATCGGCACGTGCGCCCGCTTGCGCGATCACAAACTGCCCCTCTTCAATCGCCGATAAGAAATCCACCGTATCCGTGACAACGCCGTCCACGATACGTCGATACGGCGTTTCTAGAAACCCATAATCGTTGGTTCTGGCGTAGACAGCCAGTGAGTTAATCAAGCCGATATTGGGACCTTCAGGCGTCTCGATAGGACATACTCGACCATAGTGCGTTGTATGGACATCGCGCACCTCGAAACCGGCCCGCTCCCTGGCCAAACCACCCGGCCCTAATGCGGACACACGGCGTTTGTGGGTGACCTCCGACAGCGGGTTATTTTGGTCCATGAACTGCGACAACTGACTGGATCCAAAAAACTCTTTTATCGCAGCGGAAACTGGTTTCGCGTTGATGATTTCCTGCGGCATCAATCCCTCTGAGTCAGCTAAAGTCAGGCGTTCTTTTACGGCCCGCTCAACCCGTACCAAACCCACTCTGAACTGATTCTCGATCATCTCTCCAACTGAACGAACGCGACGATTACCCAAATGGTCAATATCGTCAACCACGCCGTTCCCATTGCGGATATTAATCAGTTCTTTCAATACGGCGATAATGTCTTCTTTATCCAAGACGCCCGGTCCTGTTACCTCTCCACAATCCAACCTTCGATTAAATTTCATCCGTCCCACTGCGGACAAATCGTAACGTTCTTGCGTAAAAAACAGATTCTTGAACAAATTTTCCGCCGCATCCTTGGTTGGCGGTTCTCCCGGCCGCATCATGCGATATAGTTCGACCAGCGCCTCTAAGCGGGTTGTCGTTGGATCAATGGCTAACGCATTGGAAATGTACGGACCACGATCCAGATCATTAACAAATAATGTGGAAATTACACCAATATCGGATTCAACAATTCGCTCAAGCAATTCCTCGGTAATTTCAGCGTTTACGTTCGCAATTACCTCTCCCGATTCTTGGTCGATCAAACTATCAGCAAGTATTTTGCCAATGAGATATTCTTTAGGAACTTCTAATTCTTTTAAATCAATTTTCTGAAGCTGTCGAATGTGCTTCGCAGTTATTCGGCGTGCTTCCTCGACGATGACTTTGCCCTTGGCTTTAATGTCAAAACTTGCTATCTCACCGCGGAACCTTTCAGGTACCAACTCAAGAAATACTTCGCCTTTTTTAAATGTAAACTTATTTTGCTCGAAAAAAAGATCGATAATCTGCTTATTATCGTAGCCCAGTGCGCGCAGCAACACAGTTGCGGGAATCTTTCTCCTTCTATCGATACGAACAAATACAGCGTCCTTATGATCAAACTCAAAATCTAACCACGAACCCCGATACGGAATTACGCGCGCGTTGAAAAGCAGTTTACCGGACGAGTGGGTCTTGCCTTTGTCGTGATCGAAAAACACACCCGGAGAACGATGGAGTTGCGAGACGATTACGCGTTCAGTACCATTAATAACGAACGTTCCGTTATCCGTCATCAGCGGAAGTTCGCCCATATAAACTTCCTGCTCGCGGATATCTTTCACGGTTTTTTTCGTACCCGGTGCATCCTTGTCGTAGATAACCAAGCGCACCAGCACACGCAACGGCGCGGCATACGTTGCCCCCCGCTGCTGACATTCCCGCACATCAAAGGTCGGTTTGCCTAACTTGTACTTGACATATTCAAGAACCGCATACCCCGAATGACTCTCAATTGGGAATACAGATTTAAAGGCGGCATGAAGCCCAACACCGCGGCGGTCTTCACCCGGCACATCAGCTTGAAGAAATTTAACGTAAGAACCTATCTGTGTAGCTAACAAATAAGGTACTTCCAATACCTCAGGGCGTTTACCAAAACTATTGCGAATTCGTTTTTTTTCGGTAAAAGAGTAGGTCATAAAAAATTCCTTACATCGACAGCGAATTAAAGAGCGTCAAAGTGAATAACGCGCAAACGGTAACAAGCCGGTGGCGTATGCCACCAGCCAATTACTCGGACAATGCTTGCAAAAAGCCAAATTTATCAAGGCTATTTTATTTCCACAGAAGCCCCAGCCTCCTCCAATTGCTTTTTAATTTCTTCAGCCTCGTCTTTGGTCGCGCCTTCTTTAACAGGTGTTGGTGCGGCCTCCACCGCGGCTTTCGCTTCCTTCAAGCCCAAACCAGTAATACTACGAACCGCTTTAATTACGGAAACTTTATTCGCACCAAAGCTAGTCAATACGACATTAAATTCGGTTTGTTCAACTTCCGCGGGCGCATCGCCTGCCGCCGCAGGTGCAGCCGCCACTGCTACTGCCGCTGATACGCCAAATTTCTCTTCCATTGCGGAAATCAGGTCCACAACTTCCATTACGCTCATATTAGAAATTGTTTCTAATATATCTTCTTGGGTTACTGCCATTGAAATAACTCCTAAATCTAAATTTTAAGTTGTTCGATAAAACCCGAAACCTATCAGGCCGCTTCTTTCTGAACTTTCACAGCCGCAATAGTTCTAACCAGCTTCGCATGAGGCTCCACCAGTGTTTGAACAAATTTGCTGATTGGCGCTTTCATGACTGACATCAACATACTGATAGATTGTTCGTATGTTGGCAGCTTGGAAAGTCGATCTAATTCGGACGCACTGAACAGTTGCCCACCGATGGATACCAATTTCGTTTTCAACTTTGCGCTTTCTTTAGAAAACTCGCTGATTAAACGTGCCGCGGAACCAGGATCTTCCATAGAAAATGCCAGCATAAGAGGACCAACTAGACCCTCCTGCATACAAGCAAAATCTGTCCCCTCTACGGCTCGGCGTGCCAAAGAATTTTTCACGACGCGAAGATACACGCCTGATTCCCTCGCACGTTTGCGAAGCTCTGTAAGTTCCACCACTGTCAGCCCCCGATATTCCGCAGCGATCGCGGAATGTGCTTTGGCCGCAACATCGGCAACCTCAGTGACAATCGCTTTTTTGTCGTCGAGTCTCAGTGCCACTCTTTACCTCCGATTCAAAATCTGAATAGCGGGTTGCCACTCAGAGCCAATTACCACACCCCGTTCAACATGGGGCGCTCGATGTACGGCTTCTCTCACCAGCAATGCCAGTATATTTCACCGTCTGCGCAGGCATTAATTAAGCAAACGCACCTGCGGTCTTTGACGGTTACCGGAATATCCGGCAACCCAAAGTCTTGGAGATTCCAAAATACTTAAGAATCTCGGTTAATTTTATTTAAATCCAATCTAACTTTTCAGATTACTACTGTTTGGCTTCAGAACAAGGAAAGCACGTGCAGTTACCACAGACTTGGTTCACAAGCCTGCATATTTGCTTTGTGCACTCGACTCCTGGAGCCATATTTCCAGCTGTTCGAAGCAGTTATGGCGCCAAGCAGTGGCAGGGATAATTAAATATCATCCAATTCCTCAAATTTCTACGCTACTTTGATCAACACATATCCCCGGTCCCATAGTTGTTGATACCGTGACCTTTTCCATATAGATACCTTTTGCTGAACTCGGCTTGGCTTTCTTCAAATCCACCAATAAGGACTCAAGATTTTGTTTAAGCGCCGTGACGTCAAAATCGGTTTTGCCGATGGAGCAATGAATAATCCCGCCTTTATCAGTACGGTACCGAACCTGGCCTGCTTTGGCGTTGGTAACCGCAGCCCCCACATCGGCCGCAACCGTGCCTACTTTCGGATTCGGCATCAGGCCCCGCGGACCTAGAATCTGCCCAAGCTGGCCAACAACTCGCATAGCATCCGGCGACGCAATAACCACGTCGAAATTCAAGTCGCCGCCCTTGATGCGCTCTGCCAAGTCTTCCATTCCAACTACGTCGGCCCCCGCTGCATTGGCAGCTTCGACATTCTCTCCTTGCGTAAAAACAGCGACACGAACTTTTTTCCCCGTGCCGTTTGGTAATACTGTCGCTCCACGCACATTTTGATCCGATTTTCTGGGATCTACACCCAAATTTATAGAAACGTCTACTGATTCCACAAACTTAACGGCCGATACTTCTTTCAACAATGTAAATGCTTGATCCGCAGGATATTGTTTGGTTCTATCGATCAGTTCCTTGATTTTCTCCTGTCTTTTAGACGATTTAGCCATTACACACCCTCCACGTTCAGCCCCATACTTCTCGCGCTGCCCGCAATCGTACGTACAGCGGCATCCATGTCCGAAGCCGATAAATCAGGCATCTTCACAGTTGCAATTTCCTCTAACTGTGCGCGATTGACGGTTCCAACCTTATCCATATTAGGGGTGCCACTACCCTTAGGAATACCCGCTGCCTTCTTTAATAAAACAGCTGCAGGAGGGGTTTTTGTAATAAACGTAAAACTGCGATCACTGTATACCGTGATGACCACCGGGATTGGCAACCCTTTTTCTACGTCTTGCGTTTGGGCATTAAAAACCTTGCAAAACTCCATGATGTTTACGCCATGCTGGCCAAGCGCCGGACCCACTGGAGGACTGGGATTCGCCTCTCCAGCTTTTACTTGGAGCTTGATATATGCTTCAATCTTTTTAGCCATTGAAATAATTCTCCTGGATGGGTGCAAACGCTTTTCAGCTCCCCTGTTACAAAATACAAATTTAGATTATCCACCTACGGTCTATTCAGGTCCGTAGAAGAGCCGGTTTTCCATCGACTCCTAATTTTCGAAGATCGGCGTCAACCCTTCTCTACTTGGCCAAAACCAAGTTCTACAGGCGTTGAACGACCAAAAATTAAAACTGAAACTCTCAGACGACTCTTGTCGTAGTTCACTTCTTCAACCACACCATTGAAATCCTTAAAAGGCCCATCGATCACGCGAACGACCTCGCCAGCTTCGAACAAAACCTTTGGCTTTGGCTTATTAACCCCTTCTTCTACTCGGTCTAAAATAGTTTCGGCTTCTTTATCGCTAATCGGCGCCGGACGATCTGAACTTCCGCCAATAAACCCTAGAACCCTTGGTACATCTCGTACCAAGTGCCAAGTTTCATCCGTCAGCTCCATTTGCACCAGGACGTAGCCGGGAAAAAACTTACGGTCACTTTTGCGTTGCTGGCCCATGCGCATTTCAACAACTTCTTCGGTAGGAACCAGAATTTTGCCGAAACATTCTTGCAGCCCTTCCCGCTCAATACGCTCTTCAAGCGAACGCTTTACCTGATGTTCATAATTCGAATAGGCGTGAACAACATACCATCGCATTGTCATACTACCCTCCTTGGCCGGTTAACACTCGAACCCCCCAAAATAGAAACATATCCAATAACCACAATATTAAGCCCATAATAAACACCATCACAACAACTATCAGCGTGGTTTGCGTAGTTTCTTGCCGGGTTGGCCAAATAACTCGGCGCACTTCGGTTCGGGCTTCTTTAATAAATTCCCACAATCGCGTACCGATCGCGGTAGAGAACACAACCAATATAGCAACAATGGCTAGCGCCACTAAGCCTAAGACCCTATACAACAAAGACTGGTCCGCAAAATAGTAAAACGCAACAATACCGCCTACAATCAATGCGATAGAAAATACGAGCTTAATTACATCGATAATCGATGTTCCGGAATCGGATTGTCCAGCCATCTGAAGCCTCAAATTTGATTACATAACGATAGATCTCTGTTCAATTGGAGCCTAGCCAAAGCTAACAATGGCAGGCCAGGAGGGAATCGAACCCCCAACCTGCGGTTTTGGAGACCGCTGCTCTGCCAATTGAGCTACTGACCTTTTGTTAGACTTTAAAACGTTTAAACAGAACAGAAAAACCTTTACTCAATGTAACCACTCAGTAAACTAAAAAATATCTGTAACTGCTCAGATTGCCCTCAAATTTAGTCGAGTACAAGAAGAAAACGCGCAGTGTACCAGGTACATGGGCATTTTCGACGCCGTAATCGGGTAAATTTGAGGGTGAGCTGAGTAGTTACTACTCAATGACCTTAGCGACGACACCGGCACCCACCGTTCGCCCGCCTTCTCGTA
>CAZVFR010000170.1:0-7915 GCA_964626505.1 uncultured Methylococcaceae bacterium
ACCCAAGCTTGCTTGGATTCACCCTTAGCCAGATCATCCAACGCGCTCACACCCCAGGAAATTTCGAGATTATGGCAGCCGCCACAACGAAAACTACACCCATAGCTGCCGACCGACAGAACCTGTGTGCCGGGGTGAAAATGTTTGACCGGTTTACTTTCGATGGAATCAATGTTGATGGATGAAAGTATCCCGTAAGACAGGTTATAAAGCGTGCCATTACGATTCACGTGCGCCTGGCAAAACCCCCGCTGGCCATGGCGAAGATTGCAGCGCCATAGGCATAGGTTACAACGGGTAATTTGATTCGGAAGCCGCTGTTGTAAACGGGTTTCGACCAAACGATATTGTTTTGAGGCTGTCATGGGGCGTAACACATATACAAATAAT
The DNA here is from genome assembly GCA_964626505.1 of uncultured Methylococcaceae bacterium. Taxonomy (GTDB): domain Bacteria; phylum Pseudomonadota; class Gammaproteobacteria; order Methylococcales; family UBA1147; genus CAZUGA01. The sequence continues at coordinate 391 of CAZVFR010000170.1, forward strand.
GCGGTCCTATTGAATTTTGGCTTTAATTCTCTAAAGACCGTTTTTATGCGTAACAGTAGCAGTAACTTGGTATCCAGCTGCGTTCGATTATCCGGGGGGATATAGTGGAGTAATCAAAGTCGAGGGCATCTTTAACTAAGCGCTTTACATCAAATAGTATCGCGATTTCAGGGATGTCACGGGTAAACATATTAAAAATTGGCTTGATTAGCACTTTTGAAAACCAAATGCCTATGGGGCCCATAAAATTACGACGTTGGCCAATATGAGCACATTCGTCAACCATGATTTCATGCAATAGCTCGCGCAGTCGGTCGCGTGCTTCAGGTTCGTCCGCGAGAATTTCGCAAATTTTTTCATCAAGCTGAATATAGAAATTCATACCCATCAATTCAGTAACAAAAGCCGGTGGTGACATCAGCGCTTCCGGAAAATGAGGAAAGATTTCGTAGACTTTGGTCTCGATTGGGCCGAGTGGCGGAAATTCGATATTTTCCAAATGAAAAGTGTGTAGCATTTCGGTAAAGAAACGCACATGACAAAATTCCTCAGCAAGATGTACACGACTTATTTTATCGGTGATTAATGTCGCCTTATCAACCGCGGGCACTGTATCCCAAGCGCCTCTAATACCATTCAGTTCGTGCCTGGCGAACTTGTAAATGCAGGTCATCAAGAGTGTTTTTTGATCAAGAGTATCAGGGTTATCAACCAGTTCAACATTATTTCGGTAGAATGCATCCAGGTCTGGCAGTGGCTTAATCGAACGTACTTGATGGGTCTCAAAATGTTCGCGCTTATTGCGTTTGTGTTCCAAATCACGGTCGTCTTCGTATATCTCGCCGGCATGTTGTTGCGAAAATTCCCAGTAAGACTCAAAATTTTGCTGGCGCTGTCTGGCAGTGCACGGCGTAAAAATAGATTGAAACGAGAGATTAGATTGGGTTTGGTCTAATGAGTTTGTTGATGTCACCATGAGTGCTCCTTTAGCGTCAACTCGAACAGGTTTAAAATCAATAGCCGTTTAAAAGGCTGTGTAGGCAGTAATCTATGATTTCTGTCGACCACTCATGGCGTTGTGTGGCGTGTCTATCTGCCCGTCATATGCTGATTTACTGGTTTGACAAAGCGCATGTTACAACCGTTAGGTCTAACGTTTCTGCATCACCACCATACTGGCAAATTATAAAATGGCAACTTTTTCTGATCGGTGCACTGGTTGGAACTCCGGCTTGTTTTAGAGTTTTCGCTTATTTCGAATCCTTTTTATCGCCGCAAAGAACCCGTATTTCCTGACTTTATCGATGAATTTGAAAAGCCAAATTGCCAGAATAAATCCGGCAATAAATAACCAGAATATAATGGATGGGCCAATTTCTCTGAGCATTGTCCGGTCTATTCTAATTAATTTGACGGCTTTATTGCCATTACTCTGGAGTCCGCCATGGTGCAAATCATTTCTATCAAAGTATTAAGACTGCTTGCCACTACATCTATCTCTACACGTTAACGATGGAGTAGTAGAATGGCTCGATGTGATGAACCGGTTTCGGTTTGAAGTGCAGGAGGCTGTAGTGAGGTTTTCTAAGTGGGTGGGGAATTCTTCACTGATGTAACGTCAGTGTAAACCCAGCAATATTTTAAGAATTACGAGATAACGTATGTTATTGAATTATTTGGCGCCCCGGAGAGGATTCGAACCCCTGGCCTTCCCCTTAGGAGGGGGACGCTCTATCCTACTGAGCTACCGGGGCCAAAGTATGTAAGTGACTGATTCTAACATCGGTACCAACGGTTAAGCCAGATATTAAGCTGGTTATGGGGCAAATCGTTAACGAAAATCGACCGGGTAGGTTTACTGTATCCGGTGATGTGTCTAGTTCATCAAAGCAAACTGATCAATCCGCCGAATCGATAGACGACTATACTTTTTTGTGTTGAATTTAGTGTAGAAATTAAGTCTAATCGGATTATGGAGAACCCGAACAAGGATAATCAACGTCAGTCCCAGGTCAACAGGGGGCAACCATTCACTGACGGTATTTATGTTTCTTACAATTCGTCCAATGGCGACGCGAAGACTGTCGAATTTTCTCAATCCTTCCATATTGGCCGAGAACCGAGCTGTGAAGTTCAACTAAAACATAAATTAGTCAGCCGTCGACATGTCAAAATCTATTACAAGGAAACGGACTGGTATGTTCTTGATGCGTCCAGCACTAATGGGACATATCTGGATGGTCAGCCAATTAAACAAGCCTGTATTAAGCAACGGTGCGAACTCACATTGGGTTTGAACGGACCCAGTGTTTGGTTGGAACCCGGCAATAATTCAACCGATCAGATCGATCATAATCCAGAATCGGTTACGATGTTTGTTGATCGCTATTTTGGCAATAGCGGTGATAATTCAAATACGCAGCAAGCCCAATTGATACAGCAAGCGTTTGATCGTATTGCTAAGCGTCGAACCTTTAAATATCGCTTTGCTTTGCTGACAATCTTGTTGTTGCTCGGCGCGGTTGCGGGTCTATATATTTACCAGCAATCAAAGATAGAAAAGCTTTACGGACTTGCTACCGAAATCTTTTACACAATGAAGGCGCTAGAGTTACAACTCGCCAATCAAGAACGTCGAATTCTCAAGACGGGTAATGAAGAAACCCGTGCTGAAGCTGACAAAAAACGTCAAGAATTGGCGAACTTGACCACGATATACGAACAATATCTTAGCCAAGCCGGCTTGTTTGACAGCAATTTGTCGGTAGAAGACCAACTGATATTTCGAGTCGCTAGAGTATTCGGAGAATGTGAACTCGAGATGCCGGACAGCTTTCGTGAAGAGGTGAAAATCTATATCAAAAAATGGCAGTCGAGCTCGAGTTTAGAGAAAACTATTGCTAGAGCGGAAGGCTACGATTTTATTGAAACGACTCAACGGGCGATGCGTAAACACGACTTGCCATTGCAGTTTTTTTACTTGGGGGTTCAAGAAAGCCGGTTTCAAATTGATGCCATTGGGCCGGAAACCCGACACGGTATTGCCAAGGGCCCATGGCAATTTATCCCGTCTACCGCCCAGCGTTATGGTTTGAATCCGGGGCCCTTACAGGATGTGCGTGAATTCGATAATCTTGACGACCGCTTCGATATTAGTAAATCGACATATGCCGCCGCGCACTATCTAAAAGATATTTACTCGACCGAAGCGCAGGCGTCGGGGTTGCTGGTGATGGCGTCGTATAATTGGGGTGAGCATAATATCGGTCGATTGTTGCGGCAAATGCCGGAAAATCCCAGAGAACGTAATTTTTGGAAGTTGATCAATCGCTTTAACATTCCGGAAGAAACTTACAATTACGTGCTATATATTTTTGCAGCCGCAGTCATCGGAGAAAACCCCCGTTTGTTTGGATTTGATTTTGATAATCCATTCGCGGCAAAGACAAACGCTGGAGTGAGTATGCCCTAGTCTTGGGGCTTATGGGATCACACAGCCAGTTTAGGTTCTAACCCGGATTTCTCCCAGAAGGACAATCTACCGCTTGATCTTTGTTCTCGCGGGGAATTTTATTCTCTTGGAACGATTGCCCATATTCCGCTTGGCCAGAAAATTTCTTATGAAAATAAGTCTCCGCACAATCATCTTGCCCTTGGGTGAAAAACACAGGCTGACAATTTCATGACACTTTGAACAGCGTATCATTTACCATCTTTTCGGTACTATTACCGTGACTTTGGGCGGGGAAATCGTGCAGACTATCGGCTTGGTTTAAAAATAAAATCGGCAATCGTCGAGATTGTCCAATCACTATTAGTTCGATTTTTTGAGATAGATTTAGTCGTGCAAATTCGTGAGATTCCGCGTTTAAACGGCGGATGGAGATTAGTTAATATTCTTCGAATTACGCGTTTTACGGTACACGGATGTATAGTCTCCTCATTTCCGTCGTAGAAGTATCGGCGGCTTTTCAACAAGATGGGGGCGGAGTTGACTAAAAGACTTGGTCGTGTAATTGTAATCCGTTCCCGGGAGTGTTGCTATATTCGGTTATCTAGTTCCCGGAATTTGAGTGTTTTTCCGATTACAATAATACAATAAACTGATCAATCAGGGACATGATGGCTACTACAAAAAAAGTCCGATCATATGCCTTCGGGATTTATGCCGCGTTATTCTTCCTTATAATTTTTGGTTGTGCTAAGCGCATAGAGCCAAAACCGGCCATAGAACAATCCAAATATTCATTCGTGATGGTCGCGAAGAATGACACTTTGGAATCGTTGGCGGAATCGCGTTTGGGTAACGCTTTGCTGGCATGGCGCATCAAAGAATTCAACGGTGTCGATCACGCGATCGTCGGGCAAGAATTGATTCTGCCACTGAAGCCTTTTCGTCCTGGTGGGCTAACCGCGGCGGGTTATCAAATGATTCCTGTTTTGGCATACCACCATTTTAGAAATAGCGCTAGTAATAAAAAATTAGTCGTGTCGGCTAAAAAATTTAGCGACCAGTTAGACTATTTAAAGACTCATGGATTTAAACCAATTACGCTGGATCAAATGTTGGAGTATTTGCATTTTGGCCAAGTACCAGAACGTTCCGTGGTCATTACTATAGATGACGGATGGGTTTCCAGTTATACCATCGCCTATCCAATATTGAAGCGCTTCGGTTACCCCGCCGTCTTGTATATTCCAACCGACTATATCCAAGGGAATAGCCGGAAAATGTTGAGCTGGAGTCAGATACTGAACATGGCGCAGGATAAAACCGTAGATATTCAACCACATTCCAAAACACATCGGGATTTGACCAAATTCAAACCCAATGAATCGTTTAAATCCTACATTAATTCGGTACGCAGTGAAATTTCAACGGCCCAAAAAATTATCCATAACAAGCTGAAAACTGATGCAACATCGCTATCCTATCCATTTGGAGCGACCAACGCACTGGTAATTGAATTGGTTCGAAAGAATCGGTATACGACAGCATTTACCGTGAAGCGCGGTAGTAATCCGCCATTTCAGAATGATTTTATGCTAAATCGTTCGATGATTTACGGAGCTTTTGATCAGCGAAAGTTTGCGAAGAATCTACAGGTGTTCGAGAAATATCCATTGGAAAAGCTCGAGCCGGTTGATATCAAAACACCGCTTAGGGATCTTAACTATAACAACCCTGGTGAATACGAAAAGAAAAAGCAGTTGCGTAGCGCGCTTATGGCGTGGGAAATAAGACGGGATTGGTTGGTCGACCGCTACAACGTATTGGTTAAAGCGCCCGAGGACTTGTATTCGGCGCCGGATGTGAGTAAGCAAGAAGACCTTATAAACTTGGCAAACAAAAAAATTGACTAGCTGAAAAAGACAATGGACAACATGGCCGACAATTATTATAAGCTCGGGTTAAAGCGCTCGGATGAAAAGGCCAAACGAAGTTTGTTGCTACGCGCGTTGTTGTATAACCCGAAACATGTGGGAGCCTTGGCTTACTTGAAGGGTGATACGGAGAATCAACGCTTTATTAATTACCGCGTTAAATCCCGTGATAGTTTGAAGAAAATCGCCAAGGCAGTATACAAAAATATATATAAATCAATTCTGATATCAGAGTTCAATCCAGGTATTAACACGGACCGTGATCTTCATGCGGGGGAGGTGTTGAAATTACCAAAATCGCCCAGGAGTCGATCTTCGGGAAGCGCGACTCATCGACATCAATGTAATATCAAGTTGAGTAAACCCGCGGCACAACACGCGGATGATTATTATGCGCGTGGGAATGCGCATTTCAATAGCGATGACATTGGAAAAGCTATCGCAAATCTGCAAACGGCTGTTTGTTTATCGCCAACGCATAAAAAAGCCCGGGAAATGCTCGATATGTTAAAAGCATTGCAGAATTGACGTAGGTCCAATCGGTATTACCTGCTGCGTACATTTACCTTGATATGATTATCGTGAGGATAAGGCTAATGTCTTGTACGAATACGTTTGATTTGCTGTTTGGAAAGGCACAAAGGCAATGTTAATTGAGATTTAGAGTTGGGTTGTGAACGATTCAAAAATATTCGAACAATTTTCCGAAGTCATTGACGAATTCGGCCGGGGTGAATTTGATTCGGATTCTCTTCGTGAAAAGATTAATGATATTATTTCGGAGACTGAACGTGTATCCCCGAAATTATTTCAAGATTTATCCAGTCTGATCGACTCGGCGGACTTGAAACCTCAAGACCATCAGCGCATATTGCTTATGCTGGTTGAAAAGCAACACCCGGCTTCAGGGCGGGTGTTTAACGACGAAACTATTGAGTATTCACCGATTTCTAAAACATCCGTCGAGTCGCCAACGGAACAAGTGTCCAACGATATCTCCGAGCAGAATTCGGAGGCATCAAATAGCGACAGTTCCCAGAATTCATCTCCTGATTCGTCATTGCTACGCCGTCTGCTCGAAGGCGACCACGGTGATAATGTCAAAAAGGTCCAAGCAAATGAAATTATACGTGGTACTTATCGTTTGGAGTCGGTTGTCGGTAAGGGTGGAATGGGTGAGGTTTGGAAGGCAATAGATCTTATCCAGGATGCCGGAGATTCGCGCGATAAATACGTCGCGATTAAATTTCTGAGCACCGAATTCAGGCGCCATGGGAATGCGCTTAAGGCGCTGGTCAGAGAATTTGCGCGTTACAAGAAATTAATTCACCCGAATATCGTCAGGGCATATGAGCTCAATCGTGATTACGATGCGGTTTATATTGCGATGGAATTTTTAGAAGGTATGCCTCTGGATCGTTTCATTAAACAAAATCCTGATGGAATTCCGCTTAAGGAAGCTATGCCGATCATCAAAGGCATGTGCGACGCGCTGGATCACGCGCACAAGGAAGGCATTATCCATTTGGATTTTAAACCGGGCAATGTGTTTTATAATACCGACACCGGCACTGCGAAAGTTATTGACTTTGGCATAGCACGATTGGCACGGAGTGATGAACGGGAAGCAACCCGCTTCGATCCTGGGATCCTTGGTGCCAAAACCAATGCCTATGCCACTGTTGAAATGCTCGCGGAAACCCATCCGCAACCCAGTGATGATGTTTATGGTCTAGCCTGCGTAGTGTACGAGTTGTTATCGGGCAAACACCCTTACAAAAAAAAGAACGCGATCCAGGCCGAGCACGAAAAAATTTCACCTAAACCTATCAAGGGTTTGAGTCAAAATCAATTTAAGGCATTAAAAAAAGGACTTGCTAGCCGTCGCAAAAACAGAACTGCGACCGCAAAGGGGTTTTACGAAGCATTATTCCCATCCAAGACTCTGCCGCATTTGCTTCATTCGCGCGGCTTTTTAAAGGCTTTGATCGTTGTTGCGGGATTCGCTTTGGCGCCGATACTCTATTCGGCCTACGAATCGTATCGTTTGATTGCAATTGTATCCGACATCAAGCAATTAAAAACACCGGGGGTTGAGGATTTTAGGGCACTTGATCCCGACAACCAGGTTGAATTACTC
>CAZVFR010000171.1:0-1562 GCA_964626505.1 uncultured Methylococcaceae bacterium
GAGCGCGGCTTTAAATGAGACAGGCCAAATTGGCAGGGGCGCTCCTGGATTCCCAGGAAGAGCTTTTGTGGATGGGTATGAACGGTGATAACTAATGTCATACATAACAATGGTGTCGCTAATAAAGCCTGGATCTTTATAGAAAGGGTTTAGGTATTTAGCTTCGATACTATCCCCGGAATTATGCGGCTTAAAATAAATCCCCTCCCCACTTAACTTTATATTCACAGCTTTGCTAAACGCTTGCATCACCTGTTTCAAAATGGTTTGTTTGCGTGATTTAGACATCGTTAACCATCTAAACCCGGTGAACAGATCAGTCCAACCGTGATCATGTGCTGTTAGTTGTATTTCTTCAATAATCGTGTCATAAACCGCGATTTCATGTTGCCAATACGCGGGATCCAGATTATTGGCGGAACCCGTGCTGTATATCAGTGTAGCAGCATGGGCGCGCTGCACGCCGATGCCCTGGGTATCTTGAGGAATCAGCGCCGTAGACGATAGCTGCTTCATCAAATCCAACCGAGCCGCCGTGTTTTGCAATCCCAAGGATCCGTTACTATTAAGCACATGCACTTTTTTGATTGCAGCGATAACCTGATTCTCCTGTCGCTGACACGCCAGTATTTCCGGTTTGCTGGCTGTATTGTTGGCCATCTTATAACAAGGTGCATTTATAGTATCTGGCCAAGGATGACTCAGCTTACACATCTTAGATACTTGCTTAACCTCTCGGTAAACATAAAGCGTATTGGGCATCGGTAATGTTTTACCCAAAGTCATCGCCCAGGATATGGGATTACCGACACATTGCCCAAAAGTACCTGGGGTTGTTCCAGGTGGCTCCGGCCGAACTTGAACCCATTGTGACCTATTGGAAGCTCCTTTTAACAAAGCACAATGCCCGTACGGCAATCCGCGTATCACAACGGTGAATCCAGAAATGCCGCCAGTCGCGGATGGGTTCAACAGGTTACCCCCAATAACCTGAATATTAGGTCCGTTTTTATCGTGTATACAGCCCGGTACCTTTCCGATGAATCCGGCTTTATAAATGTTTTGAGTCAAGTCGCCACCTTGCAGTATCGCTTGCTTGATTTGAGCATTCCTGCCCGCTAGGTTAGCCACATTATCAACCAATTCATTTACCCGACGATTAAATTCGAATGGTCGAAGTTTATAATAACCACATTCCCCAATAATTCCCTGCGCACCTGCCGGGTCTATGCTAAAAAGCATTGCGATTATAATAAGCGCGATACAGCTGGCGGAGGAATAATAATGGGTTAAGATTACTGATCTATTATTTAGGTTAGGTATTCTCAAAGTTTTAACGCTATGAAGATTAATCATTGTATAACCGCACCAACAAAAGTTTATGCGGTTACAAATTACAACAATGATCCATGGCGAACTCATGGCGATCTGGGGACACAGTACTTAATTAGTCGGCCCTGAATAACCTAAAATTCAAGCAGCTGTAACCTTAAAATTCATTCTGTAGAAGAATACTCTTCATTCAACGGTTGAAGACAGGATAGGACAAAGGCCCAAAAAAC
>CAZVFR010000171.1:1572-7810 GCA_964626505.1 uncultured Methylococcaceae bacterium
AAAAAGCCTGAGCTTTCTCAGAATCAGGCGAATATTGTGGCCGGCCGCACACAGAACGGCATGCATTGCATCGCCGAACGCACCTTTCAAATAATTCCGGCCCAGCACAATCCGTCATGCTTCATATGCCCGATTCAATTGCCTGCCGTCGTTTCAGTTCTCGCTTCAGCGTGCGGGTATTGATACCGCGTCGTTGGCCGGAGCGGTGCACCGTTGTACCCGGCACGTCCACACACCGATAACCGCGATCCACATAACACCGTTTGGGTTTGACGTCGGCGAGAATTTCGACTTGTTCCAACGCTCCACCACCGCTTCGTCCGATAAGGCGTAGTTATACTTCAGGTGATGAAGTCCCGCAATCAACCGGGTCGGTATCACCGGTGCCCCGGCTTCGAGGTAAACAATAATCCCCATTCATTTTCAAAGGCCTGTCAATCGATAACTTCAGCCAGCTGAACCAGAGGATGGCGCTGATTGATCAGGTTGACCCGACGATCTCGGAATAAATCGTCCTGTGGGGTGCTTTCACGCTTTTTGGGGCCCATTTTTCGATCCAACATTGCAAGGTATTGAGGCTTATTTTACCATTTCCTTGCAATTATTACCTTAGACATTCTCCATTATTTACATCGGTATTCCACCCTACATAGTTAAACTCGGACATTCCGCGGCTTTTTGCGATGTTTGGGGCCGGCGGCCATTTGCTGGAAGTTGAAAACGCAGCGTGTGCTAGTTCCTCCAACATTACTCGGATGGTTTCTTCCTGGCTCAATCGATTCAAATGGCCCCTACCAACGAAAATTTGGTCGTTCCAAGGGTCATAATAAGTTCGTGAAACGGCCATTCTGCACAGTTGAAGTTTGAGTCCTCGAGATGTAAACGGATCAAAAAGTTGTTTGGTAAAAGCCGCATGAGCCTTGATAATTGCCAAAGCGTTATCGATTTTTGTTGCACCTTTTACATTCGAATTTGGGGTTGAGGTTTTTAATTCTCTACAGCACTTAACCTTAGCGGTTGGTTGACAACCTGACGTTGATTGGCCTGGGGTTTTTGGTGCAGAGGCTAATAAAGGCTGAAAAACGTATGCCGTATTAGGTTCCGGTAACGGTTGCCCAAGATTTAGGAGGGGAAGGATGGGGTTGTTCACGCATTCACCCAGTTTGCCGTTTTGCGAATTCGGTGGTTCGAAACGTACCCAGACACCTCGGTTGTTGGCTCCCGTATCGCCAATATATGCGCACAATCTATAGGGCAAAGCCTTGATAATTAAGGTAAAACCGTCTATGGCTTTCGAGCCCGTTACGGGGGCGATTGGTGCTGTGTTACCGCCTACAATCTGAATATTGGGGCCTGTATTGCTATGATTGCAACCAGGTATTTTCTTAATTAGACCCGCGCGATACACGTAATCAGTAATATCACTACCCATCAAGATGGCTTTTTCGATTGCCGGACGTTTATTCGCCAGTTGTGCTATATCATCGACTAATTTATGAAGAAGCGATGAGAATACCTCTTTTGGAAGCTTGTAATAACCACAATCAGCAAGTATTTGTGCCTCGACTTTGCCGCCGGTAAAAATCCACAATAGTGCAACTAGTAACAAATACCGAGAAGTTGTGCCTGAGCATGTATGGATTGGTGATGCAAACATGATTGTGTCGACCCAATTCTAGCCAGGGCTCCTAACTCGATGTTCCCTGGTGTTAATTTATTGTCGCGAATAGTTCCTTAAGTCGGAATCACAGTCCATATTTCACTAGATTAGAGCTATTCTACTGATGTGATATACCGATTTGTTCAATCTGAATTGACGACGTTCCATTGCTGCAAAATATGTACGGGAGGACATGACGCTGTCTTATTTTTAACATCAAAGCCATGTTTCGCAACGTTTGGTGAAACTCCCATTTCAAGAATATATTGATATCGCTCTGCGGCATATTTGGCTGTTTCTTGCTCAATGTCCGCGACACTACCAATTGCGCCAGTGCGATTTTTATTTTGTAAAATTTTTCCAAGACGGTATTTAGCGGCAGAAAACATATGCAGCGCATAAACTCCTCCATTCTCTATAGCTCTAAACGGCCCTCCTAAGAAAGCCGTGGTACAGGCGCTAACACAGAAGTTTCCCGACGGTATGCGTGTTGCAACGCCGTACTTACGTAACACCCGTCCCATAAGTACGCCTTGTACCGAATTCCCACCGGGCGAATTTAACCACAGTTCGTAGATCCCGCCAGGCATGTTCATAACCTTTCTGATGGCCCGTTCGAGTTTCAAAGACTCGTTATTCCCTATGGTTCCTACTGCAACTAAAATTAAACCTTGTGAGGTTGACTGGGTTTGATAGGTCATTGAGTCCTTCCAAAATGGTGATTGCTCCGGTGGCCAGGGAGGGCATCTATAATCAGCAAGACTTTGTCCTTCAAGTAGCGCGATCACCATTAGTATGCCAACAAGTGATTTATGGACGTTCATCCGATTAAGCTACTTTCGCCCACACTCCTGTATTAGGATCACGACAAAGCGTAGCAGTACTAGTTACATCTTTTCCGCCAACGTTAATAAAATTACGTTGAGTCCTACACTGCTTTCCATCAGATGCTACTTGCTGATCAATAACCGTTGATCCTCCGGACGTTCCAGAATTGCTGCTAGACCATGTTCTAGTGGAATTTTGGCCAACGGAATTGCTATTGAGCGATGCCCTGGCTGCCGCTGTCGCTCGTTGTCGTTCTGATTCGGTAAGGTAACTGTTAATTTCGTCGCCTAAACTTGCACCTATAGTTGTTGTAAGAGCCGTAATACTACCTCCCATTGGAACCCCGGCCTTATATAAATATTGGTCAGCCATTCGTCCAGCTGCAGTGCCAAACTGGCCTCCAATCGTTGAATTACACCCGCTTCCGATGCATACTAGAACGACGGGGAATATAAAAAACAGTATTGATTTATAAATTATTTTTGTCATGGTTTTTCCTCGACTTATATAACGGCCTATGGGAATTTATACATAATTTCACGGCCGCATTAATTATTTTTATTTGAACTTGATTGCAATTATGGAGCTTAGCTAAGCTTCTGTAGTAGTATCGAGTCAATAGTTCCATGAGCGTCGAATTTTAAAGGTATGAAAAACTATGCGTAACCATACATCAGCATGCATATTTGTCATTTCTATCGTCCGCTCGATGAATATACAAATATCGATCTGTATGGGATAGTACCCTATCACACAGTTAAATTTGAGTGAATAGCTAATTCCACATACCCGGCATTGTTTGTTTCTATAAGGTTGCTCCCTTTCTATCGTGTCTGTTCCCCGTGGCTCTTGAGCCTCTTCAGAAGATTGGGGTCAAGTAATTAGTGTATTGACTAAGAGGTATTTACCTGGTTAGTACTTTTGGGAACCGAATCGGAATGTTTTAGAATATGCATCCTTAAAATTTGGCAATACCTTAATATTATGGTGCTGCTGCATTCTTCATCCAGTAGGGGCGAATAATCGTTTTTCCTGCTCAAACCTAAACTTTGTTACACAATTTGGAGTTCTTGATGAATTGGAATATATATCTGTCCGGTGAAATTCACACGGATTGGCGTGAACAAATAGAGCAGGGCGCTAAACAGGCGGGGCTTACAGTGCGCTTTTATTCGCCGGTAACCGACCACCAGGCCAGCGATGACTGCGGTGATAATATTCTGGGCAAAGAGGATAAACCGTTCTGGAAGGATCACAAAGCATCCAAGATCAATTCGATTCGAACTCGCAACCTTATTGATAAAGCCGATGTCGTGGTGGTACGCTTCGGGGAGAAATTCCGTCAGTGGAATGCAGCGTTTGATGCCGGCTATGCAGCGGCAATGGGCAAACCGATAATTACACTGCACGATCCGGATTTGACCCACGCTTTGAAAGAAGTCGATGCGGCTGCGTCGGCCGTAGCCCAAACGCCTGAGCAGGTCGTGGGGATCATGAAATATATCATCGACGGGGCATAGTTCCCCGAGCCTTGTGCAATTATCGTTGATTAGGTGGGTGTTGACGGCCGGCCATGAAACTGCGGCCGGTTAGAAGCGGAGGTGTCTATGTTGACACCAGTTTGGTCGGGCATACTGTTCATCTTTGGCTTTGTGATCTTGAGCTGAATTCCAGGCAACACGGAAACTTATGTAGCATACTCGATGACTCGGAACGCGATAGGGCTTTGCGGTTTCGGCTTTTGGAGCACCGTGAACGGTTTGTAGCTTGCCGGGGACAGTTACGGTTGTTGCTATCGTTTTATATGGGGCAACAACCTGCAAAAATCGGCTTTGAACAGGGGCAATATGGAAAGCCTCGACTTGTCGATACCGAACTCGATCAAGGATTGGTTTTTAACGTATCTCATTCGTCGAATAAGGCATTGTTAGCGTTTGGCACGAGTCAACTGCTTGGCGTTGATTTGGAATTATGGCGCGAGGTTAGCAATGTAGACGCAATGGTCGAGCGGTGTTTTTCGGCCAAAGAGAAATCTGCCTGGCTTGGTGCGGAAGAGGCGTGTCGCCAGACTTTGTTTTTCTCGTTTTGGACCGCGAAGGAAGCTATGATAAAAGCCGAAGGTCAAGGGCTTTCTCTGGGTGTACAGCGCTGTGAGTTGTCCCACAATCCTCATTTACGCTATACCTCATTGCCCGCTTGTTGTGGCGATCCAATCGATTGGAAACTATTCTCGATCGACTGCGGCGAAAGGTTTAGCGGGGCACTGGCGGTGAAAAGCAAGCGCTGTAAGGTTATTTACCGCGAACTTTCGAAGGATTGGTTGTTTAGCCTGTATTTCCCTGCGGCTGTCGGCTAAAATATCCGCGCTTTTCGTTTTCCTGCGCTCGATTTCATTCCACTCAATGTCTGAGCTTTCTGCCGATACGCGTTTGCCGCCGGGACCTGGTTCCGAGGTGCGGTTGGATTTCAGCTTCCCGGATGGCACTTTGCCGATGCTAGTGGATTTGTTCCACAAATTCGGTGATGTGTACAAATTACGTTCAATTGATCGTGAGCCCCACACATACGTGGTAAGTCATCCGAATGATGCGAGCTATATTTTGGGGAAAAACTACCGCAACTATGATAAAGGCGTTGGTATAGAGCGGGTAAATGTGCTCCTGGGCCGCGGCTTGATGGTTAGCGAAGGTGATTTATGGAAGCGTCAGCGCAAAATGATACAGCCCATATTTCATCGTGATGTGCTGGAAAATTTCTTCACGCTAATGGTGAAATGTAGCGAGATGCTTTTGGCATCGTGGCAGGCGAAAAGGATTGCCGTTGAAACTATCAATCTGACCGCGGAAATGAGTCAGGCGACGTTGGATTTTATGCTTTATGTCCTGTTCAGCGACGACCTGGAGTGTTTGGTCAAACAGTATGGCCATAATCCTTTCGACATCATAACCGATGAATCGGCTCGCGATTTAATGTTTGCGCGAAAGTTTCGTGCATTGACCAAAGACGTGATTGGTATTGTCGAGTCGCGACGTGAGCACAATCGCCGGCCCTACGATATCGTGTCGCTATTGATTGATGTGCGTGAAAAGAAAACCGGCCAAGCTATGCCGGATAAGCTAATGATTGATGAGGTGCTTACGCTGGTAATCGCGGGACATGAAACGACGGCGGCGGCGTTGAATTGGACCTGGTATTTGATTTCTCAACACCCGGACGTTGAAAGCCAATTGCATGACGAATTGGATGGTGTCTTATCGGGGCGTGTACCCGCGTTTGACGACCTGGCAAAATTGATTTATACGCGACAGATTATCGAGGAGGCTATGCGGCTCTATCCACCCGGTTGGCTGCTGACCCGGCGCGCGTTGGGGGAGGACGAAATTAGCGGATTTCATGTGCCCGCGGGAAGCGACGTATTTGTTTCACCTTACATTATTCACCGCCATCCGGAATTTTGGCAACAGCCGGAATCCTTCAAACCTGAGCGCTTTGCTCCTGAGCATAGCAACAGTCGTCCGCAAGGTGCGTACTTAGCCTTCTCGATGGGCGCGCGTAATTGCATTGGCGAGGCAATGGCGATGTACGAAATGCTAACCCAACTTGCGGTAATTGGTCAGCAATTGAGATTGGACTATATCCCACAACATTCATTGGAGTTGGATGCGAAAGTGAATCTTCGGCCAAAACACAATTTGCATATGCTGATTAAGGAACGCTGAATTGATGAACGGTTTGAATGCTAAAACCTTG
>CAZVFR010000172.1:0-7805 GCA_964626505.1 uncultured Methylococcaceae bacterium
CGACGTACGCCACCGGAAAACCTTTCTGTTTGAGTTCTTGAATTTGCTGCTCTGAATCCGTAATTCCTTCACGCGGCATTTTCAACATAGCCTTTGCGTGTAGTGGAATGTCAGGGCGTGACCAGGCATCCGGTGCGGGAGACAAATCATCCGTATTGGTTTCACCCGCCACTTTAAAAACGCTGACGGTTAACTTTTCGGGGACCTTGGGTTTTGCGGTAAACCACTCGGCGTCAGCCCATGAATCAATAACCTGTTTCGCGTAAGCATTGCCGGCCGCGGACTTTTCTTCAACATCGTGAAACGCATCGAAGATCAGCAGCGTGTGCGATAAGGCTTTGACCGCGATCGGCGCCAACTGATCATTATCCAAAAGATAGACTAAGGGCGCGATGTTGTATCCACCGAGCAAGGTCCCTAGTAATTCGGTTGCCCGGGCAGGATCGAGAATCGGCGACTGCGCTTTGCTTTTAGCAATAGCAGCAAGAAATCCGGCTTTAATGTAGGCTGCATCGTCCACCCCGGGAGGCACACGATTCACCAGCAAATCCAGCACGAAATCTTCTTCCCCGGCCGGTGGATTTTTGACGAGTTCAACTAGAGCTGCTGTTTGCTCTACGTCAAGCGGTTTAGGCACAACCCCTTGTGCCGCCCTTTCTTCAACATGTTTCCGATACGCTTGTAACATTGCTAGTAATCTCTCCAAACACCGAATAATTTAACCTTTCAAGTTTATCACTATTTTGATTACCATGCCTAAGGTGCGAATATTGATTACAATACTCTTTTAGCCAAAAAATTCACAGTGGCAACTTTCTTCTACACGGATCCAGTTTTCCTGGATCACAATACCGGGCCCGGCCACCCTGAGAACGCCGACCGATTGCGCGCCATCAGCAAGGTTTTGTCTACTCCGGAATTCTCTGAATTGATCCACAAAGACGCGGTTAGGGGTAGCGTGGAGCAAGTCCGCTTGATTCATCCCCAGCAGCATATAGACCGAATCGTCGCGCAAATCCCCCATCAAGGCCTGGGCACTATCGATGGCGATACGGTGGTTTCACCCGCATCAGTTGATGCTGCGTTGCTGGCCATAGGTTCCATTTGCGATGCCGTAGATCAAGTTCTTGCCAAACAATGCAACAACGCGTTCTGCGCGGTAAGGCCCCCCGGTCATCACGCCGAAACCGATACAGCCATGGGCTTTTGTTTATTCAACAATGTCGCTGTAGCGGCGCAATACGCACGTTCCAAATATGGCTTGGGGCCTGTTGCGATCATCGACTTTGATGTACACCACGGTAACGGCACCCAGCAGGCCTTTTATTCGAACGCCGATGTTATTTATGCCTCAACGCATCAATCGCCACTCTACCCGGGTACGGGAGGAATCAATGAAACCGGTGTGGGCAACATCATCAATGCGCCGTTATCCGCCGGCAGCGGAACTTTCGAATTCCAGACCGCCATGAAGGAACGTATTTTTCCGGCTCTGGACAGAATCAAACCGGAACTCATTCTGGTTTCGGCGGGTTTCGACGCGCACCATGCCGATCCGCTCGCATCCCTGGAACTGGTTGAAAGCGATTTTAGCTGGATCACACTGCAATTGTTGGACTATGCCGATCGCTATTGCGAGGGCCGCTTGGTTTCGACCTTGGAAGGCGGCTACGACCTGGATGCATTGGGGCGAAGCACCGCGGCACATGTGCGCGAATTAATGCGGGTTTAATCGCGAGGAAGGTGCATTTTATAATTTCCGAAACAGACTTGTCTTTTAGTCCCTCTTCGGTGTTGCAAAAATAGTTACATGGCTCAATATATGCCCGTTTCTAAGAGGCAATCTTGAAAAAATGTATCGTAGCGAAAAAATTTTAAACTGAATGCATAACTCCAATACGGATCCAGGTTTAAATAAAGGTAATATCCTGCCATGAATGATTTCAGCCAAACCGAACAGGATGCAATCTATCGAGTCATGCGCGAGCGGCGTGACATGCGCCATTTTCTGTCTGATCCGGTAGATCCGGAAGTATTGACGCGGCTACTGAATGCGGCACACCTTGCGCCAAGTGTTGGCATGATGCAGCCATGGCGCATTTTGCGTATTACCGATTCGAATCGACGGCAACAACTTCATGCCCTTGTTCAGGAAGAACGCGAGGCTACCGCCGAGGCTCTGGGTGAGCGCCAAGCGGAATTTCTTCGCTTGAAAGTCGAAGGCATACTGGAGTGCGGTGAATTGCTTGTAGTGGCACTTACAGACGGACGTGAGCGTCATGTTTTCGGCCGCCGCACGATGCCCGAAATGGATCTTGCCTCGACAGCCTGCGCCATACAAAATCTGTGGTTGGCAGCACGCGCTGAAGGACTCGGCATGGGTTGGGTATCCATGTTCGATCCCGACGCCGTGGCGGCTCTATTAGCCATTCCATCCGGAGCTAAGCCGGTGGCAATTTTATGCCTGGGACATGTTGAGGAATTTTATTCCGCGCCAATGCTGGAACTTAGCGGATGGGCCGAAAAACGTCCTTTGCAAGAGCTGGTGGACGAGAATACTTGGGGGAATCAAGAATCGTGAGCCTACTTGCAAACGAGCGCACTATTCAACACTGAACCGAACACCATGAGTGCTGCCACATTAACGGTTCAAGGCACCACATCTGACGTGGGCAGGCTTAAAGTCAACACAGAAATTCGATTACCACGGGCGGCGTCAAGCCTCTATCGAACGGCTGGCTAAAGCTGTGTCAGAGCACTTGGATACCGACAAGCTGTTAGAATTACTCAAGCTTAAGCTTGTACAGTAATAGAGCTAAGGTTTCACAAGCCAAAAACTAGAGTATGTCTGATACCCGGCCCTTAAAAACCTTGATTCTTGGCGGCGTACGCTCGGGTAAAAGCCGGCTGGCTGAACGGATGGCTCGTGACAGCAACGCCAGCGTCATCTACATTGCCACAGCGACGGCCAAGGATGCGGAAATGCGCAAACGCATTGCAGCGCACCAAACGCGTCGCCCGGCTCATTGGCAATTGATCGAAGAACCTTGCAGGCTCGCGTTTGCATTGAAAAAACACGCGGCACCCAGACACTGTTTATTGGTCGACTGCCTGACCTTATGGCTAACCAACCTGCTAACCGCCAAAGATGCCGCATTATTCGAATCCGAACGCGCTGAGCTACTGTCCACACTTCCAACACTGCCAGGTCACATCATATTGGTGAGTAATGAAACTAATATGGGCGTGATACCTTTAGGCGAACTCAGCCGCCGTTTCTGCGACGAAGCGGGACGATTGCATCAAGATCTGGCGTCAATCTGTGACCGAGTCATTTTAACCGTTGCGGGTTTACCGCATGTTTTGAAAGGGTAGCACTTGTGAACCAGGATGATCACTGGCTATTCGAACCGGCTGCCACATTAGATGACGCCATCCGGAAAACTGCCAAGTCGCGCCAGAACAACCTGACCAAACCGCCAGGTTCACTGGGTAGACTGGAAGAAATAGCGGTCCGACTAGCGACCATGCAAGGTACTGCGCAGCCCGGTATAGACCAGGCTTGCATCAGCGTATTTGTGGGCGACCACGGAGTCGTTGCTGAAGGTGTGTCGGCGTTTCCGCAATCGGTAACCAACGAGATGGTAAAGAATTTCGCCCGCGGGGGTGCGGCGATCAGCGTGCTGGCTGAACACCTGGATATTAAACTGACGGTGATCAATCTAGGTACGGTCAATGATAGCGACTGTCCTGAAGGCGTTATAAACTTGCAACTCGGACCGGGGACGGCAAATTTTTGCCAGCAACCCGCAATGCGCAAAGAGCAGCTTTCTCGTGCTCTGGGTGCGGGGCGGCAAGCAGCGATAAACGCCGAACTGCACGGTTCGGACCTTTTCATCGGCGGAGAAATGGGTATCGGCAATACTACCTCCGCGACCGCACTGGGCTGCGTATTGCTCGATGTCGCTGCCGAACAATTGGCCGGTCCGGGTACGGGATTGGACACACAAGGCGTGGCACACAAGTGCCAAGTCATTCATCAGGCCTTGACGCTGCACGCACAGTCTATCCAATCACCTCTCGAGGCTTTGCGCTGCGTGGGCGGATTCGAAATCGCTGCCTTGGTAGGCAGCTATATCCAATGCGCACAGATGGGGCTGGCGGTATTGGTCGACGGTTTCATATGCTCGGTAGCGGCGCTCACCGCTTGTCGACTGTGTTCTAGGGCAGGCGATTGGTTTATTTATTCGCACCGTTCGGCTGAACCAGGTCACGCGTTGGTGCTTGAGGCACTCGATGCAAATCCCCTGCTTGATCTGGAGTTGCGCCTGGGCGAAGGCAGTGGTGCGGCGACCGCCGTCCCGTTGCTACGCCTGGCCTGCGCACTGCACAACAACATGGCGACGTTCGCTGAGGCGGGCATACCGGAGCGTAGCGCATGACCCTACTGGGGTTGTTGCGCCACGGCGATGTTGCAGGCGGCCCTTGTTTCCGCGGTAGTACGGATGACCCACTGACCCAGGAGGGATGGCAGCAGTTGCGGCAGGCTACCGAACAGAACTATGACTGGGATCAGGTGGTCACCTCACCACTGCACCGTTGCCGAGCGTTTGCCGATGAATATGCGATGCGCCAGGGACTTTCAGTGAGTGTCGAGGAGCGTTTGGCTGAAATAGATTTTGGTGACTGGGAGGGACGTACAGCCGCTGAATTAATGGCAACACAACACGATGCACTGACGCGTTTCTGGAATAATCCGTTACGTCACACACCGCCCAATGCCGAACCGCTAATCGATTTCTCGGCGCGCGTGATGGCCGCTTGGAACGATTTGATTCGGCTATGGCCGGATAATCGTATATTAGTCGTAACTCACGGCGGAGTAATCCGTGTGGTACTTTGCCATCTACAAAATCGCTCGATCGACAAACTATTAGATATCGAAGTCGGCCATGGCGACTTATTTCTTGTGTATATCCCGGAAGACCACCCCGGCACTGTTATCGAAGTGATCAAACACAGGTAACATGAATCAACTCAAAGCTTTCCTGGTTGCATTGCAGTTTCTGACTATACTGCCAGTTCGCTTCGAAAAAGCCCCCGACGCTGAAACCACGGGTTGTTCCTTAGTCTATTACCCGTTAGTCGGTGGGTTAATCGGTTTGGGTCTAACCACATTAGGTTGGTTCGGCGGCAATCTCCCCACAAACATCCACGCAGGCATTATGTTACTGGTCTGGGTTGGATTGACGGGTGCGTTACATCTGGACGGATTGGCGGACACTACCGATGCCTGGGCAGGCGGTCTGGGTGACCGGACAAAAACACTCGCCATTATGAAAGACCCTTATTGCGGCCCGATGGGCGTCGTCAGCATCGTGCTAGTGCTGTTGCTTAAATTTGTAGCGCTACAACACTTCATCGTATCCCAAGAGTGGCTGGCGTTATCGTTTGCGCCGATACTCAGCCGAACCAGCCTGGTGATATTATTCCTGACTACTCCGTATGTGCGAAGCAACGGACTGGGCAGCGCACTGGCTGCGAATATTCCGATCCGCTCTAGCGTAGTTATGATTTTGCTTACGCTGACTGTAATAATTTTTTTATCCGGCATTAGTGGATGTTTGCTCGTTTTGATATTAAGCGGCACGTACTTTGCGCTGAGGATCTTGATGATGCGACGCATCGGAGGTACTACAGGCGATACGGCAGGAGCAATGGTCGAAATCAGCGAAGCAATATTGCTACTGACAGCGGCCCTCATCATATAACTTCGAGCCTCTGACCTCTTTCGGTTAGCGCTAAAGTGGGACTTGCTCGTTCAAGCAAGCCCCACAACATCGTTCGAAATCAACCCTGGGTCCTAATAGTTAAAAGGAAAGTCTAAGCCCACCGTAGCCAGCGATACGGCTGGTTCCGAAGCCCAATACATCCTGGTATTCCTGGTCTAACAGATTATCGACCCGTGCGAAAACCTTCAAACGACTATTAATTTGATAACCCGCTGCGAGATTAACCACAACGTAACCGGCAACTTCTTGGCGAACCGCCGGAAACACGCTGAAGTTATTGAAATCCCGATCACCGACCAGCACAACATTCAAATTAACATCGGCTGCCTCGAGAAAGCGGTAGTTCGCATTGAAACTGCCCTTATGCGTGGGACGCCTGAACAGACGGTCCCTAGTCGTATCGTCACGCGAATGCAGATAAGTATACGTTCCCTTTAAGGTCAAACTATCGATCGGCTGGAATTCAATAAAGGTTTCCACGCCGTTAGTCTTTGCTGAATTGATATTCTGGAATCCAGTACCAAAATTGAAATTGATCAAACTATCGAAGCTATTGTAAAAATACGAAGCTCCAATCAGAATGCGCTCATCCCAGAAGGTCTGCTCCACACCGGCATCCCAACCTTGACTGCGCTCGGGCTTAAGCGCGGCGTTGCCGATCGGACCAAAAAAGGTGGTCGGCGCAAACAACTGGAATAAACTCGGCGCCTTAAAACCAGTACCGTAACTGCCCTTCAATCGCATTCCGATTTCGTCAATAGCGATCAATTGGGTCACACGCCAAGTAATCTGACCACCAAATCGATTGTTGTCATCCAGGCGAATGCCAGCCGTGGTTATCGATCGATCCCATAAACTAATCTGGTCCTGCAAGTAATACCCGGTAGTTTGCTGCGATTGCTGGGTAATTGTATTCGTGGTGATCCAATCTTCTTCGTGCTCAATACCAAAGGTCAGCGTATTCGTCTCGTGAATATAAAGATCGTTCTGCCAATCGACCTTAAAACGGTTCCCCTGAAACTCGCTGAACGGAAAAAACGACCCCGGCGTCGGGTCGCGGAAAATACGGTTGTCATGATTGTAGCCCAGGTTCAGCGTTTGATCCCAAAATCCTTCGAACAGCACCAGATGACCTTTTAAACCCGCAACTAAATGTTTGTTCTTGGTATCCGCAAACAGATTATCGCAAAAAGGGCCGCCACAATTATCCCCCTCCACGGCATCTTCCACAAAACGTATTTGGCCTCTAAAATCCAGGTTATCGAGTGGCTTAACACCGAGGCTGGCACTGACGGTCGTATTCTTATAACCGTCGTCTTCGCTATTGCCGGGCAACGCTTCGTCGGCCGCGGAAAAACCGTCTTGTTCCAAATGACTAGCGGCAATATTGTAATCCACAATACCGTCGCTGCCACTAACGCCACCGCCGATTCTAAAGGTTCCAAAACTCCCGCCTTGCGCATCGAGATAGCCGGTGGTTTCGCCCTGACCGGTCTTGGTTATGATGTTGATCACACCGCCTATTGCATTGGAACCGTATAGGGGACTCTGCGGGCCACGCAGAATTTCTATACGCTCAATATTATCCACCATTAGGTTGGAAAAATTGAAGCCATTGCCAGTTGAACTTGGATCATTGACCTCCATACCGTCAATTAACACTAGAGTTTGATCGGATGCCGCGCCACGAATAAAAACCGAAGTTGTCTGTCCCAAACCGCCGGTCTGTACCACATACACACCCGGCGCGCTCTTCAAAACATCAGCGACCGAAAAAGCCTGCCGATTGGCAATATCTTCCGCGGTAATTACAGTAATCGAACTGCCCACATTGCGCAGTTCGTTAGCCGTGCGATTGGCCGTTATGACCATTGTATCCAAGGTTTTCGGATTAGACTTAGAATCGTCTAACGATTGAGAATCTGAAGTAAGGGGTTTAATCGCCGTATCCGACTGTTGAGACGGTACAACGGTTTCCGCGTACAGCCCACAAACTGGCACAATCAAGGCCAA
>CAZVFR010000173.1:0-235 GCA_964626505.1 uncultured Methylococcaceae bacterium
AACCATCCAACTGTAGAATCGCGTCAATTGGCACCTCAAGCGGGTGTAGTTCAATGGTAGAACTGGAGCTTCCCAAGCTTCAAATGTGGGTTCGATTCCCATCGCCCGCTCCACTTTTAGCTTATCTACCCAGGTCGGAAAGATAACCTCAATGTTTCTAGGCTACGCGCTTTAAGCTTGTTAGAGGATTGAAAAAATTCGAGTCGCTTGCAACAAGCTTTGCTTCTTGATGTTT
>CAZVFR010000173.1:245-3980 GCA_964626505.1 uncultured Methylococcaceae bacterium
TCCATCATTGATTGAATTAGATCTTCGTATTTTTTTCGGGCATAGATCAAGATAAGGTATTTACCCGCTTCAATATCGTCGTGAAAATCGGCCATTTTCTTGTTTTCACTTTCTATACCGATCAAACCACCGCTCCACGCCCCAAAACAAGTCACCAAAAACACAATACCCACATACACAAAGCTTTTTACATCGGGTCCAAACGGCTCGGTCGCCATCACCACGAACATCAGTAGGACTCCAACAAAAAAACCTATCATCGCACCGAGAATGCCATCACGAAGAATATCGAGTTTTTCCAAATAATTCCCGGAATGTATGTGCTCCCTTTTCAAGCCGGATTCATCTTTGCTGACCACGTGAAAAAACCAATCGTCAACGCCAGCCTCGTGCAGATCGTCAGAAATGTGGTGGGCACTATCGAGGGTGGAAGTGAGATAATAAAGGCATTTCATCATGTTGCTCCCAGTTTGATTTCCTATATTTTTTTCAAAGAAAAAAATCCGCTTTAATACAGAAACGCATCAACAACGTTCTATGCTAGCATACCGTATGAGATAATCCGGCTCAACTAATGCCGCTTTTCTCTCCTTTTACTTGAATAATTTTTAGGGCATTTTGAGCAGTTACAGCTATTTTTAATTTCACTGAGTAGTTACACTTATACAACCTGGGTTGACTGCACACAATTCATAGCGAAAATGGGCAATCGAACGTAGAATTGCTGGAAATGTTATTTGATCGGAACAACGATCGGACGCGAGCGCAATTCTACATAGCCTGTAACTAATTAACACCAATTAAGCTTGCTTATAACTAAGAGGTTTTACGAAATGACGGACAATAAAAATCGACTAATTTTATTAGTGGTAATCGTACTAGCTGTTACTGCGATCTATTACGGACCAGGCCGTCAAGAACCGTCGACAACTGATAAAATGCTTGACGCGCGCGCGGAGCACGACCACGAAAATGCGCTCCTCTATGCATCTCAACTCCTGAGAATTGATCCCTCAAATCGTGCCGCAAAAACCGTATTAAAGGAATCCGGTCAAATATTCTTCTATCTGCAGGCCGCCAAATCGACACTTACAGAATCTAAAGCTAGCGGAGACAACGAGATTGTTGAGCCTGAAACGCTTTACGAAGTATTTAATCAAGCTGCTGAATACGTGGCTAAAGCTAAAGCTCTGGACCCCGAGTTCAAGGAATCTCTGACTTTCGAAAAAGCATTGAACAAAACACAAACCGCTTTAGTTTATATCTTGGCAATGAATGTAATTGAAGTGGGTAAAAATACGGTGTCAGCTGCTACAGCAAAATACGAAAAATCAGCCGAATTTATCGACGCAGCCGCGTCGTCGGGCTATATGTCACGAATGCTTTCCATACAATCCGCATGGGCGGCGACTAGAGTACCCCATCAAGAAGACAAAGAGGCGCTGGAGTCTTCACTGGCAAGGATGGACGATATCGGCCAACTGGTATCGGACTCTAAAGCGCAAAACGCACAAGATTTCGTAAAGTCTTTGCTTAACTATATCTCAGTTACACGTAATACTGTCGAAACACTGATGGTTCCCAAGGGGAACTTCAATGATTACACAAAGGCTGCTACTAGCGCCTCCAAAGAATACAGGAATGGGCAGAACGAACTAAAGCGTGCTGTTCCCACGTCTATTTCTGTAGAAGAAAGCTATGCCAACCTCATAGACAATAGTGACAAGTACAAAATATTTAAGGACGCTTCTGTTTCCAAAATACTCAGCGCAAACGAATCGCTCTACTCACTATAGTACTCCTTCAAAGCTGCACAACAACGTAGATGGCCGCCGGCCCCGCATATGTCCGCAAGGGAAGCCTCGCAAAAATGCTCCAAGTGCTATTGTGACGCAGTTATGCAGTAAAACGGATTAGTGAACTACAGTCACCGGGCAAGGCGCATTGTGCAGCACCTCGGAACTCACACTCCCCAAGATTAGGTCCTCTAATGCCGAGTGAATTCTGGATCCCATGACAATCAGATTGATTTGCTTGTCTCGTGCGTAGTCACAAATCTCATCCGACGGTTTGTACGTACATTCGTCGAATTCAACAACACTATGATCCGCAACGGACTGAAGACCTTTGTATGAAGGATCCCCAACCAGCTTCTCGATTAAGTCTTTGAAATGCTCTTCCGAGAATGCGGCGAGCTCATCTTTATCGATCAACACCAACTCACGCAACGCTTTTTCTTGTATATGAATATGTATCAAAGTCATTGATGCGTGCATAGAACGTGCAATGGAATAGCCTATCCACGCGGCTTGAAAGGCTGGCTCAGAATAATCTATCGGTACCAATATTTTTTCTATGGACTTCATCATTACCGGATTCCCCTCGATCTAGATGCCTAAATTCGACTACGACTATTCTATTTTGGTTCCCATAATGCCATTGTGAATAAATTTAAACCGCCCGTGTATCAGTGTTCAAATGGCGCTACGGACTCTTGCCCAAAAAATACAGCTCTAAGCAGGAATGTGTAATCACCCTCAATCGCCATCAGGCCGATTAACACCAACAGACAAAGTGGAGGCAATAATATCGTATACATCAATGCCAAACGCTCCCAGAACATGTGCATGAAAATTGCGACGATGAATCCGGCTTTGAGAAGCATGAAAGTGATGATTAGGAACCAGCGCAAATAACCCTGAAATTCCAAATAGTCGACCATGTACGACATGGTGCTCAGAACGAATAAAAGAATCCATACCTTAAGATAGGTACTAACCGGATGTTGTTGATGCCCGTCTGCGTGTTCCATACCGCCCCTCACCAAAGATAAAAGAAAGCAAAAATGAAAACCCAAACCAAGTCCACAAAGTGCCAATAAAGCCCGGCTATTTCAACGATTTCGTAATTCCCCTTTTTGTCATAATCACCACGCAATACCTTCAATGCCACAATAGTCAAATAGATTACGCCAATCGACACCTGTAACCCGTGGCACCCGGTTATCATAAAAAAAGACGAGCCAAACTGCGCAGCACCCATGGGATTGCCCCAAGGCCGTACGCCTTCCTCGACGATCAATTTTGTCCACTCAAAGGCCTGCATGCCAACAAATGAAACACCAAAAGCAGCAGTCACTAACATCAATACGCCAACCTTGACACGATCACGGCGGTACGCAAAATTCACGGCCATAGCCATGGTTCCGCTACTGGTAATTAAAATGAAGGTCATGATCGCAATCAGTACCAGAGGAATATTGACACCCCCGATGACCAGTGCGAAAACTTCGCTTGGAATAGGCCAAGGTACGGTGGTTGATATACGCACTGTCATATAGCCGGTTAAAAAGCAGGTAAATATGAACGTATCACTCACCAGGAAAATCCACATCATGACCTTACCCCATGGTACGTGAAAAACCTGCTTATCAGCCGACCAATCGTCGGAGATTTCGTGCAATGCCGCTTGCACGGCTACCGCCGCTTGTGAACCTGTCTGCGAACTATCCGACATACGCCTTTATGCCCCCTAGCTAAAGAACATCAACCCGAAAAAAACCAGCCAAACCAGCAACAAAAAGTGCCAATAAACCGAGCAAAGCGATACACTCAAATAAACTTGGCTCGAGTCCCACTCCGCCCATGCTCTTAAGGTCGCTCTAAGCAAAGCGACCAAGCCACCCAGCAGATGAAGCCCATGTATTCCGGTGATTAAATAAAAGAAACTATTGGC
>CAZVFR010000173.1:3990-7792 GCA_964626505.1 uncultured Methylococcaceae bacterium
GTTCAGAAAATTGCTGCCATGCGTACAACTGCCCGAGCAGAAACACACACGCAAAAACGCCGCCAATCAACAAACTCAGTTTAACAGCCTCCTGGCGTCCCCGACTTGCGCTTAGCCTGGACCACTGCAACGCAATACTACTCAAAATTAATATAGCGGTGTTAAACCACAACAAACCCAATTCGGGCAAGGCGTGCCAATCTTCAAATCCTCGACGCGCCACATAGGCATTACCCATAATCAAAAATAAGCTAGTGACGACCGCCAGAAATATCCAAAGCCCGACTTTTTTATCGGGTAACCGAGTTGTTGGCCGCTCTACATCGCCCGCTTGATTATTATCCGGCAGCCAGGGCTTCGCGCGAATTTGGGATAATATACTCATGTTTCAGCCAATACGCCTTCCGCATCAGAATCTTTATCGTCCACCTCACCAACAGCTGGAACATTTTGCGGCAGAAAATCCTCCTCAGCGCCCGGCACTCCATAGTCATAGGCCCAACGATATACGACCGGTAACTTAGGACCCCAATTCCCGTGTTCGGCCGGTGTTTGCGGTGTCTGCCACTCCAGCGAAGTAGCTTGCCAGGGATTGCCTTCAGCACGTTTCCCACGGAAATAACTCCAACCCAGATTGAAAACAAAGAGTAACTGCACAATTCCGACAATCCACACCGCTTCGGTAATAAATTCATTCAAACCCTGAGCCGACTCCGGGATAAACTTATACGCTTCGTCAGCGTAGTAACGGCGAGGTACGCCGATAAATCCCAAGTAGTGCATCGGAAAGTAAATGACATAGGTCCCGATAAACGTGACCCAGAAATGGAAATGCCCCATTGTATCGTTGAGCATGCGCCCGGTCACCTTCGGATACCAGTGATAAATGCCGCCAAACACAACAAACAATGGCGCAACGCCCATAACCATATGGAAATGTGCCACCACGAAATAGGTATCCGACAGCGGTAGATCGATGACCACGTTACCCAAAAACAACCCCGTCAACCCGCCGATAGTGAAGGTGCTTATGAACGCAATACTGAACAACATTGGAACCGTCAAGCGGATGTTTCCATGCCACAAGGTCAAGGTCCAGTTATAAACTTTGATTGCGGTCGGCACTGCGATGATTAACGTCGTAGTAGCAAAAAAGAACCCGAAGTAGGGGTTCATGCCACTTACATACATATGATGCGCCCAGACTACAAAACTAAGGCCGGCAATGGCCAAAATCGCCCAGACCATCATACGATAACCGAAAATGTTCTTCCTCGCATGGACACTCAACAAATCGGACACAATACCGAACGCCGGCAGTGCAACGATATACACTTCCGGATGACCGAAAAACCAAAATATGTGCTGGAACAAAACCGGACTGCCGCCTTCATGCGCGAGCTGTTTTCCCATCGAAAAAATCGCCGGCATAAAAAAGCTGCTGCCCGCGAACTTATCAAATAACAGCATAACGGCACCTACCAATAGTGCCGGGAAAGCCAGCAACGCGAGAACCGTTGCCATAAAGATTCCCCACACGGACAAAGGCATGCGCATCAGCGTCATGCCGTAGGTACGGGCTTGCAAAACGGTAGTCACATAGTTCAATCCACCCATGGTCGCAGCGACAATGAACAACACCAAGGACACCAACATCAACGTGATTCCACCATCCGATCCGGGCGTACCTTGCAATATGACTTGCGGCGGATACAAGGTCCAACC
Organism: uncultured Methylococcaceae bacterium; assembly: GCA_964626505.1. Classification (GTDB taxonomy): domain Bacteria; phylum Pseudomonadota; class Gammaproteobacteria; order Methylococcales; family UBA1147; genus CAZUGA01. Next base: position 5,716 of record CAZVFR010000173.1, read on the forward strand.
GGCCCCGGACGGCCCCCCAGGCACAAAGAAACTTGCCATTAAAACCACCACCGACAGGAAATACGCCCAGTAGCTCAACATATTTACGAACGGAAAAACCATGTCGCGAGCACCCACCATCAACGGAATCAAAAAATTACCGAATCCGCCAAGGAATAGAGCCGTGAGCAAATAGATAATCATGATCATGCCGTGCATGGTTATATATTGGTAATACGAGGCAGGGTCAATAAAGGAGAAAGTACCCGGAAATCCCAGTTGCAACCGCATCAATCCCGAAAGCAACAGGCCCACCAAACCCACCGCTATGGCGGTAGTCGTGTATTGGATCGCAATTATTTTGTGGTCTTGGCTAAAAACATATTTGGTCCAAAAACTCTGTGGCTCATGAAGTGGTATATCTTCTTGATATGGCGCTTGTGTCATTAAAATCCTCTCTCGCTACCTTGGTTGTCCGTTGCGCTTCATTGCAGCCACGGAGCTTTGTTCAAATTCTTTTATACACTGTCCCATAAACTACTCAGACAAGCCTTTTGTATACGCTATCATCGCGTCCATTTCTTCCGTGCTAAAACTGTACGATGGCATGATAGGTGAATACCCTTCCACGATAGTCGCATTCGGGTCGACAATAGATTCTTTCAGATATTCCTCATCAACCTCGACTCGGTTACCATCCACAAGCGTTTCGGTTTTGCCGTACAGACCTTTCCAAGTCGGACCAACACTTGCCGACCCGTCAATACTGTGGCATCCCAGGCAACCCTGGGCTTCGGCCAATAAACGCCCTTGTTCGGCTAAATCATCGCCACTGCCCGCGCTGTCTTCGTTGCCCGTTTGTGCGATGGTAAAATCGATTAAGGCCTTAAGCTCTTCGTCGCTAAGCTCGTAAGCCGGCATGATCGGCGAATAACCTTCCACGACCGAAACGTTTGGATCCACTATGGATTGTCGCAGATATTCTTCATCAACCTGGACGGTACTACCGTCAACAAGCGTTTCGGTTTTTCCGAAAAGACCTTTCCAGGTCGGACCCACGCTGGGACTGCCGTCCAGACTATGGCAGCCAAGGCAGCCCTGGTCTTCCGCAATCTGTCGGCCCTGTGCCACCGAAGGATCGATCTCGACGGGTTTTTTGTCACCCGACAACTGGGCGTAAGTCGATTGACTGTCCAACCAAGCGAGATAGTCAGCCTCTTCGTCGACCACAACCAAACCGCGCATCGTATGGTGTCCAACACCACAATATTCGGCGCAGGCAATCTCGAACTCTCCAACTCGGGTCGGCGTCAACCATAGGCTGGTCACCATACCCGGAACCAAATCCATTTTGACCCTAAATTGCGGTACATAGAAATCGTGGAGTACATCTTTCGAGCGCAGCAGTACTTGAACCGGTTTATCAAGCAGCATATGCAGAGCACCGCTGGGTACCAGAATATCATCCTGTCCGTTAGGATCTTCGGCATTCATACCAAAGGGATTTGCAAAACTAATCTCTCGGGGGCTAACTGTGCCCAACACTCCATCTTTACCTGGAAGCCGAAAACTCCATTGCCATTGCTGCCCCACCGCTTCGACCACCGCGGCGTCTTCCGGAACATCGACAAATTTCCCGTAAACCAAAAGACCGGGCGCCAACATGATCACAACCCCGATTGCTGTAATCACGGTAAGCCACCATTCCAGCTTCTTATTTTCCGGTTCGTAAGCCGATCGCCGCTCTTTTTTATAGCGAAAGCGGATCACACAATAGGCCATAAAAAAGTTGATGAGGACAAAGACAATCGCTGTGATCACGAATGTGATAATCAGCGTGTCGTCCATTTCACTCCAGTTGGACGCGAGCTCGGTAAACCACCACGGGCTCCAGAAATGGAAAATAATAGAACCGACAGTTATTAAAACTAAAACAAGTGCTATAGCCATACCCACTTAATCGCTTATTGTTTAGTGAAGACTTCGATCTACTTCGCGCTGTTCAGCGCAATTTCGGGTCATTACTATTGTCAATTACCTTAGGCGCCAATCAAAACCCATTACGTAGCCTTGCACCCCTGCACTGACAATCGGGCAT
>CAZVFR010000174.1:0-7743 GCA_964626505.1 uncultured Methylococcaceae bacterium
GCCCAAGCCGTAAACCACACTCTCGTTAAAGTTATAATCCCGTTCAATCATGAAAAGGCTGCCGCCCAGGATCGCGCAGTTTACCGTGATCAGTGGCAGAAAAATTCCCAACGCGTTGTACAAAGGCGGAAAAAACTTGTCCAATATCATTTCAAGTATCTGGACCATGGCCGCGATGACACCGATACAGCTCAACAAGGCCAAAAAGCTCAGGTCCACGTCACCCAGGCCCATCCAAGACAAAGCGCCCTCTTTAAGCAGATAGTTATAGATCATGTTATTGGCCGGAACGGTCAAGGTCTGAACCACCAAAACCGCAACGCCCAAACCTATTGCCGTTGAAATCTTTTTCGAGACGGCTAAAAACGTACACATCCCAAGAAAGAACGCCAGCGCCAGATTTTCAATAAAAACCGCCTTTACGAAAAGGCTAATATAGGCCTCCATCAATGCACCTCCCAATGAACATCAGCACCATGAGCGGTTGAATTGATGCGATAATCCGGCTCTTCAACCTGAACTGGTTTCCACGTTCTAATTGCCCAAATCAATAGGCCGATAATAAAGAACGCGCTGGGGGGTAACAGCAGCAATCCGTTGGGTTCATACCAACCGCCATTCTGCGTCAAAGGCAATATCTCGATACCCAGTAACTTGCCAGCACCGAACAATTCTCGGATTATCGCGACAATGATTAAAATCACACTATAACCCAATCCGTTACCGATGCCGTCGTAAAAACTCTGTAATGGAGGATTTTTCATGGCGAACGCCTCAGCGCGCCCCATCACGATACAGTTGGTAATAATCAACCCGACAAACACCGACAGTTGCTTGCTGACATCATAGGCGAAAGCCTTAAGCAGCTGATCTACTACAATCACCAAAGACGCGATAATCGTCATCTGAACGATGATGCGAATACTGCCGGGGATATGATTCCTGATTAAACTGATGGATGCGCTTGAACACGCAGTAACCGCGGTCAGCGCCAAAGACATGATCAGCGCGGTATACACCTGAGACGTTACGGCTAAGGCCGAACAGATCCCGAGAACCTGAAGGGTAATCGGGTTGTTATCAACTAAGGGATCTAAAATAGCCTTTTTAGTATCACTACTCATCGCTTATCCTCTGTTGGATCTGATTTTTTCTAAATACAATGCAAATCCCTGATTACTCATCCAATACTTCAATAAATTGCTGACACCGTTACTGGTTAAAGTGGCGCCGGCCAAACCATCCACCTGGTATTCGGAGCCCGGCTTGCTCGGCTCAACGATACCCTTGACCAATTTCAAGATCGGCGAACCGCTTTCGTCGTAGACCTTTTTACCCTTCCATAGCGCGCGCCAATTCGGATTTACGACTTCGCCACCCAAGCCCGGGGTTTCCGCCTGATCATAGAAATTCAATCCGATTACGGTTTGGGCGTCAGCTTCCAGCGCCAAAAACCCGTACATGGTTGACCATAAACCGTAGCCGTGGACCGGCAATACAATGGCTTTGATAGCATCGCCATCCTTCAGCAAATAGACTTTCGTATATTTTGCTCTTTTTCTGATGCTTGCTAGATCGTCTTGCGGCGCTATGGCAATATTAGTCGCTGGATCTTTTGCGGCTTTACGTTGATCGTAGGTAGCCGAATCGATTGAATCGACGTACTCACCGGTTTTCAGGTCTACCAGTTTTTGCTCAACCGTTTTAAAAACCGCATCGATATCAGTACCGTCTTCGAGTAGTCCAACAACGCTAAGAATATTTTTCTTCATATCCAAGGATTTGTTATTCTTTTGCATCGATCTTAATGCGACCGCGGATCCGGATACAAGGACCGCGCAGACAATACATAAGGCTAGAGCGACCACGAGTGTTTTCTGGAAACTATCGTTGGGTAGCGCAAGAATTTTTTCCGAATAAGGTTTGGTTTTTTCGACTAGCGCGCTAAACGCTCCACGCCCGCGGGATACCTTCTCGTTCAATTTATCGCCCTCATGCATAACGTTTCGCCCTGCGTCTGATATTTGCCTGGATCACGAAATGATCAATAATCGGCGCAAACATGTTGGCGAATAAAATGGACAGCATCATACCTTCGGAAAATGCTGGGTTAACCACGCGGATCAATACCACCATAACGCCGATTAGCGCGCCGAATACCCACCGCCCGGTATCCGTATTCGCCGCGGTAACCGGATCTGTTGCCATGAACACCATTCCAAACGCAAACCCACCGACGGTTAAATGCCAATACCAAGGCATCGAAAACATTGGATTTGACTCACTACCGACAATGTTGAAAAGCAGTGAAGTGACAACCATGCCCGCGAACACGCCAAAGATGATTCGATAGGAAGCCACCTTGGTATAAATCAAAAATGCCGCGCCCAGCAAACACGCTAAAGTAGAAGTTTCTCCAATCGCGCCCTGGGTAAAGCCAAAAAACGTCTGCATCCAACTGATGCCGCTGGCGGTAATTTGATCGACACCGCCGGCCGCGGCCAAGCTCAAAGAGGTTGCACCGCTAAAACCATCCACAGCGGTCCAAACCGAATCACCCGACATTGCCGCCGGATAAGCGAAAAACAAAAACGCTCGCCCCGTGAGTGCGGGATTCAAAAAGTTCTTTCCGGTTCCACCAAAAACTTCCTTTCCGATGACAATACCGAAGGAGATGCCCAACGCAACTTGCCACAGAGCGATATCGGGCGGCAGGATCAACGCGTACAGCATCGAACTAACTAAAAATCCTTCGTTTATCTCATGTCCCCGCACGGTCGCAAATAAGACTTCCCAAAGACCGCCAACCGCCAGCGTGACCAAATAAATCGGGAAAAAGTACATTGCCCCATGCAGTAAACAGGCGATTGGATTGCTGGGACTATAACCCATCCAATCCAAGAAGATGCCGCGCCAGTTGTTGACCGTGGTTAACTGCAAATCCTGCATGGCTGCATTGGCCTGGTAACCGGTGTTGTACAACGCCATCAAGACGCAGAAAAAGGTCGCAACCACAACATAAGTCATGGTCCGTTTCAAATCGATTCCGTCACGAACATGCGTACTTCCTTTGGTCACTTCCGACGGCGTGTAGATAAACGTATCGACCATCTCATAGAGGCCATAATACCTCTCAAACTTACCCCCTTTAGTAAAGTGCGGATGCAGGTCATCTAACCACGTTCTTAGTTTAGACATCAGCCTTCCTTCTCGATCTGAGTCAAATTGCTTCTTAACACCGGACCGAAATCATGCTTGCCGGGGTCGATAAATGTGCACAGAGCCAAATCCTCCTCGTCTAATTCCAAGCAACCCAGTGCCTGTGCCATATCCGTGTCGCCTATAACTAGCGCTTTCAACAGCGGTGTAGGAAGAATATCGAGAGGTATTACTGATTCGTACGCGCCGATAGGAACGATTGCTCTGGGACTGCCGTTCTTATTCGTAGTCAACGCAAACTTACGCCCTAACAGCCGGGTTAAACTGGATACATAGATATTTAACCCGGAATATTTGTCTTTACCGGGGGTAATCCAACCAAACAACTCCCGCTCACGCCCTTCCGGTATTACGGTAATTTGATAATGATAGCGGCCCATATACGCAGCCCAGTTAATCGCGCGGTGCCCTTGAAGGAATGAGCCGGAGATAACTCGGCTTTCTGTATGTATGAGTTCGTCTTTGAGCAGGTCCTCGGTATTTGCGCAGATTCGGGTTCGCACCAGCCTAGGCTTTAAAACCTGTGATCCCGCGATCGACATAATACGCTCAACGTCGACCTTACCTGTGGCAAACAATTTGCCGATGGCCATGACTGCCTGATATTTGGTCGACCAAACGGATTTGTTTTCATTTACCGGGTCCACGAAGTGAATGTGTGTTCCCACTAATCCTGCTGGATGGGGCCCTTCGAACTCAACGATTTCCACCGAAGCGCAATCCCCGACCGAGATGTTCGCATTGGGTGCCTTGCAGACATAGACCTTACCCTCGGTCAGCTTAGAGATAATGCTGAGGCCGTTTATAAAATCCTGTTCTCGCGCCGCTATAATGGGTTCCGGGTCTGGTGCTAATGGATTTGTATCCATCGCGGTCACGAAGATAGAATGCGGTGTACTGTCAGCTTGAGGCGTTTTACTGTAGGGACGGCTTTTGAATGAAGTCCACATACCGGACTTCAACATGTTGTCTCTAACCTGGTCGGTAGATAATCCAGCTAACTCGGAGTCCTTGTAAGAATGAAAAACTTCAGCTTCGTCTCCGTCCAGATCCACTACGATTGATTTGAGTGCCCGTTTCGGTCCGCGATTAATCGCTCGGACACTACCGGCACCCGGCGAGGTAAAATTTACACCCGGATTTTTCTTATCCGTAAATAAAGTTTGACCCAACTTTACTCGATCACCTTCTTTGACCAGCAATATCGGTTTCAAGCCTAGAAAATCCTTGCCGAGTAAGGCAACGGATTTAACCTCCCTGCCTTCGTATATCACCTGCTCCGGCACCCCTTCAATCGGGATATCCAAGCCTTTCTTTAATTTAATCAACATTGTAGATTTGCAGCTAATAATACCCGGAGCGCAATCATGTAGAACTAGAAAGCACTATTCCAGAGCAGAAATAATTAATGACAGTGAGGAAAGTAATCGGATTATTACACCATAATCTCCCTGTTGTAACAACGTTTACCGGCACATATTACTCGATGCGCGTATTCGTTTTCGCCCATACCATCCAAATCCTACGACAGACGTCCCAACGGGTATAAAAATTTAGCGCGCTCTTGCGCAATCGGAAAAATACCAGACATCATCGCAACATCCCGACGACTACAGAATATTGCCAAATACCCCCATAAAACAGCTACAAATTCATTATAGCTGATGCCAATACTTCCGGTTATAGATTTTATAGATTATTGAAGCTCAATGCATATCTGACGCAAGCGGAGGAAATTCAACAGCAACCTTAGCTTCAAATTTAAAAGCAATACGAAAGGAAAACGCATTTTTGATCACAATATATATTGGTATATACTCTAACGATGTTTATTCAAAGAGTTGTGAATGCCTTGGAGTCACATCAGGTTAGCTACGCAATTGTCGGGGGCTACGCGGTCGCGTTACATGGCGCTATTCGCGGAACAGTGGACATTGATATCGTTATTGCTCTAAAACTTCAAGCCTTCGAAAGCGCGGAGTCGGCACTGCTTGAGATGGGTCTGGAATCGCGTCTTCCGGTCACCGCAAACGATGTTTTCATGTTCCGAGAAGAATATATTGTAAACAAAAATCTCATTGCATGGTCCTTTGCTAACCCCAATAATCCGCTGGAAATAGTTGACATCATCATCACTGAAGACCTTGGCAATATTAACACCGTGACCAAAAAGGCCTACAACTTGAAATTAAGGGTCGCATCGATTCCAGATCTAATCGCTATGAAAAAGAAATCGGGAAGACCCCAGGATCTCGAAGACATTCGAGCATTGGAAAAATTATCATGAAACCCGTGCAGTATTTCAGCGATGATTATCTAAAACAATGCCGTCAGGCAACTCCGGAAGCGGTACTCGAATATCTTGAGAGTTTCAGGCTTCTTTCGAGTTCATCTGAAAAATCCAAACTGATCAGCATAAAAATTCCATTACCTTTACTGAACAACTTTCGCCAAAAATGCGAACTGGAAAAGCTTCGCTATCAAACGCAAATAAAAGTGCTTATGGAAGAATGGTTGCGCGGGACTAAGTGAATTTCTATGGCCTCAAAGGAGCGTGACCTGCGCTGGCCTGTGGGGTCGATCTATCATAAGGAGGGCTGCGGTCCTAGGCCTGAGCCATTACCGTGATTGATTAATTCTACTTTGTCAGATTACTAATGTAGGGTGCGTTGTACGCACCATATCGACATCAGAAGAACAAAACAACGCTAATTGGTGCGTACAACGCACCCTACGGTGATACTCGCTTGTAGTCTCGATTAAATGTGACAAAGTGTTAACGCCATCCAAGACCCGCAGTTATTTGCCTCAGGATAGATGCCCAAAATCGTGGCCACGAGGGAATATTACTATGTCCTTATAAAGGACAAAAGGGGACAGATTTAATTTTTTACTTTTTTCCCCAAAAATAATCAATCTCTTTCCTTTGAAAAGAATCTGTCCCTCTTTTCTTTTAAATGTGTGATTGAATGACCTGAGCCCGTATTTCGACTTGTTTTGATTTCTTTAGTGCGCTGTGAATTTAAAACCAAATAGGCTACTATAGCTATAACTATCCACATATAAAGAAAACAAAAATGCGCACCATACAAATGACACTGGATGACGAACTAGTAGATCAAGTAGATCAAGTGGTTAAAACCATAGAAACAACACGCTCTGCGTTTACTAGAGACGCATTGCGTCTGGCGCTCAAGCAATTTCAAACGCTAGAACTCGAAAAAAAACACCGTAACGGTTATGAACAATTTCCTGTAAATAGTGAAGAATTTCAGGCATGGGAAGATGAACAAACCTGGGGAGATTCATGAATCGTGGTGAAATTAGATGGTACAAATTTAAGCCGCCAGACAAAAAGCGTCCAATATTGATTCTTACCAGGAACTCGATTATTCCCTATCTTGGAGAAGTCACAATCGCACCTATAACAAAAACCATCAGAGATATTCCCAGTGAAGTACATTTATCTGTACTGGATGGAATGCCAAAGGAATGTGTTATTAACTTTGATCACATACAGACCGTATCGAAAAATAAAATTGGTTCAAAGATTACTCTTCTGCCTAAAGAAAAACTCAAACTGGTCGGCAAGGCAATTAATTTTGCGCTTGAATTGACTTAAGCATACTGATTAAGGGATCAGCCAGGAATGGCACTTACTTAAGCTTCTTAGGGTGACCATGCTTTCGAATAAAGCGATTGATTAAGGAGTTGAAAGATGTTTAGTGAGATTGTTATGTTTTTAGTTTCCCTTGTGGTTATTAGTGTTATCGGTTATCTAGCGTGGGATTCCTATAAAGAGTTTAAAGAACACGAACCGAAATGATCAAGTAAATGTGATCAAGGGGTCAGCCAGCTTGTTTAACAATACCGATTTAAAGTGAAGTGGCTATAGATTCCATATAGACAGCGGGACTACAGTTGCGACAAGTTGAAAGTCCTTGTCCGTAGTTAAGATCATAAGATCATGACGAATACAGACTTGAGCGAGCAAGGCGTCGATAGTCCCAATCTGAATACCTTTGCGGCGACATGCGTTTCGTAGGTCCGCTGCTTGAATGTGGTCCTGTCGGTCAGGCACCAATAATGGCAGTGCTGCGAATTGCTCGATGATTTGCTTATGGGCCTTTGGTCTCGAGAACCCTTGGAGCAACTCTTGCAGGACAAGACCTGTGGTATAAATGAACTCACTTCTTTCTAGTGCTCGCTTGAGTTCACCCACCTCGGGCGTTGAGGGGACGGCATCGCGCCGCCAAGCCAGCGACCAAACACAGGTATCGACAAATAGACTCATTAGCGAGAACGCTCGGCCTTGTAGTCATACTCAACATCCCATTCCAGTTTCCCAAACAGTTCGAGTAAATGTATTTGCTCGCGGCGCGCGATGAACTCCTGAAGTGCCTTTGTTACCGCAGCTTTTTTGGTCCGTTCACCGCTCACCGTCAAAGCTCGCTCGATTAGTGCTGGGTCGATCGAAAGATTCGTTGCCATATGTGTGTACCTCCACACATTAGTTTACACATA
>CAZVFR010000175.1:0-7685 GCA_964626505.1 uncultured Methylococcaceae bacterium
CCTCAAATTTACCCGATTACCGCGTCGAAAATGCTCATGTACCCCCGTACACTGCGCGTTTTCTCCTTATACGCGGGTAAATTTGAGGGCAATCTGAGCAGTTACGGGTACATTTTAGTTTGCTGAATAGTTATCCTTTACTGTGGCCGGCTAGAACTAATCGCTTTTTTCTACCCTCCGGTCACATTCATATGCCGAAAAATTACCGGTTCAGCCTTGATGTCGAATGTGTGCTTTTCAGGCTTGATAGCCATCGCCGAGACGATCGCCTTTTTCACGGCAACCAGATCACCGGGATGACTTCTTAATACGTGTTTCAAATCAGCCGAGTGCTCATTGCCTAAGCATAGCAGCAAATTTCCTTCAGCAGTCAGCCTAACGCGGTTACAATCAGCACAGAAATTATGGCTGTGCGGAGAAATAAAACCAACCCGTGTCTGGCTATCGGCAACCCGGTAGTATTTGGATGGACCACCGGTTGTTTCGGTGGTGGGTAATAAGTTGAATTTCTCTTCCAGGTCAGCGCGAATTTCGTCACTGGAATAATAGGCTTCAGCCCTATCGTGCCCGCTTACGACACCCAAGGGCATTTCTTCGATAAAGCTGATATCCAATCCACGTTCCAACGCAAAAGCCACTAAATCGCAGACTTCATCATCGTTTCGGTTTTTGAGAATAACCGCATTGATCTTGATGCGCTCAAAACCGACCTGACGCGCCGCGTTTATACCGCGTAATACCTGGTCCAGGTTACCTGTCCGCGTCAGGCGCTTAAATTTCTCCTTATGCAAAGAATCCAAACTAATATTGACGCGCTTGACACCCGCTTCCCGGATTGGCTGCGCCAACTGCTCCAACTGCGAACCGTTGGTCGTAATGACCAGTTCCCCGAGACCGTTCAGGCTCCCGATGTTGGCCAATAGACCCAACACGCCTTTGCGAACTAGTGGTTCGCCACCCGTAATGCGTATTTTTTTAACCCCTAGATCGACGAAGGCTTGCGCTAAAGTAAAGATCTCCTCCAATGTCAAAATCTGTGCTCTCGGCAAAAAGGTCATCTCTTCGCTCATGCAATAAACACAGCGAAAATCACAGCGATCCGTGACTGAAATGCGCACATAATCAACGCGTCTGCCGAAGCGATCGATCAGAATTGAGGGTAATTCTTTGCCCATAGGATTATTGAATGACTTGACCTGAATACCAAATAAACTCTATTGTCTCACGCCTACGCTCATTTGCGCAAAATGAACCGAGCCGATCAAGTTTTAACCTTTAGACCTCGATTCGATCGATGCGGAACTATAGAATAATACGTTTGCCCAATTGAAGCTTCACGCATGTAAAGCACATAGTATAAGCACATTCTTTGCAAGTTCCTGCCAATGAAAACAACAATAGCATTTATCGCCACCATCGTAATAGTCTTGCCCGGAATAGTATTCGGTGACCCGACAATCAGACTTGCCGCTTTGGAATTCGGCACCGTGAACTGGGAACTGCAGACTATTAAAAACTACGAATTGGACAAAAAATACGGGTTTAAATTCGAAATTCGTCCCGTTGCAAGCCCCCAAGCCGGGAAGATCGCACTGCAATCCGACGCAGTTGACATGATAGTGTCCGATTGGATCTGGGTTTCGAGACAACGGTCAACCGGTTCCGATTTCACGTTTCTACCTTATTCGAGCACGGCAGGCGCTTTGATGCTACCGCCTGGTTCGGACATCCTCACGCTTAAAGACCTAGCAGGCAAGCGCGTTGGTATTGCAGGCGGAGAACTGGATAAGAACTGGCTACTGCTGCGTGGGCTCACACAGCATAAAACGCAACTGGATCTGGATAATAAAATCGAGAAAGTATACGGTGCCCCACCGCTACTGAATCAACAAATCATACAAGGCAATATCGATGCGATTATCACCTACTGGCACTATGCCGCGCACCTGGAAGCACTGGGCTATCGGACTTTCATGACCGGGCAGGAGTTCATTAAACAACTGGGTATCGATCAAATCCTACCCACTTTAGGCTATGTGTTTCGACAAACATGGGCGGACGCTAATCCTGACACCGTCAAGACTTTGTTAAAAGCGTCGATCGAAGCTAAAAATTTGCTATGTGATTCAGACCCGGCGTGGACACAAATCGAGACCTTGTTGCGAACGGATAACATCGATACCCAAGGCATTCTGCGCACAAGATTTTGTGCCGGAAGAATTCAGAAATGGGACGAGCCGGAAAAGCGCGCTGCCGCAGCAGTCTATTCGATACTAAGGCAAATGACAGGCGACAAACTTACGGGCAAATCGATTGACCTGCAAGCCGGTACGTTCTGGCCCTATAGCATCGGTTACTAACCCGAATTGCTCCGCACTGCCGCCCAATCACCAAGTGTAACTATTGCATGTCTGAACCGCTTCGACCTTCATCGCTATTGGGGATCAGCTCTCTAGTGACCTTGCTATTGATATGGCAAGTTCTGGCGGATGGTTTCGACTCTCGATTGCTTCCCACACCCATAATTGTTGTCACCGTTCTAATCGAACAATTACAGTCGGGTGATCTACTCTTCAACCTCGGGATTACACTGGCACGCTTAAGCGTGAGTTTCTTCCTCGCCATGGGTTTGGGCACCGCGATAGGCATCGTGTTGGGCAGAAACAAACGACTCGACGGATTTTTCGACAACTGGCTCATTATTTTCCTGAATATTCCAGCCCTGGTCACAATAATCCTGTGTTATGTTTGGTTCGGATTGATCGAATCGGCGGCAATTTTGGCCGTGGTAGTCAATAAGCTGCCTAATGTTGTGGTGACCTTACGGGAAGGCACGCGCGTCCTCGACAAAAATTTGCTGGAAATGGCACAAAGCTACCGCTTCGGCAAACTCCAAACTCTACGCCATGTGATCTGGCCGCAACTTTACCCCTTCGTAATCGCCGCCGCGCGGACCGGTTTGGCGCTGATCTGGAAGATCGTACTTGTGGTTGAGCTATTGGGGCGCAGTAATGGCATGGGTTACCAATTGCACTTATTTTTCCAATTGTTCGATGTTGCCAGCATTCTGGCCTACACCATTGCGTTTATCGCCGTCATACAGCTGATCGAATTGATGATTTTGAAACCCTTGGACCGGCACGCCCAGAGGTGGCGTCGATGACCGCAATTAACGTTCGCATCGATCGTAAAACCTATCCTGCAATGGGCAAAGCCAAGCAACATGTGGCAATCCAGAATTTAGAATTTTCATTGAATAGCGGTGAATTCTGTTGTGTTATCGGCCCGTCCGGGTGTGGTAAGACTACACTGTTGCATATTCTGGCGGGTCTGGATTCCGACTTCGACGGTGATATCACACAATCCCAAGGCAACCCACCCAACCCAACCATCGGTTATGTATTCCAGGAACCCCGTTTGCTACCCTGGAGAACCGTACGCGAAAACATTGAACTCGCCTTGCAGCTGGACCAATCAACCGAGATCATTGATCCGTTACTGGAAACGCTTGACCTGGTAGCCGCCCAACACGTATACCCTGAACGCCTATCGCTGGGAATGAGCCGGCGCGCAGCGCTGGCCCGAGCTTTCGCGATCAACCCGGACCTGCTTTTGATGGACGAACCGTTTGTATCATTGGACGCGCCAACCGCGAGGCGGGTCAGAGAACTATTGATCAAAGTTTGGCAACAACGCAAGCACACCATATTGTTTGTTACCCACGACCTGCGTGAGGCTATCAAACTAGCCGACAGACTGTTATTTTTATCCCCTTCACCAGCGACGTTGGTGGACACTATAAGAGTCGACATCCCAAGGCAGCGAAGATCAGATGATCAATCAATCGAATCCTTCAGACAAAACCTACTGTCGGAATATCCCGGGATCAAAGGTCTTCTGTAAGCGATAGCGTACTGCTCGAATAATAAATAAAGGAGAACAGATATGCACAAACCCACTCAGTTGGCGCACCTATTATTTATCGGTATTCTTTTCTCAACCGTAACCGGTGCTTCAGCTCAAAATGATGTCTTGGGCACTTGGATCAACCAAGCGGGCGACGGGTTGATCGAAATCTCGGAACTAGACGGAAAGTACGTCGGCATCATCGTCGGCAGTAATGACCCTGCTCGCACCCAACGCAAAGATGTGAATAATCCGGATCCAGAATTAAGAACACGGACATTGAAAGGCATGATGATCTTGGGCGACCTGTCCTACCAGGGCGAAAACGAATGGGACGGCGGATGGATCTACGACCCCAACAATGGCGAGATATATCAATGTAATATGACTTTAGAAGACAAAGATACCTTGGCAATCCGGGGATTCATCGGATTTTCCCTGTTTGGAAGAACCGAAATTTGGAAACGGAAAACCAGTCCCTAAATTGTGGGCAGAAGCGTGTATTAATATACGCTTCCAGAATCGACTGAAGTTTGCTGAGGAGTGACTACGGATTCCAAAATTATGACAACACCGGCGACAAAACGGTTATCCCCGGATGCTTGTGCTGCGCTGGCCACTAAAATCAAAGCTTGGGGCAAAGCCCTTGGGTTTCAACAAGTCGGCATCTCAGACATCGATTTAGACGAAGCTCAAGAACATCTTCAAGCTTGGCTGAAAAATGGATTCCACGGTTCCATGTCCTATATGGACAGACACGGCGAACTACGCAGCCACCCGGATCAACTTTTGCCCGGAACGCTACGCGTAATTTCAGTGCGCCTCGACTACCTGCCGGAAACCATGGAGGAATCCGAAAAGGTTCAGAACAATCCGATCCAAGCTTATATTTCCCGCTATGCGCTGGGTCGCGATTACCATAAGCTGATGCGCAAACGTTTGCAGCGCTTGGCGGATCGGATTACCGACGAAATTGGTCCATTCGGATACCGAGCTTTTGTCGACAGCGCACCCGTCTTGGAAAAAGCGCTGGCCGAAAAAGCTGGCTTGGGCTGGATCGGTAAGCATAGCAATCTCATCAATAAAAAAGCCGGTTCCTGGTTTTTTTTAGGCGAAATCTATATCGATCTGCCGCTGCCGACCGACCTGCCCGCCGAAGAACACTGCGGCAGTTGCAACGCGTGTATCGAAATATGTCCTACGAAGGCGATTATTGCTCCGTTTCAAGTAGACGCACGGCGCTGCATTTCATATTTGACTATCGAATTGAAAAGCACTATTCCAATAGAATTTCGCACCCAGATTGGGAACCGCATCTACGGCTGCGATGATTGCCAGGCGATCTGTCCATGGAACAAGTTTGCCCAAACCAGCGACGAAGCCGATTTCAAAGCTCGACACCAACTCGACACCAGTCAACTCATTGTGTTGTTTGCTTGGACCGAACAAACCTTTCTTACGAATACGGAAGGGTCAGCCATTCGACGTATAGGCTACCCATGCTGGCTACGCAATATAGCTGTCGCACTCGGCAACGCGCCCACGACCGAAGCCGTGATTAACGCGCTGCACAGTAGACACGATGATCCATCCGAACTGGTGCGCGAACACGTTGCCTGGGCGCTCAATCAGCACTAGCATCCGGTATCAAACAAATATTGATACGCTCCTCAACTTAGCCTCAAAATTCCCTGCTGGCGATTTTTTTCGCTCCAAGAAAGCGTTTAATGTGTTCAGCGATCACGTCACCATCTTCTTCCAGAGCAAAGTGTCCCGTATCCAAGAGATGAAAATCAACCTCTTTTAAATCTCGCTTGTAGGGAAGGGCACCTTCTGCCGGAAAAATCTCATCGTTTTTACCCCAGACGATCAGAGTGGGGGGTTGATGTTTGCGTAAGTAGGCTTGCCATTTAGGATAGAGTGGCGGATTCGAACCATAGCTATAGAAAAGCTGAAGTTGAATTGCCTGATTGCCCTCACGATCCAGTAGTGTCTGCACATGATGCCAATTATCGGGATTAATTGTTTCAACATTGCGCACACCATTAGTGTATTGCCATTGGGTTGCGCCCATCGTCAGCAAAAAGCGCAACGCTTCATCATTAGATAGATTCGGTTTCTTGTACGCGGTCTTGACGTTTTTCCACCAATCATTATCGAGACCCTGATTAACTGCATCACGGTCCTTCCAATAGGCTTTAATGGGTTCCCAGAAGTCATTATCGATTCCTTCAACGTAAGCGTTTCCATTCTGAATTATAAGCGCTTCAATACGTTCCGGATGTTTCGTGGCGATACGAAATCCGATCGGCGCACCGTAATCCATCAAGTACAAGCTATATTTATCCAGACCAACTTTGTCGATAAATTTCTCGACAACTTTGGCAAGATTATCGAAGGAATAGTCGAATTCAGCGACATTAGGCATTGAACTGTAGCCATAACCCGGATAATCCGGCGCGACAAGATGGAAACGATCGGATAATGCCGGAATCAGCTCGCGAAACATATGCGAAGAAGTGGGAAATCCATGCAATAGCAGAATCGTTGGACGCGTAGGATTTCCCGCTTCACGGTAAAAGATGTCCAGTCCATCAATGGTGACGGTTTTATACTGGACATCAGTGGATCGCTCTGCCGCAAAAGAATTTAGTGATAGTCCGAAATTGAATATCAGACTCATTAACATAAACCTGATAATTTTTGTTGTATGTGTCTTCATAATTTATTCTCCTTAATAAGCGGTTTCAAATTAAAGATTGAGTGTGAGTTAAATCGAATTCACTGTTACTGAGTAGTTGGGATAATTTGGTATAGCCTCCTATAGGTTTCTCGTTAATAAAAATTTGCGGGACGGTACGTTGTCCGCTCTGGATTAAAAGCTGTTGCGCGCGTTCATGATCCGGCATGGCCGCATATTGGATGGGAATATATCCTATTTGCTTTTCTGCGGTTCGTAACAAATGTTTGGTGGCTTGTGGGGCAGCATCAAATGTGTGTGCGATAAACTCCGACATCGTTATTTCCCGAATAGTTAAGTGACGACACTACTAGGGCAGGGCGTGTGCCAAATTCCAGTGAAGTTATTAAATGCTTGTTTAAACAGTTATTTAAGAGATCACGAGGTAATAAGGCGTAAGCGACTGGTTTGGGTGGAAATACGAAATATCGTGAAATAACGGCATATTGTAATTACACCGGAAGCACCTCGAACGGATCGGTTAACAGTTCAGCGCCGTGGATCTAAGCTCGATTTATGATTTTTTTCTGTTCACGCGTTAACTGGCCAACCTTTAACCTGAAGCCACTGACTTATTGTCGAACATCGCGTTAAAATGAATCTATATGCGTTTCCATCGACGTAACGGTTTTTGACTCGCTACGTATCTGGACGAATACTGAATCGTTATTCCTGGTATAGAAAAGTTCGCGCAATACGCACATGAACGACAAGGTGTCTCAACTACAGCGACGGTATGAATCAATCCTTAATTCCGCGGGACAGGGAATTTACGGTCTTGATGTTGAGGGGAAAGCCACATTCATCAACCTTGCCGCAGCGAAGATGACAGGATGGAGCGTTGATGAAATTATTGGCAAAGCCGTGCACGAGATCCATCACCATACGAAAGCTGACGGTAACCCTTACCCGCAGGAAGAATGTCCGATATATGCTGCCCTCAAAGATGGTGTAGTCCATTGTATTGATGACGAAGTATTCTGGCGGGCATTGTTAAGCAAGTATAGGTAGTAAGTTTCCATTCCATTTGAGCATTAAA
>CAZVFR010000176.1:0-7587 GCA_964626505.1 uncultured Methylococcaceae bacterium
TGTCTGTCTCTCTCTCTCTTTCTCTCTCTTTTTCTCTCTCTTTTTCTCTCTTCCTTTCCCTCTTCCTCTTATCCTTTCTCTCTCTTTTTCTTCTCTTCCCTCACCCACAACCATTGCATGTTGTCATCGTTTTTTTTGTTGGTTTTGCTTGTTTGTTTGTTTGTTTCTTTGTTTGGGTTTGTTTTTTGTTGACCATTTTTTTCTGCGAGATGTTGGTATTTAAAACTGTCTATTTCAACCGATGAACTGAAAACATCGAGTTGATTACCTGCTGCTGGCAATTTAAGGTAGGGTTTGGATTTTATAAGAGAATGATAGGTTTCTTTTAACGCATTGAAATCGCTTGAGGCTGTTGCTGCCGTGGTTTTATTTTGTCCGTGTATGTATTCGCCAAAAACGATTGTTGGATTGAATAACGGTTTTAAAGTCTGCAAATGGTGCAGAAGCTTTTTGTTGAGGTGTTCGGATACTAACTGAGTTAGTTTTCTGAGCTTTATTAGGTTGTCTATATTTATTTCTGTAGACATATTTATTGAGTGCTAATCGTCGTTGTGACCCAGCACCATACTAACTCATTGAAAAGAAGTAGTAAAACTAGAGCAACATTAGCGCCGGTTTTGCCGGGCGCAGTATGAATGAGTATCGGACAAACCGTCCTAGTACTGCGACAAGTTTGTATTGATGGATAGAAGGAGTCGAGAAGCGGTTAGATGCTAGGCGCGGGAGCGCAGGACTAGCCCGGCTAATTCAAGCGACTGCAACAACGCAGATGACCGCTTATCGGCTGATTATATTCATCAATACAAGATTGGCGGAGTACTAGTATCTTTGGGCGTTGAAAGAGAAGGCTGACAATTAGGCAAATATTCTTTGAGTAATATATGGATCGTGGTCTTGTTGATCGCCGTATCTGCTGGACATTGCGATTCTAACTGTCTATAAGTATCGAAGTTTAACGAAGCGTGTTTGGCAAGTGTAGAGCGAGCATTATTCCGATTTATATCGCTTTCTTATTATCTCGGCACTGAAAATTGGAGACGAAATCTCCGGTAGCTAAACTGATATCCAGTATTTACTATGACATGAGCAACGGATTTTCCTATTTCAAACGGAAATCGTTGATTGGTTGATTCGTTCTTTTTGTTTCTCACCGGTCGGACCGTATGTGTATGGCAGGTGTGATTGACCTCGAAGAATATCCAAAGAACGTTCGGTGTGGCGATTGAGCAGTTCAATCCGCGCTCCATTCCGTTGATTTAACTGCTGGCATTGTTCGAGTATTTCCGTCAATTTAGCCCAATAAAATTTTAACTCGGTCAATTGCTGATCGTTTTTCGTGGCTTGTTCCAAGTATATCTCTAAGCCTTCTTTATGCCCGGACAGATTAAATTTTCCCAGGAACTCATTCTGTTGATGGGTTAGATGATTGATACGTTCAATTACCCGCTCTTTTTTGCCAGCGATGGTTTCTAACGAAGTCGACGACTTGGTATCAAGTGCATCAGTTTCGCGTAGTAGAAGTTGGTAGAGGGTTTTAACTGCTTTGTGCAGATTCTGAAAGATATCGATTAGTTCCTGTGGCTTGCCTGATTCCATGCTGGTATTCGTTAGATTGGGTGGTTTTGTTCGGATTCGATGATTTTATCTGCGACTTCTTCAGAATCTATTTCGTAACTTCCATTATTCACCGCATCAGTAATTATCGAAACATGCTCTGCGTTTATGATTGGCACGGACGCAAGGAGTTCTTGTGCCTGCTTCAACACGGAAACCGTGTCGGTCAACGACACTGAATCCGTATCGTGAGAGGAAAACGCAGTTTTAGGCTGCGCCTTTGTTTCACTTCGCGAGGCAGTTTTTTTTGTCGATGAACCTGGGCTTAGATTCGAAATCGATCTTATATCAATCGGCATTGTGAGTTAGTGTAGTTGATAATTGTATTCACAGTTATCGGCTCCACAAATGATTACTTTAAAGGTATCTGCTCAGTTACCCCCTGTTTGATTTTCTAACTGTGCCAAAAAAACATTTGACACTATTTTTAATAGCAGCGGACAATCTAAACAAGCATACGAAGTTACCTTTAAAGAACCGTCTGGTGAGAAATACGAGCTAGAATTGGACTCGAACGATACCCTGAGATACCACAACGCCTTCTATAATTCGATTAGAACTAGCATTTTTAACGCGTATTCGTTGTCCCATTGAGCCGTCCATGAGCGCGGCACCTTTCATTCTTATACGCATACCACCTGTGTGTGCAAAGATTATTACTTGCTGGCCACGGGTTATCGTTTTGGGCGTAGATAAAAGTCCGATATTTAAAACAGAACCCGCAGCCAAAGGCCGTTTGGTAATTTTACCCAGGACTTCGTCCATTTCAGTTGCGTATTTTCGGTGCGTTTGGGATAAATCAACGCGCTTTTTGGTAATTGCGTCCTGAGTAATAATTTCCCCGCGGGAGACCGATCTAGTTAACACAACGACGTGTTTGTATACCGTAATGCGCGACGCAGTATAAACCGTCCAGGGTTTCGGGTTTTTACAACTAACGCCTACGGATACACTACCGAAAAGGTGGCTGCCGGGTGCTCGAAAAGTTTGTAGAGGATCTTTGCAATTTGGCAAACGTAATCGATGGTCAAGCTTGCCTAGCTGGATCTTAAAGTCCATTTTTTGGCGTCGTAAATCTGACTCCAAAAACACCATTACCGCATCATATATTTCAGTGTGTGGCTGTAATTGCTTTATGGATTCAGCCCATACGGCGGTTTGTATGGATGCCAAAATAATTGAGAGAAATATTACACGCATAGACGCCTTGAGGTCGATTAAGAATAGTAACGATTAAAGCACAAAGAATGCCATGTGAGTCGATGAAGCGTTTTTTATAATTGCCGCTATTCTTAATTGATTATCCTTAAACTATTGGGGAAACCGATGGCTGGTATTCTGGAAGGCGTTGATCAGAGAACAAAATTGGCGGGGCATAATCGCCTTGAATTACTTTTATTTAAATTGTGCGGTTCACAACGATTCGGCATTAACGTCTTTAAGGTTAAAGAAGTCATCCAGTGTCCTTCGTTAATACAAATACCCAAATCACATAGCGCGGTTTGCGGCGTAGCGCACCTTCGCGGCACTACAATCCCGGTACTTGACCTTTCACTCGCGATTGGTGGGGCAGCTTTGCCGCACGACCGTAAAGGTTATGTGATTATCACTGAGTACAATCGGACCACTCAAGGGTTTTTGGTAAGTGCTGTCGACAAAATCGTCAATATGAATTGGGACGCCATCAAGCCACCGCCAAGAGGAACGGGTAAAGACAGTTATTTGACTGCAGTGACCGAGGTTGAAAAGGAATTGATCGAAGTTATAGATGTTGAAAAGGTTATGAAGGAGGTTATTGGCGGTGAGGAATCCATTTCCGAGGGTATAATCGATAATGATTTGTGCACAGAGGGACAACACATACTGGTTGTAGATGATTCGTCCGTAGCGCGCAATCAGGTCAAACGCGTGTTGGATCAGTTACATGTTTCGTGCACCTTGGCCAAAGATGGGTTGGATGCGTTGGAAAAGTTGCGGGCTTGGATCGATGAAGGAAAAAATCTTTCCGAATACTTGGCGTTGATCATTTCTGATGTGGAAATGCCGCGTATGGACGGGTATACGTTAACCACCAAAATTCGCAAAGATCCGACAATGGCAGATGTGTATGTCGTACTGCATACCTCCTTGAGCGGAGTTTTTAATCAGGCTATGATCGAAAAGGTCGGCGCGGACAAATTTTTGGCCAAATATGAACCTGATGAACTGGCAACCTTGGTTCAGACGCGCCTTAAAGATCATATGCAACATATACAAGCTGCGTAGTCTAATCGTGCGGAAGATCAGATCGTTGTGCCCAGCTTTCTTGCGTAACGCGCACGGTCAGTGAAATCTAAGCAACTTAAAATAGATCCAAATCGGACTGAAATCAGTCCGCTTCAGTTTAGGGTTTTTAAGCGATTTTTGAATGATACTTGCGGTATAGCCCTGGGTGATAATAAGCAGTATCTGGTCAATAATCGTTTGACGGGGATATTAGAAAAGACCGATTATGTGTCTATGGACGCCTTGGCTGATGCTTTAGGCGAAAAAAAAGCACCATCTAAGCTGGTCGCCGATGTCATCGATTTGATGACTACCAATGAAACCTTTTGGTTCCGTGACTCGGTGCATTTTGACGAATTGAAGACGCGGATTTTTGCAGAATTATCGTCGAAAAAGTTTGTCTCTGCCAGGATCTGGTCGGCAGCTTGCTCGTCAGGTCAAGAACCGTATTCAATTAGCATCGCGGCACACGAATATTACAGCAAACACAAACCTGGTGGGTTTAGCAACGTTCAAATTATCGGTACGGATATATCAAAATCCATCCTTGCACAAGCCAAGCAAGCAAATTATACGAACATGGCATTATCTCGTGGCATCCATGTTGCCAATAAGGCAAGATATTTCGAACCTAATGGAGAGGGTTGGAAACTGAAAACAGAAATTGCGTCTAGGGTTCGATTCCAACAATTTAACCTGCGCAAGTCGTTTCAGGCTTTAGGACATTTTGATGTTATATTTTGTCGGAATGTATTGATTTATTTTTCTGATGAAGCCAAAAAGGACATTCTGTCTCGTATGGCCCAAGTTTTGAAACCCGGTGGCTACTTATTCCTAAGTAGTACCGAAGCCATGCCCTTAGGTTTCGATTTATTCGAACTGGTCCCGGGCACAAACGTCCGTTATTACCGGCCCAAAACTTCAACATAGCTCGGGCTTTTCGTTATGGTTGCGTCATAGAAAATCATGCCGCTTGCGTGAAGTTGACATTTTCTTCTATCTAAACCTCCACAAACCCGTCCGGGTTCGATCTCATGAACTACTTCGGATGGCGTTCTTGTCTATTCAATAAAGCGGTTTAAATTATCAAGGTATTGCCGTTTGGCGGCGAAATATTGCCACCTGCATATAACTTGCCGTAGAAAACTGGTGTAAGTCATTGTATTAACGTTATAGAAACGATGGCATGGGATGTGCTCTTGTGCTCTTGAATTTCAAAAATATGTTCAAGGCGATTCCATGGCTATAAATTTTGACAAATTATTTGGTGTGCACCCGCAGATGTTGAATATTCGGGGTAAGCGGACAGAGTTACTGGCCGGCAATTTGGCGAATGCCGATACGCCGGGGTACAAGGCAAAAGATATAGATTTCAAAACAGTATTCAAGTCAGCTCAATCCCATGTGGCACCCGTTCACATGGATGTTACCCAGACTAACCACATAATGCCGGATAGTCATCTCGCGCAAGGCCAAATCAAATACAGAATTCCCACCCAACCGTCTATCGATGGGAATACCGTGGAGAATCAAATTGAGCAGGCCAAATACACTGAGAATGCGTTGCGATACCAAGCCAGCTTGCGCTTTTTGACGGGTAAAATCAGCGGGATTATGACCGCATTGAGAGGAGAGTAAGCATGTCGTCATTCAAGGTGTTTGATATCGCGGGTTCCGGAATGAGCGCGCAGAATCTACGTTTAAATCTTGTCGCAAGCAACCTGTCCAATGCCGACAGCGTCAGCAGCAGCATAGATGAAACCTATAAATCCAGACAACCGGTGTTCGCAGCGCAACTGCAGGGTGTATTAGATAAGCAAAACGCGATGTCCGGCGTCAAGGTTCTGGGCGTAATAGAAAGTGATGCGCCTTTGGTTCGAGAATATGCCCCCGATCATCCGCTTGCTAATGAGGAGGGCTATATCTTTAAACCCAATGTTAATTCTATTGAAGAGATGGCCAATATGATGTCGGCGTCTCGCTCGTATCAAAACAATGTTGAAGTATTGAATACGGCTAAACAATTGCTGATTCAAACACTGCGGCTTGGACAATAAATAACCGGGAGATTTGAGATGAACTTTAGTGTCGAAACATTGCAGGAATTGGGCGTAGCGAGAAGCGAACCGACTAAGCCTCGCAACCAACTGGGACAGGATGAATTTTTAAAATTAATGACCACTCAGTTAACTCATCAAGATCCATCCAAACCCCTAGAAAGCGGCGACTTTCTGGGACAGATCGCGCAATTTAGTACGGTTACCGGTATTCAGGACCTGCAAAATTCATTCAGCGAATTTGCCAGCGCGTTGACTTCCGATCAAGCATTACAAGCCGCAAATTTGGTGGGACGTACAGTTTTAGCACCGGGTGATGAAGGTTTGCTCGCGGCGGGCGGAAAGTTGAATGGAGAACTGGTTATTCCGGATCAAGCCACATCGGTTGTCGTTGAAATCCTGGATTCAAACGGAGGGCTGGTGGAACGCATCGATCTCGGTTCGCAATCGCCCGGGCAAACTGTATTCAGTTGGGATGGCTTAGATAGCGATGGAATCGTTGCAAACCCCGGCACATATAAAATCCGCGCGAGCGCGGTCATCGATGGAACCAACACGGCACTTGCGTCGCTGGTACAGTCGAAGGTTGACAGCGTAACGTTGGGTAAGGGTAGCAGCGGCTTAAAAATCAACGTGGCAGGCCTTGGGCCGATTAGTTTTAATGACATTCAGCAGATACTTTAAAGGTAAAATAAAATGAGTTTCAGAACAGCACTCAGTGGCCTTAATGCCGCGTCTATCGACCTTTCAACGACTGGAAACAACATTGCCAATGCCAGTACTAATGGTTTTAAGGAATCGCGTGCGGAGTTTGCGGACGTCTATGCGACAACCTTTCAGGGCATTGGCAGTTCAACCCCCGGCAGCGGGGTCCGAGTCACTCAAATTGCGCAGCAATTTAATCAAGGTAACGTTGACTTCACGTCTAATAATCTTGATTTAGCGATAAACGGGGATGGGTTCTATGTGTTAAACGACAACGGCGCTATTGAATATACCCGAGCGGGTGCGTTCAGCATAGACCGGGATGGATTCGCCGTTAACCATTCGGACCAGCGTATACAGGTATTTCCAGCTGTTACGAATGCGGGAGTGACGACATTCAACACGGGAGTGTTGCAGGACCTTCAACTCTCCACAACGGTCTCAGCGCCCAATGCGACTGCGTCCGTAGGTGCTAATGTTAATCTGGATGCTCGTTCCACACCGCCGACGACTACGCCATTCGACCCGAATGATGCTACATCGTTTAACCATTCAACGTCTTTAAGTCTGTATGATTCCTTGGGTAATCAACATACCGGCACGTTTTATTATGTGGCCACGGCAACACCTAATCAATGGAATAGTCTTCTGTATATTGACGGGACAAACGCTACCGTAGGTGGGGCCGCATCCACGCCACTGATTTTTGGTCCTAATGGTACGCTGACCTCGGCTTCTGGGAATGCTAATGGCCAGTTTACCTACGACAATTTCACCATTCCCGGCGCCAATCCGCTGTCGGTCTCCATTGACTATTCTCAGACGACTCAATTCGGGAATAATTTCGGTGTTAATGACCTGCGCCAAGATGGATTTACCGCTGGCCGACTTAACGGCATTGACATATCCGACGAAGGTATCATTTTTTCAAGGTTTACGAATGGCC
>CAZVFR010000177.1:0-1088 GCA_964626505.1 uncultured Methylococcaceae bacterium
CGCGTTTTCTCCTTGTACTCGACTAAATTTGAGGGCAATCTGAGTAATTACAGGGATTTTTAAGTTCGCTGAGTAGTTACAAAAATTGATTATTATTCAGAATAGGGCCTTCTCCAACATCGCATCACGTCCATAAACGTCATTGGCAAAATACACTAAGCCGTCATCCCCAACAAGCGCGGTTCGATACAAGATGTGAATGGGATAAGGTGCTTCCAGTTTTAGAATGGTTCTTTTCCCGCTTGCAACGATTTTCTGTAGTCTCTGTATCGACCAGCCTTTCGATTCACCGCCGAGTAGATACGACGCGAGCTGAAAAGGCCTGCTAAGCCTGATACAACCGTGGCTAAAAGCCCGCTGAGCTCGCCGAAACAAACTGTGGGTTGGAGTATCGTGCAAATATACATCGTATTCATTCGGAAACATGAACTTTATCGTGCCCAACGAATTCTTTCGACCCGGGTCCTGGCGCAATTTAAAACGCTTAATCCCACGACCTACCGAACGCCAATCAATAATTGTGGAATCGAGCTCTTGCGCGTCGGCGTTCCAACCATCATACACGCGAATATTTTTCTCCCGCAGATGATACGGATTCTCGATCAATTTCGGCAACATTTCCTTAACCGCAATACTCGATGGAATATTCCAGTATGGATTAACTTCGATGTATTTGATGGCATCACTAAACACGGGGGTTTTGTGATAGGTCTTGCCGACAATAACCGGCATCTTAATGCGTACTTGTGCATCTTCGGTACCTGCAAGGGTGAACCCGGCTACATTTACAAATAGGCGCTTTTGGCCCAAGTCGTGCGCCAGCCAACGCCAACGTTCCATGTTTATGATAATGCGCTGGATAAGTTTTTCCACCGTGATGTTCAACGCTGCCAGCGTTTGCCGACCGATAGCCCCATCGACATCCAAATGATGACGATTTTGAAATCGCTTTACAGCATCCTCCAGTTGTTCGTCGAATACTTGCAAGGTCAAATCTTCGGCACTGTTATCCCCGGTAACCTTTAGACGTTTCCGAATCAATGGAATGCGCTCTGACTGCATGCCAAGCTTCAGCGTCTCACCCTCGG
>CAZVFR010000177.1:1188-7548 GCA_964626505.1 uncultured Methylococcaceae bacterium
ATAGGTCAGCAACACCTCCAGCTTCGCCAAATCATTAGCATTTCGACTGTCCCATAACTGTTCTAAGGTCGATAGGTAATAATCACGACTGTTAAGTCCCTCGTGATTTGCGTTCTTTAATACCTTGTATACTATTGTTGCACGTTCTGTAGGACCTTGGTCATTCACCCAAAGCGGATTAGTGCCATGCTGTTGGTAATGCGTCAATAGATTTCGACTAATTTCAGACGCCGGCATACGGCGGCCTTGAATGCCGAGCTGAGTAGCCGGGGCATTATTCAACAATTCAAATAGAGCAGTTTGTACATTTCCACTGTCCGCTTTTACAAACCCTGGTAGACATACAACCAAAACAAGCAGGATCGTTCCAAGATTTTTGAGTATAGGCATAGCGCCAGTCACTGTACAAAACCAGTTATGTTTGCACTCTTCAAATAATTACTTGAATAGATCTGCATAGGCGGATTAATGTGTGTTTGTAAATATTCTGGATTTCTCACCAGAGTTATGTGCGATAACCATCTAAAGACTACTTTAACATGCCAGTTAGCAATCTTTAACCGAGCGTACCGTGGCTACGCAACAGCATATTAATGCAACGCTCGCGGCTTGTGCCTTGGACAACGTGGATACGGAGAGTTTTGATCCCAGAATTTCGCCTGATCAACCCTTAGGATTAGACCAACAACAAGACCTGGCGAATATTCCAGTTTTGGAGAGAAAACTTTTGGACGATGTATACAATCAGCGCCATGGCCCCGGCACCTGAGGGTTAATCAGATACCGCTGATATTATTTCCAGAACATCAGACGTTCTTTGATCGATTTTTTTGCAGGGAGGCTGTTCTTGTAATATTCGATATGTCGTCCGATCAGATCTTTCAGGCTCAAGTGAAGGATTGCAATTGTAGTGTGAAATGAAATTCCATGTGCGAAGAGTATACTGATCGTACAATTAATCTACGGCCACTCAGTTTAATAACACTTCATGGCAAAAAAGAAGAAAAACCCGTCCTTTCAAGCCCAGGCCACGCTACACATTGACGAAGAATCCTTGCAGATCGCACGGGCCGCCCAGTCGCCGGGCCAAACCAAAGAACAAACCAAATTGATCGCGAAAGGTATAGCCAAGGGTATTGCGCAATACAAACAACAGGAAAAATTAAAACTACGCGCACGCAACAAACACCAAAGAAAAGCCAAAGACACCGCCTCAACACCCAATGCCGTTGATGATAAAATTACGCAAAGCACACCCACTTCAAAGTCCGACCCAAGTACTTCTAAATGGGCTCTGCGAATTTCCGCGAGTATATTTTTCCTGGTCGGGATACTCCACCTGGTCCGCTATGCTCTCGAAACACCGCTGCTCATCGGAACGTTCACCGTACCGGTTTTCTGGTCGCTTCCTGCCGCGATTGTGGTACTACTTCTGGCGATCTGGATATTGACGCGCCCTAATGACTAGCCGTTTACCTTGACAGTTAAGCCTAATGTCTCAATCTGATCAGCGAACTGTTTTATCCATTCCGGCGCCACCGCCGACAAACGCGTCGACTCAGGCTGCAACGAAGGCCGCGCCAAACCATACAACAACACGCCTTTAAGCGCGCCATTTGATTTCACCGCAGTTTGCAAAAAATCGATATACGCTTTCTGCTCGCTGGCGGACAAGGTTTCACCGTCCAGCGCAAATACACTGGTTTGAATCCAGGTCGGGCACAATTCAGCAGATTTGATCAAATTTGCCAACATCCGCTCGGCCGATATGCCAGCATTATTGATTTGCGCCAACCCGGCGTCTGTAGCACGATCAAGCTTAAACCACACTTCACCGCCAAAATCACTGAGTTGCCGCAAACCGTCGCTGACATCATTTTTATGCATTAAACTACCGTTGGTAATCAAAACAAAATTGATCTTTCCTTCCAACTCAAAGTCTTTTATGGACTCTCCGATAACGCCGATAATCTCTTTGAATCCCCTTGCACTGGTCGGTTCGCCGTTTCCGGAAATCGCGATGTCACGTATGACCCGGTATTCCGGCTCCACACCAAAACGATCGAAAAAATCAGCTTCTAGCACATCGTCCAAAAATAGTTTCAATTCAGACCGCAGTAGGCTCAGATCAATGTCTGGCGCACTACCACGCTTAAGGTTAGGAACCTGACAATAAATACAACGCCAGTTACACGCATTATTCGGATTTAAATTGATTCCAATGGATAGCCCACCGGCTCGACGCGATACCACTGGATAAACATATCGCAGCCCGGCACTATCGCGGCTATGATCGTTGGTGGATAGAGACTTGATTTCTTGCATCGAACGTGACAAAAAGTACGGCTTCGAGGTTAAGCCGAGTAGTTACAGGTATACTTAGGCTCGCTAAGCAGTTACACATAGTTTTAACTTTAATAACACACTAAATCAAACAGGAGAAACCATTCATGAGCGAAAGAATTATTATGCGAACCGGTGAAGCACTTGTGGCCGGAGGCCCTCCGGGCACCGCCGCGGAACCCGAAGTCGTTATCGGCGAACTAGACGGTCCAGTCGGTACCGCGCTGGCAACACTCACCGGCGACCAGGTCAAGGGTCATTCGCGTGTTTTCGCAATCCTCAATACCGATATTCAGGTACGACCCGTAACGTTGATGGTAAGCAAGGTCACCGTAAATAAAAGTCGCTACACTAATATTCTAATGGGAACCATACAAGGGGCTATTGCCAACGGCGTTTTGGACGCAGTACGCGCTGGCGACATTCCCAAAGAAAAGGCCAATGATCTAGGTATTATCGTGTCGGTGTGGCTAAACCCCAGCGTCGTGACGGACGACAACCTAGACCACAAAATTCTGTTCGACATTCACCGCAAAGCCATGGCGGAAGCAATCCGCAAAGCCATGAACAATCAGCCCGACATCGACTGGCTGTTGGAAAATCAGGAAAGCATCACCCACAAATATTATCAAAATGGCCTGGACGGCAAGATTTAGTCAAGCTTTCGGTGCCCGCCTACATTTCTTACCAGAATGACTTAATTGTTCGGGATAAGGAGAGGAACTCTCCTTATCCCATAGTTCTTTTTACTTGTCCTTTCAAACCGGCTTACTGCACCCTAACCAAAATTTCACCACGTCCAACACCGGACATATCGCCACCATAGCGTTGGATTCTATTAAACACGGTGGCGGGATCAGACAAGGTGCTGTCCAAATGTCTGATAGACGCAAAAAATAACGCCAGAAAGGTCAATGTGTGCGATCCACAATCGTTAAATGTCGGTGGAATTTCAGGTTTATTCCAAAGTAGGATCGTGCCTCTACTCATTCCATAACCCAGATATCGCCCGGTATCACCCATCACCGCAATCGTTCCGGCCGTCATACGCGAACCACAATAATCGGTTGCGTTGCCTTCAACCAAGATAATACCGCGACGCATGTGGTCGCCCAAACGTTCCCCCACGCTCCCCTTAACCAGCACAATGCCACCAGACATACCTTGTTTGTTACCGGGCAGCGCGGCGCCTAACAGCTGGCCCGCATTACCTTCGATTATGATTTGGCCACCCGACATCTCACAAGCCGCAAATAATTCAACATTACCGTTTACCGAAATCGAGCCACCCCGCATGCCCATACCCAAATAGGCACCGGCATCGCCCTCGACACTGGTGGCACCCATCGTTTGATCCCGACCGATATAGTCCAGATGGGCACGAGAATCCTTAATCACTAGATTGTCTCCCGCCTCGCCACTTAGTTCGAATAACGCGTCAACACGTAATGATCGTTTACCCGAACGCAAACTGATAGATTTGATTTCGTCGATGGATTTCTGTGCCAGATTATCGACCGTGAGCGGCGACATATCCACGCGTTGAGTTAGTTTCGATTTTAGCGTCAGTGTCAATGCGCTCATGCCATGATCTCCCGAAGATGAAAATGATAGGGGCCCAATTTACCGCCATAATTGCCTGCGGTGATCCGTCTTACACCGTTACCGGTACCCAGTTTGCAAACCGCCTCAATACCGACACGCATCGCTGCGTTAATATCTTCCTCAGTCAAGCCATCAATTACAATTTCCATTACCGATTCTATCTCGGGTGCCAATGCAGTCCTGGTTTTACCTTTCAGCGTGGGACAAAACGCATCGTTGGTGGATGCACTTAATGCTTTGTATTTGGACCCAACCTTGGATCCCGAACCCACCACACCGCCCGGAAACGGAAGAATCACATTGCGCAGTTTCAACATCACCTCGGTCGCAGCGTCGCAAGCCGCCAAAGCTTGTGGCTGGGATTCAGCCAGAATTAGAAAGTTGCCGCCACCTACTGCTTTTACCATATCGGTTGTTTCCTCGGCGACGAATTCACCGTCCATCACGGGGATGCGCCAGTAGCGCTTGCCGCCTATCATCTTCGAAGTTTGGAAACCGTCACCGAAATAACGCAGATTCTTGCCCAGCGGAATCGGCTTGCCTCCATCGATCCCCGCATAGATCGCGGAAGAAGGCGAAGTCAACACGCATTGCCCGACACGATTCTCCAATTGTTTGGCTAAGCCTTTGCCACCCATCGCGAAAATCATAACCGCAACCCCAGGCCTCCCATCCGGCGTTTCAAACGGATCCAATTCACGTTCTATACCGGCTTCGCAACCGCAACCAATAACAGACGTCGCAAAGCCGGTCATGGCCTGGGCCGCAATCATCGCCCATTTAGAATTCTGCGCGGTGATAATCACGCGCGTGGCTTTCATCGGAAAGGCTTCGGCGAAAGTTTCGTCAATCGTCACGCCATTTATAATCATGCTCTACGCTCAGTATTGCAGGGATGGATCGATAGCCGTCCACGGCCATCTTCAGTTATCTCATCATCCATAATTTTGAAATTGCCAACTTTCATCGTCATATAGCGATCAAAATATTCTTCAAGCGATTTTTCAATACTGTTGTCAAACTCGGGACGCGTAATGTGGGTCGTACCCCAAGTCACCTTTACGACTTCGCCGTTCCTAACAACAAGCTCGCCATCCTTAAACACATAATCCGGTTTTTCAAACATTTTCTCTTTATCTTCGTGCTCCGTGTAAACCGTAATATCGCCGGCCGCACCCACACCGAGATGCCCACGATCAGATAAGCCGACCAAGCGCGCCGCGCCAGCGCGGGTCATAATAGCGATCTCGTACAACGAATATTCGCGGTCAATAGACCCCAGGGTTGTCATGGCCGCTGCATCGGCGTTGATACCTGAAAGCATATCTTTGCGAAAACTGCGGTCCATCAGCAACTTGATCAAATGCGGATAAGTCGTGAACGGCGCACCGTTAGGATGATCCGTGGTCAGAAAAACGCGCCACGGATCATCAACCAGGAGAAAAGTTTCCAATCCGATCGCCCATTGCAAAGCATTGACGAAATTTTTATTCTTGTATTTGAAAGGTACAACGCCGCAGCCCGCATCGCATTCAATATCCATACAAACCCATTTTTTGGGATTCGCATGAGCACGGTTGGCATACTGCCGCATATTGTCGCCGGACGCTGTAACCGTTTGACCAAACATAATCTGACCGACATCGACGGTTATATTTTGGTTGGCGTTCACGGCTTCCGCGATGCGCGCGGCGCCCGATGAAAATTTAAAATCGCCTTCGGTCCCATAACTATGAAACTGAATATGCGTCAGGTGCATCGGTAAGCCTTCAATACCCTGTATGGTATTTAATGTGGTTTCGACATTACCCGGAACACCCAAATTACAGCCATGTACGTGCAAAGGATGGCTAACACCCAGCTCTTTCACCGCGGTCGCCAAACATTTGAGAATATCACGCGGTTTCACGCCATAATGCGGCCCCTGCTCGTCCAAGTCCAAGGCCCGTTGGTTAAATTTAAATGCGTTAATACCCCCCGGATTTACAACTTTAACGCCGATAGCCTGCGCCGATTTAATCGTCCAGCCGACATAATCGTTGATGGCTTTTTGATCGTTGTTGGCAGCCATCATGCGCAATAGAAAGTCATCACTGCCCAACATGACATAGCCGCCTTTATCGATAATGGGCGTATCACCCATTTCCATATGCGCCTGGCGCGCATTGATCGGCAAAATCGCGGGCTCGAACACTGCGGTATAACCCATCTCGGCATAGCGGTACCCGGTTGTGAATGTACTCGGCGCTGCACGCCCTACTCCGGAACGAAGCAATTCGGTGCGGTGTATCGGGTCCGCCCTGTGGTCTTCGGGCAATAAGGTCCGCGCGATATTTACCTTACCTCCGCCAATATGGCTATGCATATCAATGGCACCAGCCATGACCACTTTACCGCGTAAATCATATTCAT
>CAZVFR010000178.1:0-6187 GCA_964626505.1 uncultured Methylococcaceae bacterium
TACCCTTGTGTTCACCGAATTTTTTGCGAATTGCTTGGGTAAATACGCGCGCGTTGGGAAGATGATTGAATTGCTGGTAATAATTTCGAATAAAAAGAATAATTTCCCAATGCGCATTAGTTAGTTTAATTTCCGCCAAGGCAGCCAGTTTTTCTGCCACTTGTTCGTTCCAAATGTCTCGATTCACCATAAACCCAGCGTCGTTCATTTCAATCACGTCGCCATTAATTTCGATTACACTCGACATCGATTCAATAATGAGTCTATTACGTTGGAACTATCCGCTATTTATGCAAGGCACCTCTATTAATTCCGTAGTGCCTGAAGCATCGATTCGAGCTGATCGGTTTGAAAAGGTTTTATCAGCACTCCTACCAAGTGCAGTCCTTTCGCGGTAGCCAATGTTTTCGCCACCTTTAGATAGGTTCCATTGTAACCGCTCATAAGCACAACCGCTCCGCTCCATTTCGAATCGGCCAATTGTTGAATCACTTCGATACCATCAATATCGGGCATTACCAGATCCAGCACAATAACATCCGGGCCGTTGGCCCCCCATTTCTTGATAAAAGTCTTTCCACTAAGCTCCCACGATGCTTCAAAACCCAGATTTTCTGGCCACCTCTTGTATGAAACACGCTATTCCACGTTCGTCGTCAACAACAACCAAGCTGGGTTTTTGCATCTCGTTCATGATCCAACCCTTTTCGAAGTTTTGTAACCGCCACCACGCTTGAATTACTAGTCTGCCAACCCCTCCAAGCGAGGACACATTATGCTCATCCTTAACTTCAACTCTTATTTACACCCGACCTCTGTGCTCAAACCCACCCATTCAAAGTATTTCGGATCCATTTTGCCATTAGACCTGACTATCTAGCACACTAAGAAGACGCTATATAGATATTATCGATAATATCTATTATTTCGCATAGTATATCTACTATTTATACTCCGAAACCACCCCCAAGGAAAGCCTCTTCGGTCAGAAAAGTCGTCGGATTTTTGTTTTAGATTTAGCGTACCAGCCCGAAGCTAGTTACGAGCCGCACTATTAAAACGCGAGAATAGAAGAGCATACTCGCATGACAAGATATTCAGAGAACGAAAAGAAGCGCTATTGATATACCGCCTAAGAAACGACTGAATCACACGATTTTAGTATCTAAAATCCGGGTAGGTTCCGTCTGAATCTTTTATAGGACGCATCAATGACATGGAGGGATCCAACCCTATTAAACGTATGTGTCGCACATATTTTTTTGTCCCAATTGGGTTTTACGGCCGATACTAAATTCTCTGAATAGTTTTCATCATCCAATACTGTTATTTCATTAATATTAAAGCCATAGCCATAGCGGACTGAGCAATTCTGTGAAGGTCGATACAACAGGCCTTTGTGAGAAAATACCTTGCCGGCTGGTCGGGCGGTTTTACAATCCGATACGATGGGATTTTTGGGATGAGGCCGCCATTCATCACTCGTCGGTGCATCCGCGCTGAACAAATACAGTTCGTCCCAAGAAGATGCGCCTTTCACTTCGACTACATTCGCGAACATCCACCATTTATTATGATGGTAAAATACGGTTGCATCGCTTGCTTCAATATCGTCTATAAGCGTCTTTTGATATTCCCATTTTAACGGAAACTCTGCGCATTTATACAAGTCTACTGTTTTGTTAGCTCCAGATTCAGGAATCATGTAATAATCCTGTTGATATTCAAAAACAAAAGGATATGAAAGATGGTACGGCTTTTCGAGAATCGGAACCGGGTTCTCGTAGTTTCCACTTTCATCCATAACGATCAACGATATATGACCTTTATTCGTTGCATACATCAACTCTTCAATAAATATGTAATATTTATTACCCTTAGAAATAATATGTGGATCGGCCCAGAATCTATCTTTAGGTGGAATAATTTTTTTATACCGCCAAAGTGACGAAGAAAGACCGTCCTTCAAATGGAACATCAAGATCCATTGATTAAAATAA
The DNA here is from genome assembly GCA_964626505.1 of uncultured Methylococcaceae bacterium. Taxonomy (GTDB): domain Bacteria; phylum Pseudomonadota; class Gammaproteobacteria; order Methylococcales; family UBA1147; genus CAZUGA01. Next base: position 2,001 of record CAZVFR010000178.1, read on the forward strand.
ATCTTGTTGTTGAAAATCAATATTGCTTTTTCAATAACTTTTCTAAAAATTAATTTGCTGTATTCAAAATTTGATGGTTTAACGTACAAGCGTTCAGAATATAACAGCGGATGTCTATTATCGTAAGCGACTTGTTCAAAAAATGCCTTTTCACCGATAGAGTACAGCTCTTCGATTTTTTTAGGCATAAATGTCAACGACTTCCAGAAATAATTACTCCTATTATCCTGTATCGAAATTTTATTAGCGCACGAAAACGACCTGGTTAGAATTTTTCCGTTATCCAAATCTTCGGTCAATATCTGCAGAATGGTACCGACTTCAGGCCAACTTCCCATGCTTTCCCAAAAGCCTGCCGGTCCTCCGCGATTTAAGTTGTTATCTCCATGGTGGTAAGACCATATGCCGTATTTAGCAGTGGATAATATTTCGCCTCTAAGAATATGAAAACCAAACCTGATCAAAATATCAATATCATATTCTTTGATGGACTGTATATCATTTTCAGGAAAATAATCGGACCATTTTTTCCTAATTGGTTTAACTTTAATTGTCGGAAAACCTTTGAAAAGGGATGCAGAATCTACCAACTGTGAGGCATTTGGAAGATAGGTTCTGCGTTCTATCAATTTTCTATAAATCGTATCAAGCAATTTTCTAAAAACCACATAGAAGATTTGCCATCTATAGTTTTTTATCTTTGATAACAAAGATTTATTGTGCCCAACGTGCTCATCATCATTGAGTATGACTAGCTGAATATCAGCGTAACTGCAATCCTTAAGCGCCTCGAATATCTTCAATTCCCACGCTTCAACCGTGTAGCTGTCCAGCAATACACCTATTCGTAGTTTATCGTTCGCCATAACTTATTTTTGATCCATACCATTTTAGGAGGAGCTGTCAAGTTCACTCGCTACGCCAGACGTTTTTGTGATGCACTGGGGTACATCAGCATTTTGACGCAATAATTGGTTAAATTTGAGGGAATTCTCAGCGGTAACTCTATAACATTGTGAATATTCTGAATAGAATGGACTAATATCCGAAGTCAGCCAGAATTTTCTCGTAACTGCCGTCTTGTTTCATTGTTTTGATAGCCTTATTGAACCGCTCTATGATCTGTTTATGTTTCGGGTTTGACCGGCTTACGGCGATGTGGGTACCCCGACGTATCAGAGGCTCGGGCAAAATTTCCAGATCTTTCGCGCTACCCCTCATGTATTCATTGATTTCGTAACGAATTTTACGTGCATCGGCCAAGGTCAAATCAATCTGACCTTGAGATAGTTTGAGCAAATTCTGCAACAGATGATTTTCCGGTAAACGGATAATTTTTTTGGAACTTAAAAATTCTTCGCCGTAAGCGTAGTTTTTCAACGTGCCCACCAACATTCCATCCAAGTCGTCGAGCTTCCTATAACTGATTTCCTTATCCACTTTACGTTTAATAAATTTGATTTCGTGAAACAAATACGCGTCGCTGAAGGCAAATTCCTTATTTCGTTCTTCGGTATACCAAATTGATCCCACAACGTCATAAACGCCCAGCTGAGCACCTTCGTAGGCTCTAGGCCAGGATTCGAAAGAAAAAGTAGCAGTATAGCCAGCCCGTTTCAGCGCGACGTAAACGATCGCCGCCGACAAACCTTCCTGTGGCATCTTGCGGCTGAAATAGGGCGGCTCTATTTTTGCCACCACGGTCAAAGCCGGCACGGATTGCGCGAAACCAAACAACGCCAAGCACGCAGTGACTCCTAATACCCAACGCCCATATTCAAGCTCGACAGGTTTCATCAGCCGCATAGTCCATCACCACAACACGGACCCGTGTCGCAGCCCTGCAGTACCGAATCACCCCTATTTGATCGCTTTACAATCTGACCACCGTTGGCTAATCGCGTAACTGGCCTGTCGCTTGCGGTATCACTGGGATCGTGACCACTACGCTCACACAATTCACCCCAAGTGGTCAGTAACTCGCGCATACCATTCACTTCGAGCACTTTCCCGTTCGTATCACATTTATAATCGTAGGTAGGCACCGATTATTCCAGATTTTACAATTCCGCAGTCGATTATAGTCTACAAAACACCGTTTTTAAGAACTTTTATGGGGTAATAAAGAAATCCGGCGACTACTTCAGAGAACCAGAAAATATTTGAAACTATTTAGATTGCACTCAAATTGAGTCGAGTAATTACTCGCTTTTTAGACATCTACTTAAGCATCAAGTAGATCAAGAGGTGGGAATAAGATGAAATAGATTGGTAAAAAAGCCATCCTTGGCCGAGGACTTTGCATCTCTAGTGGTGGTAATCATGCCGATAAGCAATATCGCGGCCGATCGATGCTCCAAGCAAAGCTCCTCCTAAAGCTAACGGGCCACCGTGACCCAATTCAGCACCGATAACTCCACCGATCAAGCTGCCCACGATCACCGGCGTTGCGGAATGATAGCCGTGACCGTATCGTGGTTGTGGAACGTAACGTGGAGCATGTGAATAGTGATGGGGCACATACTTGTTGCGGTAACCGTACCGATTGCGATGCGGACGATAGTGATAATTATCTGAGTAATGGCGGCGTGCGTGTTTTTTGTACCCTCTATGCCGATCATGATCAGAGCCGTATCGATAACCACGGTCGTTGTAATGACCACGATCATGATTGTTGTGTCCACCGTGATGGCCATTATAAATCACAATTTTATCCGCCATCGCTGTCGAAGCGAATAAACACAGCGTTGCGAGAAACCCAATTTGTATAATCCAATTTTTCATATGCACTCTCCCTTTTGGAGTGGTTCTGGAAATCACACCTATACCGATAGGGTACTAGCGTGTTGATGTACAATTTACCGGTAAGCGGCTGAACAAATACTGAACGAAGTTTAATTTATATTTTCTTAGGCAGGCTAGCCCATATTTCTCACCAGCGGATAAGCTAAGCTTTACCTATTTCGTTATTTCCACTCCGGGTGCTACTCGCCTGATCCAACCGTAAATAGTTTTAACAAGCGCACCGTCCGCATACCTAAAGTAATGGTCGGCACCCTCAATCTCGACCTGGCGATAGGCCAAATTCTTCTTGACGACTTGCGCACGGCGATCCGCCGTCTTAAGGACTTGAGGAATATCAACACTGCCGTAAATATCCAGCAAGGGTAGATCCACCTGGCTAAATCGATCCAATAATGCGGGCTTCAATGGGCCATTTTGGAATACCGGCAACCCAATCACCACTAAGGCCTTAACATCATCATCCTGGTTTTCGAATTGAAACGACAACGCCGAGGTGGCTCCAAACCCATGGCCGATGAGCACGAGGTTCTCAATTTTATTTTTCTTGAGAAAATCGAGTGCCGCTCTAATGCGCTCCTGTGCTTCCGGAATTAGAGAATACGAATCGTTGGGATTTTCGTTAGCCCTAAGAACGGGCAGTTGAATCGCAAGTGTCGACCACCCGAACGTAGGTAAATGGGTGCGCAATGGCCGAATGACATTATTCGAATCCGAATGGCCTGCGACCCCATGTAAAATCAGTGTGGCGCCTTGGCTGGTTTTAGTTGTTGCCTCTATGTACAGCCCCAAAAACGGGCGATCACCCGCTTTCAGCCAGACGATCTCTCCAGCAGGCCTGGACGCAACGATCCCATCAACAATTTCTTGCTCGTAGAGATAATCAGATGCGGATATCGAAGAGCCACTCAACCCCACGACAGACAATATGAAAAAGATCCTAAAACGCATTCTTTAATTCCGCGTGATTACTGCTATTTGAATAAGCCGTGCTAACAAAGATATACTCAGAAAGATGAAGTGGCTCTGCACTTTAACGCCTACGGCGACTCATCCACGGTTAAATCGGAAACTCTAATGCTCGAAGAAATTCAAGTAAAATGTCCGTATTGTGGTGAGCATATAAATAGCCTAGTGGATTGCTCGGCTGGCGATCAGACCTATTATGAAGACTGCAGAGTTTGCTGCCAACCGATAGTCTTCGTTATTGAATTTGACATGGCTCAAAATGTTACCGTATCGATTAAGCGGGATGATGATTAGTATGTCAACCAATCACACACCGATTTCGTCCATCGCTCTTTGCCTTGTACAATGCTTTATCGGCACGCTCAAAGACGTGATCCGGTTTATCATCTTCCTTGAATTGGCTAAGACCGCATGAC
>CAZVFR010000178.1:6197-7545 GCA_964626505.1 uncultured Methylococcaceae bacterium
ACTGCTCGATCGCTATGCGCAATTTGTCTGCCGCCAAAATCGCCCCGTCCATATCCGTATCTGGCAGCAACATCACAAATTCCTCACCGCCGTAGCGACAGATAAAATCTGTCTCTCGAATCCCGGTCGACAATTCTCCGGCGACAATTTTTAGCACTTTGTCGCCAGCGGCATGACCAAAACGATCATTAACCGATTTGAAATGATCTATATCCCAAACAAGCAGACACAGTGGACGCCCGAATCTTTTCCACCGCGCAACCTCCTGCGACAACCTTTCGTTGTAAGCCAAACGATTCGCTAAACCAGTCAACGGATCTCTATGCGCTTCATTTTGCGCAACTTGCAACTTTGATCGCAAATCGCCGGCTTCCTGCTCCATGCGTTGAGTTTGGGCGCTTAAATCAACCAAGCGTTGCTCGATTTGAGACTGCCTTTCAGCCTCTTTCTGGCTGTGCGAATCAAGCTCGCGGGAAATAAGCTCCAACCGATTTGTAACGATTCGCTGCAATTTATCTATGTCGGTAGCCGTACGGGTGTTCTCGTGAAACTCAGCAAATTGACTCTTTATAGATTCACTCTGCACCTGTCTATCGCTGGCATAAACCTGTTGCGTTTTATTCTCGTCTAAAACACGTTGCCCTAATTCGCCTATTGTCTGAGTCAACTGGCTCAGAAAACCCTCAATTTCTTGCTGCCCATCTTTTACCGCCGACTTTGCTTTGAGCAACAATGACACCGTTTCACTCATCAGCGTTCGAAATGTATCAGGATCTTGTTCTGATTTGATTTTGATTCTCAGGCTTTCGAACGCCTCCGCGAACTGTAATGGAACGTCCAACCCATCTAGAAGATTGATCATAGCATTCCAAACCAGTTCGGAATTTATCGATTTGGATAGGGATTTATGCGTAATTCGTTGCAGTATCTTCTCAAGAAAGCCGATTTTGGCATTACTGTCAGCTGGCAACTTCGCATGCGCATCAAAAGCCTTTTCAAGCGCGGCGTAAAATTTGTTTGCTTCTTGTAGTTTCCCCGCATGGACCTTAGAACGAAGCCCACTAAGCCACTGCCTATCACCTGAATCTTTAGAAGAATACTCTAGAAATTCGAACAAACTCGCATATTTATCTGTAGATTCGACGTCAGAACCACGGTTCTCCGTGCGAATCAATGTTTCGGACAATCCATCCAATTCCGCCCATAGTTGATCCCCGACCAGCCCTTTCTTGAGCATATTGCGGATTCTTTCCAAATGCGGATCCAACAATTTGTCCAAACCGTTGGTGGCAAGCGTCAGGCGAATTATAACGCGGCACAAAAGCTTCTCGTTTTGTTGCCAACTGGC
>CAZVFR010000179.1:0-7491 GCA_964626505.1 uncultured Methylococcaceae bacterium
CAAAAAGAGTGATGCATTCTTGGCTTTTCTGCCGCGCAGCGGCTTCGTCCAACCATAGGCTAAACCAGAGCGCAAACATTTTGGTGCTTTTATAGGTTCGTGGTTTAATTCGGCCTTAATGCATTTTTCCAGATCTTTGAAATGTTTACGCCAGCTTAATTTTACGTGATATGCAGGAAGAAATATGAGTCCTACGGTGTTTAGAGAAAGTGGCTATAGGTTTTTCTTTTTTTCAAGGGAGGAAGACCGAATGCATGTTCATGTAGTCTCCGGAAAAGGAGAAGCAAAGTTCTGGCTTAAACCAGAAATTGAGCTGGCGAAGAATTATAATTATTCAAGAAAGCAGTTGAAAGAAATCGAATCAATAGTGGAGGTTCATTACAATGAGCTTATCAGCGCATGGCGACAACACTTTAGCAGTTGAAGTAACACATATTTCAAGTCATGGAGTGTGGCTCCTAGCTCACAATGAGGAGCTATTTATGCCATATGATAATTTCCCTTGGTTTAAAGATCAGCCAGTTAAATCAATAATCAATGTAGAAGAGCAGTCCCTTGGCCATTTCTATTGGCCTGATATAGATGTTGATCTAACAGAAGAAATAATAAAAAACCCGGAACGGTTTCCACTTAAAGCCAAGCACATAACGAACGCATCCACTTGACCCTCAAATACCAATATTTGGACGTTTGGTTACAGGGCATTTGGCCTTCGATTTCCCTCATTTCAATCTGCGGTTAACAATGCAGTCTCATGCAACGTAACTATTCAGCTCACGGCTTATTTTCGCGATTACTGCGTAAAAAGTGCTCATTTATGCTTATAAATTCCGCGCTTTTTTCTTGTACTCACAAAAATAAGCCGCAATCTGAACAGCTACAGGGTTATGTTGACTAGTTACTATGCAACAAAACCCTGCTTTCGGGCGGCATCGTGCTGCTGCATTCTAAATAATCTAATATCTTTAGGGTGATCTAACTGGTTGACCAACCAAAGGCTCGCGGATTCAATACCAAATGCGGTCAGTCGCCGATAATAATCGTCAGTTATTCTCTTAATCCTTGCGTCCTCGATGATGGCTACCGTGCTTAGTCGCGTTTGATTTTTCTGTAGCATCATTTAATGGCCCACTGCGTCTTTATACGACAAGTGCTCAAACTGGTGAAAGACTTCTGTTATCTTTTTAATGGCCCAATCAATTTGCGGTTTAGTAATAATGAGTGGCGGCGCAAAACGGATTACAGTCTCGTGGGTTTCCTTAGTCAGTATGCCGTTTAGGGCCAGTGCTTCGCAGAAAGCCTTACCTGATACTTGTGCCGTATCGATTTCTATCCCTGTCAGCAATCCTTTACCGCGGATAGACTTGATGAGAGGGCTCCTGATCTGACTAAATCTTTCGAGGAAATATTTGCCCACCTTTGCCGCATTTTGCACCAATCCTTCCTCTACCAATACATTGAGGGCTTCTAATCCCACCGCTGCTGCGAGGGGGTTTCCGCCAAATGTGCTGCCGTGGTCACCGGGTTGGAAAACATCCATAACATCCGCTCGTGCCAGGAACATGGAGACGGGTAATAATCCACCTCCGAGGGCTTTACCGAGCATCAAGCCGTCAGGTTGCACACCATCATGATGACTGGCCAGGATCCGACCCGTGCGTCCAAGTCCGGTCTGTATTTCATCACATAAGAGCAACACATTGCGGGCACGGCAGATCTCGGCACAGCGGCGGAGGTATCCCTTGGGTGGGACGATAATACCGCCTTCTCCCTGTATCGGCTCCACCAGGAAAGCAGCGGTGTTTGGGGTTATAGCCTGTTTCAAAGCTTGCGCATCGCCATAGGGAATACGAATAAAGCCCTTTGGAAATGGACCAAAGCCGCTGCGATATTGCTCTTCCGAGGAGAAACCGATAATCGCGATGGTGCGGCCATGGAAGTTCCCCTCACAGGTTATGATCTCTGCGCTATTTTCTGAGATGCCTTTAACCGTATAAGCCCATTTTCGTGCCGCCTTGAGTGCGGTTTCTACCGCTTCGGCACCGGTATTCATAGGCAACCCCATATCCATGCCCGTCAATTTACAGGTGTGTGCAACAAAGGGTCCCAATTGATCAGTGTAAAAGGCGCGTGATACCACACCAAGCCGCCCCCCCTGTTCCTGCAGGGTTTTAACTAAGCGTGGATGGCTGTGGCCAAGGCTTACCGCCGAATAGGCACTCATCATGTCCACATAGCGATTGCCCTGATCATCCCACACATAAATGCCTTTGCCATGTGACAACACAATGGAAAGTGGCGAATAATTGTGCGCACAGAATTGTTGTTCCAGCTCGATAAAATGATTCATGATACTGAGGTGTTTAATGGTATTGAGGTATTATCATTAGGTGGGTCGTTGGCTACCATTGCTACTAACAAATTACAGATAAGTCGCGCAGTGCGTCCATCGTTATCCAGACAAGGGTTAAATTCTGCTATCTCATAACCAATCAATTTTTGGCCAGTGTCCAATCCCGCAAGTGAGCTAATCAATTGTGCTGCGGGAATACCACCTGGGGCTGGTGTGCAAACAGCCGGTGCATCATCCGCATGGATTGCATCAAGATCGATACTGATTCCAAAACCCGCGGTACCCGATGTGGCAATGTTTACTGCTTCATTCAGCGCAGCCTCAAGCCCGATTTTATGGACTTCTTCCATCAGGATTAAACGAACACCAAGCTTATTCAGCAGGTTTAGCTCCTCCTGTTCATAACAACGCCCCCCAATTAGGCATAGATGTTGGGGTAAAAGCTTGGGTCCAAGTTGCAGCAGATCGGTTAACGCCGGGCTTCCATAGCCCAACAAGCTGGCAACCGGCATGCCATGCACATAGCCACTTGGGCTGGTTTCGGGTGTATGCGCATCTAAATGAGCATCAATCCAGATAAGCCCAAGCGGACCTTTATCAGCGATGGCTGTACTGGCGCCGGTCCAAGTGCCAATGGCACAGGAATGATCGCCACCGAGGACCACAAAGTGTCGCCCGAGACCGATTATTTTCTTGACCCGTTCGGCCAGTTGTAGACAGAAGGTCCCAATAGTCGCTATAACGTCGTCAGTTAACTGCTGGTCAGGCCACAGAATATCATCCCAATCTACCTGGATGCCTGCTTTTAACATCATTAATTCAGGGTATTGCTTACGCAAGATACTCGGTCCCTCTGAGCAGGAGGGGTCTATGGCACCCAGCCCGAGCGCAGCACCGATGAGAGTTACTCTACGAGTGGCTTTTTCCGTTGCAGGGCGGTTGAGAGTATAACGATTTGTGCGCCCATAAATCCCTGCCGTTCTTCTTTTCGGATTGGTGTTATACATGACCATGTCTTATTTCGCAGACAAACAAAATTACACTGAACAATTAGACACCTATAACTGACGATCATTCCCAGCTTTAACTTCCCCATGGCGGTGTGGGCCTGGAATGCTTTTATTGCAGCTGTGGCCGGTAATACTGTTGTGTGGAAACCCTCTCCAAAAACCCCACTGTGTGCAATCGCCGTGCAACATATCTGTAATCAGGTGATGGCGGAGATGGGTTACAGCGGTATCTTTTGCTTATTCGTCGAAAAGGAAACGGATCTGGCCAAACGTTTTGTTGGTGACCATCGAGTACCGCTGATTTCATTTACCGGATCCAGTGGGGTAGGACAGCACGTCGGCAAGACGGTTGCTGCTCGCCTGGGCCGGAGCTTTCGGTCAAATTACAGCTTTGCGTCCAATCTGTTGACAAACGCCGTCATCATGAAGGCGGAACATAACCTTCTGGAGTCGCGGCGCCAGTACCCAATAGGAATTTATCGCGTTCTTGTTCCAGAAACTGTTTTGCTTTGGGTTCGAACGGGGTGAGTTTATTTTCGTTGATTAACATGGTTTGTAAGTTTAACCATTCCTGCCAAGCTTGTTTGGACACATTGTTGAATAGCCACAGGCCCTTGTCGCCCGGGAACGGTGGTGCATCCAAGCCTTCGGCTTCCGATCCTAATTTTACACACTTTACGGTTCTGGTCACGGATGTTCTCAAGTAGGTTTATGGAGTTATCAGTCGTGTTGTTGACGACCTTGCAGCAGGCTTTCTACTAGTCGGTTAACGGGTTTGGGCATGCCGCAATGATCATTCGATAGTGGGTTATACCAAATTGCCCGCTTGTCTTCCATGACCCAATCGAATGAGCCGTCCAGTTTTGCGGTTACGGGTGTGTAGTCGAGATGAAAATGGGAGAAAGTATGCCTTAACGGACGTTGCCAATCGAGTGCATCCGGATTGACTTTGCGTAACGTGCACCAATCAATCAAACTTTGTTTCGTGACAAATTCGGGAAGCGCCCATAGTCCGCCCCATATTCCTGTTGGGGGACGTTTTTCGAGATAGCATTGTTTTTGGGGTGTGTGGAGCAATAGCATATAGCAGGCGCGAGCAGGTAAAGCTTTTGTTGGGCGGGGTAGGGGTATAGTTTTGCTGCGGCCAGTGAGATTTGCGATACAGTGGTGGTGGAGTGGGCACGCCATGCAACTGGGTTGCTTGCGAGTGCAGAGTAATGCGCCCAAGTCCATCATAGCTTGGCTATACTTCGCGCAGTCATGATTTGGCGTAAATTCTTCGCTGAGTTGCCAAAGTTCGCGGTTAATTCGCGTATCGCCAGTCCACCCCTCGATGCCATGAAATCGCGCCAGTACCCGCTTGACATTGCCATCTAGTATGGGTGCTTGCTGATTAAACCCGATGCTGAGGATGGCACCCGCGGTTGATCTGCCGATGCCTGGGAGTGCGGTCAGCTGTTCTAAGGATGACGGAAACTCATCCAAATCGGCGATTACCGTAGCGCTACGATGCAAGTTTCGTGCTCGAGCGTAATAACCCAGACCGGCCCAGTTGTGCAATATTGAATCAAGAGGTGCGGCTGCTAGAGCGGCGACATTTGGGTAGTCGTCCATGAAGCGGTTGAAATACGGAATAACTGTTGATACTTGGGTTTGTTGCAGCATGACTTCAGAGACCCAAACCCGGTACGGCGTGATGTTCTGTTGCCAAGGCAGGTCTTTGCGACCGTGCTTACGGAACCAGGACAAAATTTGGGTTTGGAATTGCTCAGTGTTCATTCGCTGGGAGTGTGTGCTTTGCGTTGAAGATCAGAAAATGCTGTCCAGCAGATTCTTGATATCGGGGCCTAGCTTCTCTTCAAGCTTTTTCTGCAGTTTTTTAGTGGCCTTTTTTATCTCGGGTGATTGCAATACCGATTTCAGATCCGGTCGGTAGCTTAGTTGTGATAGCGTTCCTGCAATGTTTATGGTAATTGGAACGCCTTGCAATTCTTTTATTTTGATTCCCGCAATGCCGCCCGGATCATCAGTAACTTTTGCTGTAATCTTCATGTCGACTGTGTCATTGACGAGATAGATTTGCCCGCCGCCATCGGCTTCTAGCGCCTGTGATTTGACGTGTAATGTTTTGGTGTGGATCAATCCGTTGGTCACGCTTGCGGTTACTTTTAATTCGGAAAATTTGGTTTTGTCTGACGCGTCGCCTCGTTGTGAAGGCGTTTGTTTGATGACTGATCTTGTGTTGCGGATAATCTTGAGAATATCGATTCCGCGTACGTAGCCGTCAGTCATCAATAGTTTAATGTTGCCATTCAAGGAAGTTTTTATCGCTTTTGCATTCGAACCTCTGGTCGTGAGTTGAATGTTAGCGTCAGTGATTCCGGCTAGTTCGGCTTTTCCGGTGACATCGATGAGTAATGGTTCCAGGTCTATTTGGGTAAATCGTTCATTGACCGAGACGACCGGTTCGTCACCCTGTAGATTAAACTCCATTGCGCCTCGGTAGCGGCCGTTATAGAGGTTTTTAATCGATTGATTGGTTCGAATAATGCTGTTTTTTACTTTAGTGACGATTCTGACGCCTTGCGCTTTAATGTTGTGAAATTGAAGATCATGGATGTTGAGTACACCCTCGACATTTAGGTTTCTTATCGAGGTGGAGGTTGATTTTACCGGTGCAGTCGTTTTTGAAGGCGTTGCTTGAGTGCTCGATTTTGAAACATTCGCTTGGGTTTCATTACCGGTCGCTTGGATGGGCAGATATTTGTCGGCGTTGAATTGGTTGGCGTCCAGGTTAAATTTAACTATAGGCGGGTCGAAACCTACAATGGAAGCAGCGCCCTTAATTTCTGTTTGATCAATCTGAGCAATAATATTGGAAAACTGCACATCCGATTTGGAGCCGCTAAAATCGAATTCAATATTCGTCGTTGTAAATGAATTCGGGTCTTTTAATTCGGGTAGATCCAGTCCTATCCGGTGCGCGAAAGATTTTGGGTTGACGGGTTCGATTTTAACTGAACCCTTGATCGTAGGATTATCGTTAATACTCGTTCCCGATAGATCCAAATGTAGTGTAAGGTCTCCAAGCGTTAGGTCCGTTTTGAAGACTGTGAATGTCTTTTTGGCAAGATCCAGTGCGACGGCGGTGGTAATGTCGGTATTGAGCGTGGCGTTTTTCAGCGCGTTGCCGGTTGTTTGTGCCTGGATGCGAAGATGTTCGATTACCGAAACGTCCAGGGTGTCTTTCACTATCAAGCGCCCGGTTATTGAAACGGTGTTGCTTAATTGTGGTTCAGTAGTTGTGACGGTTGACGTGACTGTAAATTTCACGGAATCATTGAAACGGAACTTTTCCATGTGGAAGTTGAGGTTGTCGAATTCGACGTTCCAGTTGGTTGAGTGGTCGTTCCAAATAATTTGCGCGTCTTCCAGTGATATGCGCGAAACTGCCAGGCTTGCCAGCTGTAATTTTTGTGTTTCAGTTGAGCTGATGTTTGAGTCCGTGGATTGAATTTTAAGCGGTTTTTTGCGCTGATCGCTTGGTAGTTGGCCAATATTGCTCCAGTTATTAATGCCACTGTTATTTTTGGTCAGGTTAAGGTGTAAGCCTTTGAGCACAATGTGGTCTATCTGGATCTGTCCTGAGAATAGTGGCAACAGCTTGACCTTAACGTCGGCTTTTTCGATTTGGGCGAATGCATGATCATCAAATCCCATCCTATTGCTCAAGCTGATTTTACCCGTTTCGACGCCTAACCACGGGAACACGGAAACCGATAAATCACCCTCTATGGTTAGTTTACGGCCAGTCGATTTATGGACGGCATTTTGAATATCAGCTTTATAGTCGTTTGGGTCAATGAGCATTGGGATTATGATGACTGCAATTCCGATGAGTATCAGAAATGCGGAGAAAACGAAAAAAGTCATCTTGAGTATTTTTTTCACTTTCATTATCTTTTGCCTGATCTTAATGTGGTTACACTTTTTAAATTGTTGGAAGGGACGCGTCGATCAGCAGTCCCACGTATTTAAGCTGAAATGATGGTAACTACTCAGCGAACTTAAAGATCCCTGTAATTGCTCAGATTGCCCTCAAATTTAGTCGAGTACAAGGAGAAAACG
>CAZVFR010000180.1:0-2447 GCA_964626505.1 uncultured Methylococcaceae bacterium
TGAAAACCACAATGCGGAAAAACAACTGCAAAACTATTTTGGCTATCCCGCCTTTCGTGCAGAACCCGCCACAGTAGAAGGCGAAAGTCTGCAAAAAGCGATTGCAGAGCACGCCATGATGGCTCGTCCAAATTTGGGTATTCTGCCGACGGGCGGCGGCAAGTCGCTATGTTTTCAACTGCCCGCCCTAATTCGCTTTCATCGTCGAGGTGTACTGACGCTGGTTATATCGCCGCTGCAAGCCCTGATGAAAGATCAGGTGGATAATTTGCGGAGCAAAACACACACGACGGCCGTTGCCGCTCTGTATAGCATGTTGACACCACCTGAGCGTGGCGCCGTTCTGGAAGGCGTTCGTATGGGGGATATTGGTATTTTGTATATCTCACCAGAACAATTACGCAATCGTTCGTTGTCTGAAGCACTGGCTTATCGGGAAATAGGCTGTTGGGTCTTTGACGAGGCCCACTGTCTATCTAAATGGGGACATGATTTTCGTCCGGATTATCTATATGCCGGCCGCTTTATCAAGGAGTTCGCTCAAAAACATCATGCAGAAATACCGCCAGTGCAATGTTTAACAGCCACTGCGAAAAACGATGTCAAACAGGAAATTACAGATTATTTTCAACGTACTCTGGGTCAGCAGCTGACCTTGTTTGAAGGCGGTGTGGAACGCGACAATTTACGCTTTGAAGTTCATTCGGTCGCGCAGGCAAACAAATTCGCCGCGTTACAGCAAATATTGCAAGATCGTTTAGCGCATAGCGACGATGTCTGCGTGGTGTACTGTGCCACACGAAAAAGCACGGAAGATACATCAGCCATTTTGGAACGACAGGGTTGGAGCGTTGAGGCATTTCATGCCGGCCTGGATGCAGGTCTTAAAAAGGATATACAGGAACGTTTTATAACGGGTGACATCAAGATTATCTGCGCCACCAATGCCTTTGGAATGGGCATCGACAAGGAGAATGTTCGTCTGGTGGTGCATCTCGATATTCCCGGTTCGCTGGAAAACTATTTACAGGAAGCCGGGCGAGCCGGGCGTGATAGAAAAGAGGCTGACTGCATTCTTTTCTATGATGAAAATGACGTTGAAAATCAGTTCCGCCTGGGCGCAAATTCACAGCTAAGCCGTCGGGATATCGCCCAGTTGCTACGCGGTTTAAGAGCGGCTGCCAACAACAGTACTGGCGGCAATATCGTGATTACTTCAGGGGAGCTTTTACGTTCACAATTTGTTGACTCCTCCATTAGCGCGGAAGATCGAGAGGCGCAAACCAAAGTATATTCTGCAATAGCCTGGTTGGAAAGAGCAGATTTAGTACAACGCAATGAAAATCACACGGCGGTTTTTCAGGGCTCACTCCTTGTCGACAGCATGGAGGAAGCGAAAAAAAAGTTGGAAAAACTGAATCTCTCAACCCGCCAGCAAGAACGCTGGTTAGCTATTCTTGAATTCATGATGTCCGCTGATAGTGATGACAGTTTCAGTGCGGATCAACTAGCCGAATTAGCTCCATTTTCCGGGCGCAAGGAGGATCCCGGCAAGGAAAGCGAGTCACAACGCGTAATCCGTAGCTTGCATGCTATGAAGATGGCCGGATTGTTATCAGAAAGCATGCAACTCACTGCTTTCGTACGCCATAAAGTGCGAGATGCCTCACATTTGAAGCTTGAAAAGATAATCACTATTGAAGAAAAACTGCTGGATAAATTACAGGAAGAGGGACCCGATGCAGATCTTTCCGCATCCAGTGCCGATGAAGCTACTCATTGGCAAAACCTCTCGCTAAGCCAACTCAATCAATACCTGCTGGATGAAGGACTAACCTATAGCAATACGGAAGTCTTGCGGGTAATTCTGCATGGCTTAACACAAGATGGTAAGGGAATGGCAAACCAGAAGGGTAGCCTGGAATTACGCTATCATGGAAAAGATCAATACCGCATTTTCCTGAAACGTGGCTGGAACGCCCTGCGGGAAACAGCGAGACGTCGCCAAGCCGTTGCAAATGTTTTATTGAATACGATTATTGCCAAAATCTCTACGGAAACACCGGCGAATAAGAGTTTAAAGCTGGAATTTTCACTGGATGAACTCAGCCACGCGATCAAACAGGATATGGGTATTCACAGTCAGTTAAAAGATCCGCTGGCAGCCATCGATCGCTCCCTGTTATACCTGCATGAGCAGAAAATCATTATCCTACAAAATGGCTTGGCTATATTTCGTCAAGCAATGACCATAAAAGTGCTGCCAGACAAACGGCGTTATACCCAAATTGACTACGAACCATTATCACATCACTACGGTGAACGGGTATTCCAAGTTCATGTCATGAATGAATATGCCCGGGTCGGACTGGAAAAGATTGGCGTAGCTCTGGAGCTCGTGCTCGCCTATTTTTCACAAGACAAAAAAAGCTTTGTCCAGCGTTACT
>CAZVFR010000180.1:2457-7485 GCA_964626505.1 uncultured Methylococcaceae bacterium
CGTTACTTTCCGCATCGGAAGGGTATGTTGGAACGAGCCACCAGCCAGCAATCCTATCAACATATTGTTGATGATCTGGGTAACCCCAAACAACAGGCAATTGTTGGTGCATCTGAAAACCATAACAGCCTGATACTGGCCGGCCCAGGCTCCGGTAAAACACGAACTGTCGTCCATCGATGTGCCTGGTTACTGCGGGTCAAGCGCATACCTGCTGAAGGTATTCTAGTGCTGACTTTTAATCGCATTGCGGCAACCCTACTCCGTCAGCGATTGCATGCGCTGGTTGATCGTGACGCCTACGGTGTCACCATCCAGACCTACCACAGTCTAGCTCTGCGAATGACAGGACATTCACTGCAAGAAATTCAAACGCGCGGGGAAGACATTGAATTGGACTTTGATGCCGCCATTCGGGAAACCATTGCCTTGCTAAAAGGCGATAAGGAACTCTTTGGTACAGAACCTGATAACGTGCGTGATCGCCTGCTGGCGGGTTATCGTCACATTCTAGTGGACGAATATCAGGACATCGATACGCTGCAATATGAACTTATTTCAGCCATTGCAGGACGAACACTGGACGATAAAGACAGCAAGCTAACGCTGCTGGCAGTCGGAGATGACGACCAGAATATCTATCAGTTCAGGGGTGCCAATATTGGCTTCATCAAGCAGTTTCAAGATGACTATGAAGCCGAAACCTACTATCTGACAGAAAACTATCGCTCTAGCAAACACATTATCGATACCGCCAATCAACTGATCCAGGCCAATCAGGATCGGATGAAAACAAAACACCCAATCGTCATTAACAAAGACCGTGATAACCTGCTGCCAGGAGGCGATTGGGAGCAACGGGACCTATTGGCAAAAGGGCGTGTGCAAGTATTGGAAACCTCAGACTTTAATCCAACAGGACAGGCCAATGTAATACTTGCTGAAATGTTACGACTCAAAGCATTATCACCTGAATGGAACTGGAATCATGTTGCTGTACTGGCGCGAGAATGGGTTATTCTTCATCCGATACGGAACTTATGTGATCAACTGGGTATTCCAACCTGTCGCTATTTCCCCAGTCCTCCTCCTTTATTCAGAATACGGGAAATAAATCAATTTTTGGCGACAATGAAAAGCGTCAAAGATGAATGGCTGAGTACCGCTGAGTTGGATGATTTACTCAGCTGTCAGCAAACAGATACCCGGCAAAACCCATGGTGGGACTTGTTGGCAACCATCCGGCAAAACTGGCAACAGGAAGCCGGTCAGATGCAACAACCGGCCACTCGAATTATTGATTACTACTACGAATCATTAATGGCATACAAATTAAACCGGCAGTTTGGAAAAGGCTTACTGCTCAGTACCGTACATTCGGCAAAAGGTATGGAATACCAACATGTTTTCATACCCGATGGTGGATGGGACAAGTATAAGAATAGGACTGAAGAGGAAGAAGCGCGTCGTTTATATTATGTCGCGATGACACGAGCTCAGAAAACATTGACACTTATTTCAAATCAGCAAAAACCCAACCCATTACTCCATGCCCTTGAAGGGAATTGTATCGTCAAAAGAAAGACACAGGCCGCGAAGGCATCAACAGGGCAGGCAAGCAACGAGCAGATTGAAATACTGGATTTGCGAGATGTTGATTTAGGATATGCCGGTAGATTCGAGCAGAAACACCCGATACACAAGGCATTGCAGCAGCTGCAACCAGCGGATCAATTACGCTTGGTGGAAGCATCCGGAGAATTATTTTTACTATCGGAAGATACCAGAATCGTAAGGTTTTCCAAACAAGCAACCAAACAATGGAAAGATCGCCTGAAGCGTATTCGACGTATAGAAGTTATCGCTATGGTACAACGGCAATGTGCTGATTCTGAGCCGGAATATCAAAAATGGTATAGGGTGGATACCTGGGAGGTGCCGCTGATAGAAATTCGATATGACAGGTTTGGATAGACCGGTGTCCATACGCCATTGCCGATCCTAAACCGTTTGGATCGCTCAGACCTGACCGTACAGACAGTATCAGATATGCTTCCGTCGAGCAGCGGACATTCGCTTTCATTGAATGCCACCGACGGAAAACGACCCACAGGAGTCAGTCGCAAAGGAAGAAGTAAAATGTTACTACGACCTCCTATTTATTACTATAAGTAAAGAAGTGACCCGTATATTATGCCGTACCAACGATCGAATTCGACTTATCTTTTACCGCGTCGGCTAACCTTGAGGTCGCCTTCTTCTGTCAATGGTTTAAGTCGAAGCTTTAATTTCTGCTTAGAAGCCTGGGTCAACTCGCCCGCAAGTTCAGCAGTATAAACCCAGAAATCGACTTTACCCCCACCCCCGGCTTTTTTGCTTGCCAGCACTTCCAGCTCGATCTCCACACCCTCAACCAAAAACTGCAGTTCTTCTCCCTGAGCGGCGTCTTTGGCTTGCATCAATTCGGATCTGAGACCCTGGATCATTTCGTTCAAGCGGATATTACTCATTCGTCCTCCAGTCACGTTTACTACTTTAAAAGACGTAAGATTGATTAGAGATTAATCTGATCAAGTAAGCCCTTCCCAAATCCTACGTGATTCACTATTACACACAGCTTAGAAAGCTAGAAGCATTTTTAATCTCAGATTGGAAGCGCTAGGTTGACTATGATAATAACTTTGAGGTTAATCGACCCAAGGAACAATTTGTCCTAAAGGTCTCTCATATCCTTTGGTATCGCGGGCTTACAGTTGAAATGACGATATCAAAATCGTCAATAATATTTTCGATAACTTATTGAATGCTAATACTATCGCCACTGTCGTGAAATTCATACTTTGGAGATTAACAGCGGATGGCTCGTTGCTGATCCACTCCACCCAAATCTCCAAGACACCCTAATCTGTGCCACATACCGCAATTCATACTCTCGCGACCAAGCCACGATTGAATTTTCACGCGTCTATGCCATGCTTTAAAGACGTTTCGAAATCACCGGATAGCGAAACGCTAGAGCCTTGAATGGTAGATGACTTAAGCGGCTTTGACTGTTGGGCGTCACGGCCAGGATAGCTAATACCATCGAGTATCCGCTTGATGCGGCTACTAACTTACAGGATTAACAAACTCGGAGAATATCTCGATGCATCGTTTTTCGATCACCTTTGTTTTAGCGTTGATGTGCTTGTTTCAACCAGTTATTGCCCAAGAAGATTTAACACCAGAAGAACAAAAATATTTAACCTGGGCTAAACAACTGTGGGAATCACTTGATCGCCAGCAGGGTGAGATCAAATTACCCAACGGTGTCGCAACACTGCATATACCTGAACAGTTTTACTACTTAGCCCCTGACGACGCGCAAAAAGTATTGGTGGAAGTCTGGAACAATCCACCCAGCGCTAAAAATCTGGGTATGTTGTTCCCGGCCGATACAACGCCATTTGACCAGGATGTTTGGGGGGTTGAAATCGAATATGAAGAAGACGGCTACGTGTCCGACGAAGACGCGGACACGATCGATTATGACGAGCTGCTAGCCGAAATGCAGCAGACTATAGAAGACAGCAATGCGGCAAGGGTTGAATCGGGTTACGATACGATCCAGTTGGTGGGGTGGTCATCCAAACCCTATTACGATAACGCGGCACACAAGCTACATTGGGCCAAAGAACTCAGATTTGGCGATAACCAACAGTCAACGCTGAATTACAATATTCGAGTATTGGGTCGTAAAGGCGTATTGGTCCTAAACTTCATCGCCAATATGGATCAAAAAGCGCGCATCGAAGCCAACCTGGATAGCGTACTTTCACTAGCTGAATTTGATGACGGTTCACGTTATGAAGACTTTGACCCGGATATTGATCAAGTAGCAAGCTACGGTATAGGCGCCTTGATCGCGGGAAAGGTTTTGGCAAAAGCCGGGGTGTTTGCCGTATTGCTCGTATTTCTCAAAAAATTCGGAATCATTGCGATTGTCGGTATTGGAGCGCTTTTCAGCAAATTGTTCAAGCGCTCGTCACCCGCGGCTCAAAAATAAATGCTCTTCGCAGCTCTAAGATTTAGAGGCTGTCTGGTTAAACTCTTAGCCCAGAATCCTCACCAGAGGACTTGCCCTCTGGTAAGAAATTCAGATTAAACGTCGCTATTCACCCGGCACGGTTGGTAATTTCGATCAAGTGAAAACCGAACTGGGTTTTCACCGGGCCGTGGACTTTTCCAGTTTCCTCATTGAACACGACATCGTCGAATTCTTTGACCATTTGCCCCGGCGAAAACTCACCCAAGTCACCTCCTCGGCGACCTGAGGGGCACTGAGAATATCGCTTGGCTGCGTCGGCAAAATCAGCGCCGGCATCAATCTTGTTTTTAATGTCGCAACATTCCACTTGCGTGGTCACCAGAATATGGCGCGCGGTTGCTGTAGTCATAGGACCTCACCTTTTTTAATTAGTAACTACTCAGCTTACTCTCAAATTTACCCGATTACGGCGTCGAAAATGCTCATGTACCCACGTACACTGCGCGTTTCCTCCTTGTACTCAGGCAAATTTGAGGGCAATCTGAGCATTTACGGGTAGTTTTTAGTTCGCTGAGTAGTCACTTTAATTATTAATATTGCAAAAGTTAGCGGAAACTTGAATACTTTGACGGCTTCCTGCCAATCTGGCCCGCTAACCAAATCTAAACCCACAATGAAACACTAGCCAATTTAAATTGTAACATCAAATCAAACTTTTTTTGCATGTGAAGCACATTTTAATAAATATGTCAATTTCGGTTTTCTCCCCTAAGGTATGCCTAAGATTATAGGCTTCCCGCCTATTGCAACCGCTGATGCAGCCGTGCTGATATTGGGATCTATGCCTGGAGTTCGCTCATTGGAAGCCAACCGCTACTATGCCCACCCGCACAACAGCTTCTGGTACATTATTGAAAATCTTTTAGCAAGCAACAGTGGGCTGGACTCACGGCGAAACGGTTCTAAAACTCTTGACTAGAAGATTTAATTCGTGGCTGAGA
>CAZVFR010000181.1:0-7443 GCA_964626505.1 uncultured Methylococcaceae bacterium
GTTACCGTATCATATCATCGATCACGATCGTAAAGCTTCCAACCCACATCCGCCTGGATCCAAAACCACACCTTTTTCCGTAACGATCGCATCAATCAGACTCACGGGCGTCATATCGAAAACAGGATTCCACGCATCGATGCAGCTCTCACTGTTGCTATAATAGGCGGGCAATAATTCCTCGGCTTCGCGCCGCTCAATTTCGATTTGCTTTCCGTCATTCAAATCCCAATCGATTGTCGAGGTGGGTGCTACCACCATAAACTTTACATTGTGATAGCGAGCCAATACCGCGAGCGAATACGTGCCTATTTTATTTGCAACATCTCCGTTCGCCGTAATTCGGTCGGCACCCACCACGACCCATTGAACAGAGCCGTTGCGCATCAGTGACGCGGCAGCCGAATCAGCCAGTAAAGTTGCCGCAATACGATCTTGCTGTAATTCCCAAACCGTTAATCGCGCGCCTTGCAACCAGGGCCGGGTTTCGGTTGCAAAAATACGTTTAAGTCCCCTGCGTACGCCACTGCGTATCACCCCCAACGCGGTGCCATAGCCACCGGTCGCCAACGACCCCGTGTTGCAATGAGTGAGTACGCCATCGGCGCCTTGCAGAAGATCGGCGCCCAATTCGCCCATCCGGTGGTTAGCATCGATATCATCCTCGTGGATGGTTTTAGCCAACTGCAACAATTCGGCTTCCGGGTTATCCTGGATATCTTGCAAACGATCACGCATTTGCTTCAACGCCCAAAACAGATTCACCGCGGTAGGCCGAGATGACGCCAATACTTCGAAATCAGTGTCAAGGGCGCGGCGCCATCCTACAGAATCTTGTGCGTAGCGGTAGCGGGCAGCGAGCACAATACCATAGGCCGCGGCTATTCCGATTGCGGGCGCTCCACGAATCCGCATGGTCTTAATCGCCGCAGCCACCCCTTCCGCCGTATCAAAGGTTTCATAGCGCACAATTTCGGGCAGGCACCGCTGATCCAAGATGTCCAAGCCCGAGTCTCGCCACACCAACGCCCTAACTGAATCTGAACACTCGCCTGAAGGAAATTTCGTGTACATCAAATACTGCCCCATGATAAAGTTAAATGTTTGCCAAACCTGTCTTTTTCAAATGCATATCGATACGCTAATTTGCGCACGTTGGATTATACCCGTCGAGCCCCATGGTTTGGTAATGGAGAACCAGGCTGTAGCTGTCGCAAATGGCAACATTGTCGAAATTTTGCCGATCGATAAGGCGCAGCAGAAATATCAAGCGGATGCTGTGGCGCATATGGAACATCACGCGTTAATCCCGGGTTTGATCAACAGTCACACGCACGCCGCAATGTCTTTTCTGCGCGGCATCGCCGATGATCAACCGCTCATGGAATGGCTGCAAGGCACGATCTGGCCTATCGAGCAAAAATGGGTGGGTGAGTCTTTTGTAAGCGATGCGACGGAACTCGCTATCGCGGAAATGCTACGCGGTGGCATTACCTGTTTTAACGATATGTATTTTTTCCCTGAAATCACGGCAAGAATCGCACTGAATACCGGCATTAGGGCCAAGATCGGTTTAATCCAAATCGAGTTCCCCAGCGCCTGGGCGCAATCCAGTGACGAATATTTGACCAAGGGTCTGGCCCTGCACGACGAATTGCGTAACGAACAACTCGTCACCGCGGCGTTTGCGCCGCACGCTCCGTATTCTGTCTCCAACGAGACTTTAGAAAAAGTGCGTATGTACTCAGAAGAACTGGAACTCCCGGTTCATATGCATGTCCACGAAACCGCCGATGAGATTAGCCAAAGTCTGGAACAATTCGGAACCCGGCCGTTATCACGTCTGCACCAACTCGGAATAATCGGCCCATCGTTTATAGCGGTCCACATGACCCAACTCACCGAAGCTGAAATTGAAATGGTCGCTGAATGCGGAAGTAGCATTGTTCATTGCCCGGAATCGAACTTAAAATTGGCCAGCGGTTTTTGCCCGGTCGCGAAACTGATACAAGCTGGGATCAACGTCGCACTGGGCACGGATAGCGCGGCCAGCAACAACGATCTGGACATATTGGGCGAAATGCGCACCGCGGCGCTGCTGGCCAAAGGCATTGCCGAAGACGCTAGCGCGGTACCCGCGGCGACAGCACTGCGCATGGCTACATTAAATGGCGCTAAAGCGCTGGGTCTGGAAGCGGCAATTGGTTCACTGAAACCCAAAAAATCAGCTGATATCACGGCGATCCGCTTGGACACTCTGGAAACACAGCCGATATTCGATCCAATCTCACAAATAGTTTACGCCGCTAATCGCGACCAAATCACCGATGTCTGGGTGGCGGGCCGGCATTTGTTGAAATCAAGAGAACTCACCAGCTTGAATATTGATCAAATAAAAGCGAAGGTTATCTTGTGGGCGGATAAACTGAGTGCACCTCATTAGGACTATCAAATAATGGCTACTACCGAAAATGTTCATCCGGAAGAAATCAACAAATTTGGCGCTTTAGCCGAACGTTGGTGGGATCCCAAAGGAGAATTCAACACGCTGCACGCAGTCAACCCACTGCGCACCGCGTTCATTCAAAAATATACCGCTATTAAGGATCGGAGCATTCTGGATGTTGGATGTGGCGGAGGGATTCTCAGCGAAGCACTGGCCAAGCTCGATGGCCAAGTGGTCGGCATTGACCTCAGCAAGGATTTAATTGAAATCGCTGACTTGCACAGCCTGGAATCGAAGCTAAAAATCGACTACCAGAAAATTAGTGCGGAAGCACTGGCCAAACACAGCCCGGAATCCTTCGACTGCATCACTTGCATGGAAATGCTTGAGCACGTGCCCAAACCCGCGTCCATCGTTGACGCCTGCGCGCGCCTGGTAAAACCCGGAGGAACAGTATTTTTCTCAACACTCAACCGAAAATGGAAAGCCTGGATGTTAGCTATTGTCGGCGCGGAATATTTAATGCGCATGATTCCCAAGGGTACCCACGACTACAAAACCTTCATAAAACCGTCTGAATTGACCCATTGGGCGCGCCAAGCCGGGCTTGAAATTCAAGCAATTACAGGAATCGAATACAACCCGCTAATCAAACGCTTCCATCTAGGTAAGGACATCGACGTTAACTATATTACGGTGTATAAAAAACCTCAGGCGCAGTAAACGCTAGGTGGACTGAGTTAACGAGCTACAGAATGAATTCGATTTCACTGACCAACTCATTAACCAACAAGACCATCTTGATAACGGGCGCTACCGGTAAGCTGGGAAGCGTCGCCGCAAAAGCCTGCACAAAGCAAGGTGCAACGGTAATTTTACTGGACAAGGAGCTCGCCAAACTCGAATCTGTTTATGACGAGATAACCGCATCCGGTGCACCTGAGCCAGCGCTTTACCCACTTGATCTCGAAGGTGCCAATGAGCAGCATTATCTGGAACTTGCCGAAACCGTTGAACGCGAATTCGGTATGCTCCACGGATTGGTACACAACGCAGCGAAGTTTTCCGTGCTGGGCCCGATCGATAATATCAATATCAAAAGCTGGTCCAGTACCATGAACGTTAATTTGAACGCACCTTTTCTGTTGACACGCGCTTTATTACCGTTGATGCGGGCCGCGGATGAAGCATCCGTGGTATTCACCAGCGATTCGCCGGCTAGAACCGCGAAAGCCTATTGGGGTGCCTACAGCGTATCGAAAATCGCGGTTGAAGCGTTCGCCAGAATTTTGGCGGATGAGCTTGAATCCGGCGGGCTAATCCGTGTGAATACCTTAGTACCCGGCCCAATTGACTCGCCAATCAGAAAGCTCGCGTTTCCGGCCGAGAACTCGAATAATTTATCTGCTGCGGAATCCTTGGAAAAGTTGTATATTTACCTTTTAAGCTCGGCAAGCCGTGGAAAAACCGGTCTGGTGTTTGAAGCGGATAACCTAAAATGACCTGAATCTATGAACGAAGTAGAAAGCTTAGTTTTGCAGCGCGATGTAAATGCCGTAACCATCCCGGATGGAGAACATACGACCTTAACCAACGGGCAGATGGTCACCCTACACCAATCGCTAGGCAACAATTTCACCGTCATTTCCGAAGCGGGACATATGGTCCGAATCGACGGATCCGATGCCGACGCGCTCGGCAAGGAAATCCCGAAAACCGCCGGGATAGTGTCCGATACCGACCCTGAATCTGTAGAAAGTAACGCCTGGGAAGTCATGCGTACGATCTACGACCCTGAAATACCGGTTAATATAGTAGACTTGGGTTTGGTCTATTTTTGCAAGGTCACCCCCACCGGTGAACAGCAAAACAACGTTGACATCACCATGACCTTGACAGCACCGGGTTGCGGAATGGGGCCTGTCATACAAAACGATGTCGAACGCTTGGTTAAAGAACTGCCGGGGGTAGAAAGCATCAACGTTGAAGTCGTATTGGATCCACCCTGGTCACAAGATATGATGTCCGAAGTCGCCAAGCTGGAGCTGGGAATGTTATAAAAATGGGAATAGCGGCACTTTTAATAGTGGTACCGACAGGAAATTATCGTAAGGTGCCCACCTTCAACTGCATAGACAAACCGATTACTTTCATCGATACGACGAGACCAAAAACCAGCTAAATTCTCCTTCAATGGTTCAGGCTTGCCAATGCCTTCAAATGGGGTTCTTTGAGTATCAGAAATCAACTTATTTATACGCCTGAGCGTTTTTTTATCCTGGCCCTGCCAATAAACATAATCCCTCCAGGCTTCTTTAGTCCATGCCAGTATTTCAATCATCAACTAGGTCGTGATTTTCGACCTTTCCAGAGCGATACTGTGCGATAGATTTTGCTAGATGCACCGCATTGGCTGGGCTTTTTAATAAATGAACTGTCTCCATCAATCCATTGAAGTGATCAAGAGACATCACCACCGCATCTTCAGCATCTCTACGTGATATGATCGTGTAATCACAATCTTCAACCACCTGATCTAACACATTTTTTAGCCGATTTCTGGCATCTGAAAAGGTGACAACTCGCATAGACAACTCCTATTTATGTACAATATATAGGACAAGTGTAACTTATCTGCTTTATTGTGCAAGTGTTGAATAGGGTTGTTTTAGGATTTAGGGCTTAACCGAGGTACGAGCGCCTTGTTGGGCTCTGTCAGTTGCTTCAGCATGCAACTTCAAACCCAGCGCTTTTATGACCTTAAGAATGGTATCGAAGCCGGGGGTTCGTTCACCGGAGAGGGCCTTATAAAGACTTTCACGCGACAATCCTGCTGCTCGCGCCACTTGCGACATGCCTTTGGCGCGTGCAATATCGCCCAAAGCTTTTGCGATAAACGCGGCATCCCCATTTGCCTCTTCAAAGCAAGCTTCCAGATAAGCCGCCATTTCATCGGGCGTGCGGAGATGTTCGGCGACATCGTAACGAGTCGTGGTAGTTTTAGCCATAATAGGATTCTATAGGTTGTGTGCGAGATGCAAGGCTGTTTTGATATCCTTGGCCTGGGTACGCTTGTCTCCGCCAGCCAACAGAATTACCACCTCACGCCCATGTTTCGCGTAATACACCCGATAACCGGGGCCGTAATCTATCCGCAACTCTGAAACACCTTCCCCAACGGGTCTCACGTCACCTGGATTTCCTGTGGCCAAGCGTTCAATCCGCACAAGAATACGAGCTCGGGCTTGTATGTCGCGCAAATCATCTAGCCATTTGGCGTAGACCTCCGTCTTGCGGATCTCGATCATGAATAAAGTGTAGCCGTGCGGCTACACCCTGTCAACGAACGTTGCTTAAGTATAAATAAAAGGAGACCAACAAAAGGGTTCAGATTTATTTTTTAAAATATTACCGTTTCCCTGGCCTCCCCGGATGACCTTGCTCCATTCGACGACCAATTATTTTTTTCAACTTCATCAATGTATCCACCGTTTCCGGTCAGTTGGCCTCTTGCAAGCGATTCCTGTACTAAAAAAATAAATCTGTCCCAATTTTTTGGTCCCAATTTTTTGCGTTATGCGATGAATATTAGTGAGTTCCGCGCAACAATCCGGCTACGCTCAGGTCTTCGTCTATTTCCGACCAATGGATGCCTTCGCCATCTCCCAGGAGTTCGTAGCTCTCTAACTGGGCTTTCGTGGCTCCCGCCAAACGCGGAAACCAAACTAATGGGACCGTAACCTTTCGCCCATCCACCAGTGACACAATTAAATCATCGTCTGTGAACTCGACATTCTGAGCTAAGGGGTGTATCTCAACTGCTAATGTGCTCATTCCACGCCTCCAGGAATATTTCTTTGCTTACTTTAACATGCTTCTGTATCGTTCGTAGTTCATGCGAAGCAAACCGTTTCGAACTGGCTAGCGCAACAGGGTTTAGCCAAAATTTAGCAAGAAACCTTTCTCGCTGTACATGAATATGCGGTGGTTCTCCTCTCTCATTGCTATAGAAATAGAACCGATAGGGTCCAATTTTGAGTACTGTTGGCATATTACGTAGTCACCTTTTCATCTTTAATCGCATAACGTCAGCTCTCACCAGCAGGCAAAAGTGGCGCAGCTTTTGCGACAACAAAAAGTGTGACGCTTTTGACTGTCTGTGTGTAGAGCCTTGTTGTGCCTTTGTTTAATCTGCAAGCCCTGCACTTTGCGCCACATGCATAAATTTATCTTTTAGATTTTTTAATTTGTTGCATGCTGTAAGGTCGTTGCTATTTGTCTTCAAGTATTCTTCTAAATACTTTATCTCCAATTGTTGAAGATTTACCCGTAGCATCGTGAAGTCATTGCGAAGTCTTAGATTTCTCATTTCCCAATTTCGATTACATAGTGGGTTTTCGTAATATTTTAGCTCTCTAAACCTTTGGGTATCATAACCAAGTTTATTTAGTAGCTCTATGACCTCAGTATTTAGTAGTTCATCTGATTCTTCAAAATACTCATTTACCTTTTCAAGATCGTCAACAAGATCGTAAGTTTCTTTTACTAGCCCAAAGAAATCTGCTTTTGTGTTTATTGGAACGGCGTATTCTTCGCAAACATGCTTAACGCTATTTAATAGTTCTATTTCCGACCAAAAGCTTTCCATTTCAGAAGATAGCCTATACAAAACTTCTTCATTTATTTTAAATATATTTTCTTGAAAATTGGTTTCATGACAACTCTTCATATTCTGAAGAATTTCAACTGTATAAACATCTTCATCGTTTGTTTCAATATGATGCGGATAACACATTAGTATCAAGTTTTCATATGCGCGTCTTTCTTCATCCGTTTGGTCTTGGTTATATCTTTCTCCACCAGGACTTGCTGCTTCTATGTGGCACAACTGAGCAATAAATTTATTGTTTGTACTTATTAAAGCCTGTGTGCAACCAGGGAATAAAGTGGACCCATGGGTCAAGACAAAAACCCACTTAGTTTAAGTTGTACATTCA
>CAZVFR010000182.1:0-7382 GCA_964626505.1 uncultured Methylococcaceae bacterium
AAACACCATTCGCCTCGTGTCCCGAAGTTGAAGAAGACGATGCTGTAGGCGTTAATCAAAAGTCTCAAAAGCGCGGTAACGTCGTGTCGGCTTCCGTCCTTTAAGACTGAATGGGGTGACTATTACGAAGATACTAACTATTCACGGGAAGCGATGTCAGCGAAGGAAAAGTTGGTGAAGGATCTGATTGAAAAATTTGTCAATTCCCACGAGCTGATTCACGATTTAGGTGCTAATACCGGCCGCTTTAGTCGTCTTGTTTCCAACAGCGAGCGTGAGATTGTTTCCCACGACATTGACGAATTAGCGGTGGAACGCAACTATCGGTATAACAAGCAACACCAGGTGAAAAACGTATTGCCTCTAGTTCTTGATATGACCAATCCAGCACCTGCACTTGGATGGGCGTTAGAGGAGCGTATGTCGATGCCGGAACGGACCTCCAATCAAGTTGTTATGGCTCTCGCGCTTATTCATCATTTGGCAATTTCGAATAATGTACCGCTGGAAAGGCTAGCGAAATTTTTTTGTGGACTCGCGACCAAATTGATTATTGAATTCGTTCCCAAACAAGACTCTCAAGTCCAGCGCTTGTTGGCGACCCGCAAGGATATCTTTCCCGATTATGTACAGGCCAAGTTTGAAACAGCATTCAGCGAATATTTCGATATAGCCGATAGAAGGTTGGTGCCGGGTACGGAAAGAACGATGTACTTCATGATGCGGAAGGTCTGAGCTTTTTGCTCCGCACTATATTCAATCTGTTTTGCCTGTTTCACTTTGGGTTGTGGAACATGGGGAGCGCGATGGCTACAGATCTGTTTATCGCCAATGATACAAATCGTATCGAGTTCGAAATCGATGGCCGTGTTGTAGCTTGGGAAACTAGAGTCTCCGAGCGTTGGATTGACGTATTACAACGCGCAAATAGGCCGTTATTTGTGCTCCAGGTGGGTTACAAAAGCAAAGATATAACGCCACAGATTGATTGGTCGGTAGACCACAATTCCGGTAACACTGTATCATTTGTCTGTGAGCATGAAGAAAGTGGTATGAGGCTACTACGCCGTTATGTGGTTGCTGAGGATAATTCACCAATTACCATGACTGTCCAGTTGAATTGGGACAAAATAGGTGTTACTTCGGAGCTTGCCGCTAATATTTCTATTGGCCCGGGCCTGTACCACCACGCCCCCGGCGATGGTTCCTTAGGTGATTACTTTTATGGGTATGACCGCCAAATAATACTTCAAGACAAAGATCGCGACTCTATTAACTACGGTGGGAGTCTGGTTGCTCGTCATGTAGCGATAGTCGCTAAACTAAGAGGTGCTCCTGACAGTGGAGTAGCGGTTCCGAGCGATGACCTGCGCTTGCCTATTTTGGAAAGCAAAAAAGTAGCGCTATTTGCTTCCTCGACGAGTATTACAGCGGAATACGAAATCAGTGCTATCGCGTTGCTTGGAAGTGATCTCAAGGGTAGTAGGCATGAATACATCATGTTCGATGCTTTGTGGTCTCCTCTGAAGCCTCTTGGGTTCTTGATTGAAAGATTTTTGTTAAAGGTCAGCGAGCTGGTCGGGAGTTTGGGGTTTGCAATGGTGTGCTTAGCGTTGGTTGTCCGACTCGTAACGCTACCAATTAGTATTTGGTCAGCTACCCAACAACGAAAATTTACTGCAATCCAAGCAAAGATGGCCCCCGAAATCGATCAGCTAAAACAACGTTATAAGGGGGCTGAACAAAGCGAAGCAATACTAGACACTTATAAGAAGTATGGTGTGTCGCCTTGGTCCGGTCTTAAAGGCAGTGTGGCGCTTTTCGTGCAACTTCCAATTCTGATCACCGTGTTTACCGTTACGACAGAATCCGTAATTTTCAGAGAGATTCCGTTTTGGTGGTTCAACGATCTTTCTTTGCCTGATCGAAGCTTTGCGCTTCCGCTTTCTATTCCTGGGGTTGGTATGTACCTTAATCTACTTCCACTGGCTTTAGGACTGATCAACATCTATTCCATGAGACGTCAACGCCGCAATAATCCGGATTCGGCGGAAGGAGCGAATCGCATGGCCCTATTTTTGACTCTGCTAATCGTCTTCTTCTTTTACTCGTTTTCGGCGGCTTTAGTGCTGTACTGGATTGTTGTGAATATGATTCAAGTTTTGGAATCGGAGTGCGTCGCTGCTCGTTCCTCTCGCTAGCCTATATCAATTAATCGATAGGTTGGCCACGGCTTCAAGTTCTACGTCCTGTTTCTTGGTGATTTGGTTCAATTTCGGGGTATTGCTTTGGGATTGTATCCGTGGCTTGCCGATCGGATAGTCTACCGAAATATTATTTGTGGCTGCGGTGTCTTGGTTCGGCGCGGGTTTGTGTCGATTCATTGAGTGTAATGTCCTATAAAGTATAGTCGAAAGCGTGTTGTACGAACATGCAAGTTTTGTACCTATCTATATAAATATCAAATAAACCAGTATTTTAAGGTGATGTGGGGGTCACAAAGCAATTTGTTTCAAAATCAATTCGTAAACAGTGTTAAGTCGTTGTTGCTATACGACTACAAAAGATACCGGTTAGTTCCTAATATATTGAATATTAGTCGTATTAAATTGTAGCTAATAACCGACAAATATGAGCTGTAAATGAAGTTATTTTGAAAGTTTTCTTGACCAGACAGGTATTGCTGGTCGATCAGTTATTGGATAATACCGCCAGACCTTTCGAGGTTGATGCATTAATGGGTTTGTATCTTATTAATGTATATTGAAAATTTTAGGCCATGATTCGATTTTACGGTATGGATCGAGTTCTTTATTTTTGAACTTCAAGGTCTGAGAAATGCGGGCTAACACTCGCTGCATTGTTTGAGGCATTGGTTAACAAAATTGTCCCCCTTTTCTTGGCATCCGGCGATAACCTGTCCGTTGCTGGTTCGGCAAGTACTGGTTCCGGCTTTGTATACTAAGTCACAGCGCGTTTGGCAGATGGTACACTTAAGGTCTTTGATTTCTTTTTCGCGCGCGGCTTCTTCCGGATTCTTATATCGATCAATCTTCTGAACGCTTGTAGCAGGAGCGCTATCGCTGTAGGTTGAAAGCTCATCGAGCGGCGTGTCGAGCGCAAGCGCAATAGCGCAGGCGAATAAAAGGTATATAGACGTCAAGTACTTAATGGAGATCATGGGCCTCACTATTTGTTGAATTGATTATGGAGGGTGTGCTAATACCCAAAGAATTTCACTGGCGCGGTAGTCTGCTCATGATAGCCAACAGAGTCCTGTTAATATAGGTGTTGGACGAATGTTTAGCATTGAATCTGTAATTGCAGCCTAGGCCGAAAATAAATTCAAGCAAGGGTCATTTGCAAAATAGACCTGTTTTTCTATAGAATAGCGCCTCTTCGCCATGATCGGCGTCTGGCAATCAATTCAGTTTTAATTCATGTTTACCGAGTTAAGCTTGCAGTCTAAGCCTGTTTAGGGTTGTCAGACGTAAATGATATTGGCGTATCATACTTTAAATCTTTTCGTAATTTTTTCGTAATTTACTGGAGAATGTAAAATGAAAATAAAGTTATTGACGATGTTGTTGATCGGTCTTTTCGGTTTGGTTGGTGTCTCAAGTGTCGCGGTTGCCAGAGATGATTGTGGTGGTTGTAGCTTGGAAGGGAACGCTGTTGCTTTGGAAGAAGCGATTAAACAAACGGCGGAAGCGCTGGAACTCGCCAAACAAGGCAAAGCTGAAGAAACCAACACGGTCTCTAGAGCTGCTAGACAATCTTTGAAATTGATTGTAACAACTCGAGGTGGCCGTTTGCTGCAGAAACCTAGGACCAACATTACAAAAGCTGGAATCGCGGCTAGAAAGGGTAATATAGAAGATGCTGTTCCGCTTCTCGAAGAAGCACTTGCGCTATTGAAGACTGTCGATCTGACGCCGGAATAAGCTTTATCGCGTAGTTTTCCATCACCCAAAATTGCTCGAATTTCGAGCATTTAGGGCTCCCCCTATCAAAAGGTAGGGGGTGATGGATGCGGGTTAATCTCGATTTAAGTTAAACAAGCAAGTTCAATATAAGTAGTATTCTTTAGCTTCTTCCTTCCATAAGGTTTCATCCTTAGCAAGCCGGTTATCTAAATCACCGAAATCGGTCTGACTGTCATCCACCCATTCACGTAACCCGGTTCCGCCATTGATCACATCAATGGCCAGTCGATCGAGCTCGTATTCGTAGGCGAATTCTCGCCATAGCTTATAGTCGGGGTAATGCCGACGTAGCGCTTTTAGAAATAGCGCCAGTATTCGGTAGGGGTTGAACTTTTTCGGATTGTACTTAGGGTAATCCGTGTGGAGCTGGAATCCTTCACACAAATCTCCAGCGTGCTTGTGGAATGTGGGTTCAAACCAACACCGCCTTATACGGCACCCTTGCAAACAATCAGGTGCGGTGCTGGCCATGGTTTTTAGAATGGCTTCGATGTCGAGATCCGGTGCGCCAACAATTTCAAGGGGCCGTGTCGTGCCGCGGCCTTCCGAGAGCGTGGTGCCTTCCAACAGTACCGTGCCCGCATAGGCGCGCGCGGCATTCAGCGTTGCTATATTTGGGCTGGGGTTGACCCAACAAAGCTCATCGACCGGCCATCCAAATCCCGGCCCCTGATTTGGGTCGT
The DNA here is from genome assembly GCA_964626505.1 of uncultured Methylococcaceae bacterium. Lineage (GTDB taxonomy): Bacteria > Pseudomonadota > Gammaproteobacteria > Methylococcales > UBA1147 > CAZUGA01. The sequence goes on from CAZVFR010000182.1 coordinate 4,670, forward strand.
AAGCTTGCATCCTAACGATTTCGAGTTGAAGGTCCAGATTTTTATATTGAACGAACCAATTTGCAGCTTCGCCCAAGGTTAAGCCGTGGCGCATCGGGATGGGTCCCGCGCCGACGAAACTTTCGTGTCCGTGTTGCAATAGCGCACCTTCCACTTCGCGGCCGGCGGGGTTGGGTCTATCCAAGACCCAAAGGGATTTGCCGGTTTTACCGCAGTCTTCCAAAAGATAAAACAATGTGCTCAGGAAGGTATAAATACGGCAGCCGACATCTTGAATATCCACAAGTAGAATGTCGAAGGTCTCCAGCATTTCCGGTGTAAGCCGCCGAGATTTCCCATATAAGCTAAATACCGGGATGGCGTATTTTGGGTCTGTGTCGTCACAGGTTTCGACCATATTATCTTGCTTATCACCGCGCATCCCGTGTTGTGGTCCGAACGATGCCGTCAATTTTATTCCGCTGTCGAACAATGCATCGAGACTGTGCACAAAGTTTGACGTCATCGATGCCGGATGACCAAGCAATGCAACCCGCCTGTTGCGGAGCTCCCGTGCAATTTTCTTATCATTCAAGAGGCGGTCTATACCGAGCTGCATCGATAGATTTTAGCGTTGTGAAATAGGTTGCTTAGTGTATCTAACATTGTAGGCTTAATCACTTGAGATTTTGCTGAGTATTGGTACGGTAAAAAATGCATAGAGTGTCATGGCGGGTTAGCCGTGGAACTGGTTTAGATTCGGAGTACAATAAACTCGAATCAATCCAAACCGAACAAGAGGTGAACTGCTGGTGAAAATAACAGGGAGGCACTGCGGAATATGACCAAACGCGATGACCAGAAATTGGAATCCGGCGCTGAGATTGGCGTCTATGAGATCGAAAGTGTTTGTTTTGCTGACCGCTTCAGTATTACCTATCGAGCGTTGAATCATCATATGAACCAGTTGGTTGCGTTAACCGAGTATCTTCCTGAGGATTTTGCCTTAAGGAAACGCAACAGTACCGTCGTTGAAGCGAAGTCGGATAGTCACGGTACAAAATATCAAAAGGGGTTGGCCAAATTTATTGAAATTGCCGATGCGCTGGTGCAGATTCAGCACGAGAATGTGTTGGCTGTACACAATGTGTTGCCTTTCAACGATACAGCTTATTTAGTAACCGATTACATCGGTGATAATTGTATTTCAATAGATGATAGATGTGCTGAAAACGAGCTTACGGATCGATTGGTCGCTCTGTTGGGTGGTCTAGAATATTTGCATCAACAGGGCATCATTCATGGCGGGATTTGCCCCAAAGCTATATTTCAGAACAAGCACGGAGACGTCATGCTTGGCCGGTTTGCCGTGGCCCGCTTGGCTACCGAGACAGCGAACGGTCCCTCTGAAAATGAATTGCCGGCGGCGTATGCGGCGATAGAGCAATACGACGCTGCAAGTCGCGTCGGTGCGGCAGCTGATTTATACGGCTTAGGTGGCGTGTTTTACGCTTATCTGAACCATAGTGACCCAGTAACCTCACGCTTGCGCCTGAAAGCGATGCGCAAAAATGAACCTGATCCGTTACCTCGGATTGCCGGTTCCGAAGATGCCGGTGACGGACCGGGCTGGGTGAACGTGGTTGAGTCTATGCTATCTATCAAGCAGAGCGATAGACCACAATCGGCGGCTGCGGTATTGGCGGAATTGTATACCGGTCTTGCCGATACTCCTTCGCAGTCAGGCGAGGTCATACAAGGGATAGCGGGTGGGGCTGCGCAGGCTTTGTCTGATTGGTCGGCACGTCGCTGGGCTGCAAGTATAGCGGTGTTTGCTTTACTAGGCCTGTTTGGATTATGGATATCTCAAGATCGTGACAATCGCTCTTCAATTGAAAGTGCTGCAATCCAGAAACAATCTAAGTCGCCTTTAGTAGCACAAAATTCAATAGGAAGAAGCCCAGCGCAGGTACCTGATCAAAGCCAGGCATCCAGTTTCTCGGCATTGGAAATAACAGGTGGCGTAGCACCGCAATCCATTCCGATGGATAGCGGTGTGGAAGTTGAGGCGGATGCTGAATCCGATGCTAGCAGCGACACGTTAGCGAAATTGAACGCGGTCGATTCGTCTACGGATAAAGGGTATAGACCTCCCGAGCGTACAGAACCAATCAAGACCGTTTCGGAATCGGTTAGCGATATAAAATGGCACTTGGATGAAGCTCAAAAGGATTTTAGAGCGCTACGCCTTACTACGCCGCAAGGAAAAAATGCGTATGAACATTACGCGGCGGTATTGACCTTGGAATCCGATAACAAGGACGCTTTGGAAGGGCAGGAACGGATTGTGGATATGTATATCTGGTTGATTGGGAATGCGATACAGCAGGAGCGACGCAAACTTGCGGGAGTGTATATGGCTAGAGCCGAAAGGATGGCTCCGCATAATCCCAGCTTATTAAGCTTGCGTGAAGATTTGACGTCGATGGATGTGAATTAAGTCAAAAAAGAGAATCCTTAGAATCTGTTCAAGATCTTGACCAAGAGATGCAGAGCAAGGCAAAAGTGGACGAAAAAGCGCAGCATACTGGAGTATGTGAGCATTTTGAGTCCAGTTTTAACGCAGTGATGCGCTCTTCAGCGAGATCTTGAACAGGTTCTAAGTGGTTAACAAGGCCACATTTATCACCCTGTAAGGCTGCAAATGTGCGCGTGCCTACAGGGGTTAAAACGT
>CAZVFR010000183.1:0-7377 GCA_964626505.1 uncultured Methylococcaceae bacterium
GATTTGTCGTTAAATAGGTCAACTATTCGCCTCACTAATTAGCCTGGAGCTAATTCGGACCGCGCAGCGACCCTAACAGGGTGAAATACAAGGATGTATTTCATCAGATAATCGATAAAATGACCTCATTCTGGATCGTTTTCGCTGCAATACATTTTAACCAGACAGCCTCTAAAACAAGCAACGGGTTAATTCAAAATTGATGTCATCGTTGGCCTGACTGGGCCGTTCGCTATCGATTGCGGCCATGAATCTAATCGTGAATCGGTGTTTCCCCCCGCTGATTTCCGCAAAGTAAGGTAAGGTTTGGTGAATCGATACGCGCAACAAATGGTAGGGTAGACCGCGGTCCAGGGATTGTTGGAAGAAACCGGACTCGGCTATTTCTTGGCTAGGCATCGAACTTTGCCGAATGAAGCGCAGAATTAGATCTATGGCTTGTCGGATGGTGGTAAACGGCTGAATCCAATGTTCCAGATCCTTATACCTTCGACTGTCTTTTTGTTCCAACCAATAGTGATATTCGGGGAGGTCAAAAGCACAAGTCCCGCCGGGTATAGAGCTGCGTTGAGAGATGCTTTTGAACAGTTCGCTTTCCATAAGCCTTAACCCAATCTTGCCGCTGATTGCGTAGAGTCCTTTGCTTATAGTTTCGAGTTCATCGAGGATGGATTTTAGTTTTTTGAGATCGACGCCCTCGTTTTGTGAGATTCTGGTCAGAACACTGGAGTGCCTATCCAATTCTTTTAGAATTTCCGACTTAAGGTCGTTGCGGCTGAATATCGTTAATATATCCAACAGTGTTGAGATCACGGCCCGGCTATCCCATACTGAATTCCCTTGCATGAAATGGTCGATTTGCAGGAACAATTGTTCCAGACGCATAAATACGCGAATTCGTTCGCTTAATGGGAATTCGAAAACGATATCGTCATTCAATTTGAAAGGCCGGGTTTTGTGGAAATATTTAAGTAAAAATTGTGCAGTTTTTCTATTTGTTTTTCAAGCGCCGCGATATCGGATTCATTGCGAATAACGTCATCGGCTACAGCCAGTTTTTCTTGCCGGGATGTTTGCGTTGACAAAATTCGTTTTATTTCTTCATTATTTAGTCCGTCGCGTTTTTTTACGCGTGCATATTGAAGTTCAACCGAGCAATCGACAACCAGAATCCTATCGACTCTGCCGCACTGTCCTGTTTCAATCAATAACGGTACGCTTAAAATACAATAAGTCGAGTTTAGTTTGCAAACCTCTTTGTCTATGGTGTCATAAATCAGGGGATGGAGGATGGATTCAAGTTTTTTTTTCTTGTCCGGTGACGTAAAAACAATACCGCGCAACTTGGGGCGTATCAATTTTCCGTTCGCATCTAAGAGTTCGACGCCAAAATGTTCTACGATTGCCGCGAGACCAGGCTCCCCGGGTTCAACAAGGGCGTGAGCGATTTGATCGGCGTCTACGATTGTAATCGAGCGTTGTTCAAAAAGATTCGCAACCGTTGTTTTTCCGCTACCGATTCCCCCAGTCAATCCTACTTTCAGCATGAAGACTATTGTAACCTTAATAGCGAAACAACCTATAGATGTACGTTATAAATAGTGGTAGTTAATGTATATTGCCTGTAACTGTTCCGCGAACTCTTAGAGGCTGTCTGGTTAAAAGTGATATTGGCTGCAAACGCCCCAAAGTGGCCCATTTTTCCGATTATTTTCGTTAAATAGGTCAACTATTCGCCTCACTAATTAGCCTGGAGCTAATTCGGACCGCGCAGCGACCCTAACAGGGTGAAATACAAGGATGTATTTCATCAGATAATCGATAAAATGGTCTCATTCTGGAACGTTTTCGCTGCAATACATTTTAGCCAGACAGCCTCAACGATGCATTCTAAAACACGAAAGGTATAATAGGATTTTTCTAGAATTTCAAATTTGAAGGAATAGCACAACGGATGCTTACTCGTAAGGTGGGTATGCCATTAGACATCCGTATTCCAAAGTAAAGGTTGATGCTTTTTATGAACATACGAACTGCGATTTTTACCCTATCCATTCTGGTTATCGGATCAACCGGGTGTGACAATTCCGCTCCCGAGATGGAACAAGCGGACGCCAATATCGAGAACATTACAAAATTTGACGGTATATGGGAAGTGCTTGGACGTACCGGCAATGAAGATGGCACCAACATGCCAGTCTGCGGCGCAGAAACCGCTATAGGTATTGCCACCATTTCCGGCACCCGTGTTAGGGGCGATATTGTCAACAAGTCAGGCTTCGAATATACCTTTGACGGTACCATCGACGCGAACGGAAAGGTAACGGGTATGATGCTTTATTCCGGATACGATGCGGCGAAAATTGATGGTATTTTCTACGAAACGACTGGGAAAGGCACCTGGGAGGATGCGCTTAATGCGTGCCCTGGGGTTTGGCACGCAACACGCAAGAGTACAACCTCTGAACCGGCTAGCAAGGTTCCTTCAACAACGGAACAAACCACGGAAAATAAAATAGATCCCGAAGCAGACAGGACGAGCACGCTTGGGGGAAAGACTTAGAAGCTGTCGTTTGATTGAAATTGCGACCCGACGATTAGATCAGTCGGGCTATGCGTTATTGTATTAAACAATATTTACTTGGTATTCACCCAATTGTCTAGGCGCAACGCTTCAACCCGCCTGAATTCTCGCAAGTTATTAGTAACCAGGATTAGACCACGAGATCGTGCATGGCCGGCAATCATCTGGTCATAGGGACCGATTGGCGTTCCAGCCCTTCTCAGTTCAGCCCTTAATTGTCCGGTATGTAAAGCCGCATTATTGTCGTAGGGAAGTACGTCTAGTCGCGCAGAAAATCCCTCTATATCTCTAATATTTCGTTCAGGGTTAGATGAATTTTCCGCTCCGTAAATGAGTTCCATTAGCGTTACACTTGAAATACACATTTGGCCATAATGCGTTACAAAAGAATCCTTTACTTGTTGGGGTTTATTCTTGATTGTATAGATCACGATATTCGTGTCCAACATGTACTTCAACATTAAAAGGATTCCCTCTCCTGTTCTTCTGGTTGATGGCGCTCGGCCATAAAATCTTCCGTGGCACCGTCACCTTCAAACCAACTGTCCCAAGCTTCCCCTGCGGGCGTTATCAGCCGTGCACGGCCTAGCATGACAATGTCTACCTTCTTTACCGAGTCCGGTAATGCAACCGGTTTGGGCAGACGTACAGCCTGACTTTTATTCGTTGTAAATACACTCGCTCTTACCATTTTTTAGATCCTCATATTGCAGGGATATACATTAGGGATATCTATTTTGAAGTTAATATGGGGATATGTCAATGGTATATCCCTGTGCTCGACAAACGAGGAAAGGGTCAAAGGAAGGGGTGTCTTGCCTTGTGCCTCGGGGAAGACAGGAATTTTCACGGCGGTCTGCTATTGACGCATTAGGGCCGTTCGCGGGCCGCACTCCCAGACCAACTGAATGTCCGCTGTTGGAGTATTCAGCCAGTCGCGTTCGACCTGATCGGACACCGTCTGTCAGGTCAGATGCCGACTATAAAGCGGTCTCTATCGCCACGTATTTCAAGCCTTTATCGACAAAGGTGTTGGTTCGGCCCTAACTTCTTTTTGAGGCTTTCCATTCGGGTCGCTAAGCACCGTTAGTACCTTAGCGCTGGTTGTCTCATTTTCCAGAAGGCGCAATTGTGACTCTATCTGCTCTTTTACAACATGCCTAAAATCGATATGGTGTTCATAGTGGGCCATTAAGATCAGATAATGACGCAATAATGCCGTTCTTCTGAACAGGATATTCAAATAGTGATGCCAGAATTTCCAGCGCGTTTTGCGCACAACGCCCTGTCTGTATATCACCGTGAACAGCACGCGAATCTCGTCAAGTTCGGGCATGAGCCAGCCAGAAAATGATCGGGTTTTGACTGGCGGGCCGAGTTTCAAAAAGCAGCGGTAGACGCGATCCAAATAGCATCCTTCATCGTAGGCGGACAGAAAAGCCTCGACGTATTCCTGAGCGATTTCGTCAATCGGCCGCTGAGTATCGAAGTTTGTCAAAGTTGTCTGGTTAATGTCTCCACCGTCCTTATGAAGACGACCTTCTTTCTCGAGGCGGTCCCACAAGCCGGTGTTAGGCAATGCCTGAAGCATACTGATCACGGGCGTAGGAATGGCGGTCTGCTCAACGAATTCGGTAATGCGCTTGCCGGCGCCTTTTTTCTCGCCGTCAAAGCCAAGAATAAACCCGGCCATGGGTCGAAGCCCGGCACGCACAATGGTATCAACGCCTTCGGCCAGTGGATGACGGACATTCTGATATTTCTTAGTCAAATTCAGACTTTCTTCATCGGGCGTTTCAATACCCAGAAATATAGATTCAAAATTGCACGCTACCATCAGCTGCATTAGTTCTTTGTCTTGCGCCAAGTCCACGGAGGCCTCGGTCAAAAATGCAAATGGATAGCCGTGCGCCTCTTGCCACGTCTTGAGTACGCGCAACATTCCTTTGGCATTCTTCTTGTTGCCTATGAAGTTGTCATCCACCATAAACACACTACGCCGCCAGCCATGTTCATAGAGCTTGTCTAACTCTGCCATCATTTGCTCTGGAGTCTTAGTTCGTGGGCGACGACCGTACAGGGTGATAATGTCGCAGAATTCGCACAGAAAAGGACAGCCGCGTGAATACTGCACGGACATGGAATCATAGGCATTGAAATCATAGAGGTCGAAGCGCGGTATTGGCGTGTCCGTCACATCAGGTTTTTCCCCATCGGAACGAAATACACCGCTGGTATCTCCCTGCTTCAATGCCTCCAGAAACAGAGGAACGGTAATTTCTCCCTCATCCAGCACCAGAAAATCCGCGCCCGCCTGATGCATATCTTCGGGTACGGAAGTCGCATAAGGACCACCAACAGCGACGGGTTTATCGCGTTGTTTCGCTGCTGAAATTTGGTCGAAAAGATCCTGCTTCTGAACCACCATGGCCGAACAGAAAACGATATCGGCCCATGCCCATTCCTCCTCTGAGGCCGGTCGAATGTTACAGTCAACTAGTTTGAATTCCCAATTGCCCGGGAAAAGTGCCGCGACAGTTGCTAGGCCCAACGGAGGAAGCGTTACCTTACGCCCGACAAGTTTGAGAACGCTTTCGAATGACCAGAAAGTTTTTGGAAATTGCGGGTATATAAGTAAGCATTGCATGAATTTCACCTGTTAACAGCTTTCGAGAGCATTAGTTTTGGCGCACTGTCAAACTATGTCTCGGTTTTATTTTGTGTGAAGTCGTCTCTGCGATATTCGATAATTCAAATTTAGCAATGTGTAAGCGCCGTACTTATCGCTGCCGGGTTGTACCGAACGTCACGTTCGCGTCGATGGGCAGTACTTCGGCCCAGTAAAAGTAGATGTTGGGCTACAACGGCGACCGGGATTACATGGGTTGAAGTTCTGGTCGATAGGTGATTTCCTCCAGTGTCGCACTAACACTGCCTGCGCAGGTTCCACCTTCGATGCTTTCAACTTCCGCCGTTGCTTTGATAACCGCGGTAAATTTCTCACCGGATTTTAATATCACAATATGGCGTTGAGATTTCGTAATTTTTTTACTTTCTTTTAATGTTTTGTTTTTATCCGCGAGGGGTAAGGATTGTTCAATGATTTTAACGTTGTCAGAATTCAAATAACTTTCGATCTTTGTGTTAACTTTTGCCGCATCATTGTCCGCCTGAAGGTCGAACTGGTAGCTGAATTTTAAGTCCAGAATCATTTTGATCGAAGTTTTATCCAAATGCTCGTATTCGAACCCAAGCTCTGACCAGGCTAAAGCCTTACCATTTCCGTCGCTCGAAGCCTTGGCCGTTAACACCCCTGTTTTTGTGCTCGCATCTTGCTCGGCGGGTGCATTCTCTCCGCTAGATTCCTGGTCTCCATCACTGTGGTTGTATTTGGGCGCTAATATATAAGTCTTTTTGCCGTCTATCCAAATCATAATACCAAGCCCGACGAAAAAGAGGGCGAAAAGTAGTGCGGTGACTGTGGCTGTTGAGAACATGGGTTGCTCCGGCTTCTGGTTATTTAAAATAGTATTTGTTCGGAAACGGCTCTTCCTGGATTGCTTCCGCTGTGCAAACGAAACTCGATTTTTCGATTATTAGCCCATACTACCGAAGTTATTGATGAAATACATCCGTGTATTTCATCCGATGGGGTGTTTCGCGGTCCTAATTTACGCTGGGTACATGGGTGATGGGTGACGAATATATTCGAGAGATTTATTCGGACAGGTTCTGATAATGCTTGACAAGTTTCATCACGCCTTCTTCAAGCGATACTAAATCCCGATCGAGTAACCGCCGCATTTTGGAAATATCAGGTTTTCTTCGGGTCATATCGCCTTCGGCTAATGGCGGAAGGAACACGATTTTGGATTTAGATTCGCAGATTTGAATAATTTTTTCGGCCAGTTCGAGTACGCTAAATTCAATATCACTACCGATATTGATTGTTTCATTTTCGATCAGGCCGCTATAGTGGGCGTTAACGCATGCCTCTACATTGTCATCGACGTAGCAGAAGGTTCGGGTTTGTGAGCCGTCACCGTAGATCATTAACTCGTCGTGCTTTAGTGCTTGACGCACAAAGCGTGGCACCACGAAGTCTTCGCTTTGGTCGGGGCCATAGGTATTGAAAAACCTGAATATCAGGTATTTCAAGCCAAACTCGTTGTAGTATGTTCGCAGGAAGGCCTCACCGACATTTTTGACAACCGCATAGGGCAAGCGCGAATTCAGTGGTGTGGTGTTTTCGTTTTGCGGAATTTCGAAGGGTTCGCCGTAAACTTCGGATGAAGATGAAAAATAGATGCGCTTGACGCCGGTGTTTTTGGATAAATTCAGCACATTTTCGAATCCATGAATATCCTTGAGAACCCAAAGCGGATTTTCCAAGGTGCGTTGCACACCCACCACTGCGGCAAAGTGGAACACGTAGTCGAAGCGGAACGCGAAAAACAGCGGTGAAATGTCATTGTAATCATTCGCGTCGCATTTAATGAATTCGACATTTTCGCGGTGTAATGGGATTTTGGATACGTTTCCGGTCAGCAAATTGTCAGCAATCACGAGTTTGTTGTCACTATTCTCCGCAAGCCTTTTGCTTAATGCGCTAGCAACGTTGCCTGCTCCCCCGGTTATCAATATATGGGTCATTGATTCAGCACCTCTAACTTCTCTAATATCTTTGTGCATTTGCTTGCTCTTGCGGCCTTTTTGACCACGTCGAGAAACTTGGGAATAATTGCGGCTTCCGACCAATTATCGATATAGCCCTGATACGCCTGATTGGCCAA